>NZ_LUUG01000051.1 GCF_001644035.1 Methylomonas methanica
CCAGATTTAGTTATAACTCGGGGTTTGACAAGTACATCAAGGAAAAAGGCTATACCGATGTGAAGTCACTGGTGGCATTCTCCGGTGAAATTACCTTAAAGGAGTTTGCGGACAAAAAATTCACCGAAGTGAATATGAATAACGGCATCAAGGAAACCGAGCTACCGGAAAAATTTAATACCGCAGACTATCAAGTGCTGTTGGTGGCGGAGAAATACCAGACTGGTTTTGATCAGCCTTTGCTGCACAGTATGTATGTCGATAAACGCTTGGCCGGGATTCAGGCGGTACAGACTTTGAGCCGGCTCAACCGCACGACGCGTGGTAAAAGCGACACCTTTGTGCTGGATTTTGTGAATGAGCCGGAAGATATCTATAAGGCTTTCAAACCCTATTATGAAGTGACGCCGAAAGGCGAAGATACCGATCCGCAACAACTGAACACGCTGGCGCATAGCCTGATCGAATGGAAAGTGTTTACCAAGGATGAGGTGAATGCTTGGTGTGAAATTTGGTTTAAGAATCGGATGAATCCCACCGGCGGCGAACACAAAAAATTGAATGGTTTGCTGGATTTGGCGGTAGAACGGTTTAAACAGCTGTCGGAAGAAGATGGGTTGTTTTTTAAAGGCCAGTTGGCAACCTTCCGCAATTTATATATGTTTGTTTCCCAGATCATCCCGTATCAGGATTCGGATCATGAAAAGCTGTACAGCTATCTGCGCTTTTTGCTGAATAAATTGCCGCGCAACACCGATACCGGCACGGTTCAAGTCGATGATGATGTTGAATTGAAATATTACCGGTTACAGAAAATCAGTGAAGGCGCTATCGATCTTAAAGTAGGAGAAACCGAGCCATTGTATGGTCAGACGGCTGTTGGCACTGGTCAGCCGGATGAGGACGTTCAGTTATCCACTTTGGTGGATAAGCTGAATGAACGTTTTGGTACTGAATTTACGCCTGCCGACCAACTGTTTTTTGATCAAGTGAGAGAGACCGCCGCAGCCAATGAGCAATTGCGGCAGGCGGTGATGGCCAACACCATTGATAATTTTGCACCGGTGTTTAATAAGCAGTTAGAAAACTTGTTCGTTGAACGCATGGACGGTAACGAAGATATTTTTGTCCGGCTGATGAACGACGAGGCGTTTCGTAATATCGCATCCGGCTATCTGATGCGCGCGGTTTATAGCCAGGTGCGGGCAGGGGCAATAGATTCGAATCTCTGATTATTACCCGGCCCTTAAATATCGTCGCTCCCGCGAAGGCGGGAGCCCAGTGGCTATATTGGATTCGCTGCGCGGTCTAACGGCTCCCGCCTTCGCGGGAATGACTACTCCAGGGAATTTAAGGGCCGGGTCAATAACAGGATGCTTCAAATGAAAGCCTCAAGCATTTCAACTTTATCTCGGCGTACCTCCTGGGGCATAAGCGGAATACCAAATCCAGGCTGCCTGGATAGTTCGAAGCTTGCAGTCCATGGCGCTGGGTGCCCACTCTTGTGTCCTCAATGGACATGTCATTTTTCAGCAGGATGTATCTGACATTGCTCCGGTTTGCCGTCCTTATACACTGCCGAAATGCCACCCGGTCCAGTGGTGCCGGTGATTAGCAGATAGGCTTGGCCGTCGATACACACCTTGTGTAAGCGCCAGGTTTGAATCTGGCCTTGAATATTGATGTGCTCCAGGCTTATCTCTTCAAGCGGCAACGATCTCGCCTCCGGAGGCGGCAGGGCATTGGCGGTGGCTGCTGCAATGCTTAGCAATAAACCGAAAATAAACGGCTGCATATTTTTCTCCTGTTTGTTTTTAGGGGCCCGCACCGCGTCAGAGCAATCGTATCAATGTTACTCGGTGCAGCTAAAGCTTTCGAAATTATCGTTGGAGTAGGGTAATTCAGGCGCTAGGGACTATTGCTGGCGGCAGCAGGTATTTTTCCACAGATTTAAGGGCGCGGCAGTCTTACAGTGACTACGCCGGCGGATCACAGGGATTGGTAATAGGACTCATAGTCGTTCGTTGCCGGTCGGAGAGAAATAGGCGTTACTTTCTGGCTCTGGGCAGAAAATGGACCTTTCTGGTCACGAGCAATAGCCAGTTGAATCGTCCTGCCTTAATGATTGGTTTCAAGGCTGAGCGGTTCGACTCGCGGTTTGGAGCTGCCTTTTTACAGGTGGGAATTTTTCGATATTTCAAAGGAGTTAGTCAAATGAACGCTCAATCAGATCAAAGTTTCAGAGTTCTGAATGCTGAAGAACTGCAAAATGTATCCGGCGGTTGGTGCGGAACCACGTACCCCGGTTTCTGGAAAGGGCCAAAACCCGGTCCGCTGCCTGACCTGTTTAATAGCGCGGTCAGCAGGCTATCCACGGTAAGCCTGAATCCGCAACCGTTACCACCCGCTGAAATCGGCTTCTTCATAAAGTAAGAGGTTCTGATCAGAAAAGCCGGCTAAGTGCCGGCTTTTTACGTTGTGGCAAGCAAATAAATAAACGTCTTCTTGGCATCGCTGAAGTAGCATTCTAGGCAAAAAAAAACCATGCCGTCGGCGAGATGATCGCCAACGGCATGGCAGGTAGGAGGGAAGGGAGCGCGGGATGATTTATGCGGCGGCTTTTCGACGTTTACCCAAACCCATTACCCCCAGCATGCCGCTTAGAAATAGCCAGGTGGCGCCGGGCAGCGGTACCGCGGAAACACCGGATACCGAGAAGGCTTGGTTAAAGGTGGTGCCGCCAACGATGTCGGTGCCAATTCTCAGCCAATCCGGGTCCAGGTTTTCGTCGCGTATCCAGGATTGCAGGTCAGGGGTGAACGGGCCGCTGCCGCCGACTATCGGTTTGGCTGCGGACAACCAGAGGAAGTTACCGTTTTTCAATTCTACCTGCGGCACGAAAAAGTAATGGTCGGCCGCCAGTGAGATGGCGTCGTTAAAATTAATGTCGAATCTGACCTCCTGCCCGGAAACTGCGCCTTCACCGCCGGTGTTTTGATCGGGCAGTGGATGGATGCCGTTAATTACCGAGTTGGCGGCCGAGGCGTTACCACTTAATAGCGTGACGCTGTAACTCAGCGAGTTGCTGGCCGATTCGCGGCCCAAAAAAGCGACGTCCGAGGGTGAGTTGACGCGGGTAGGGACGCGGCCTGATGGCGGATTGACCGAATCTTTTCCGAATACCCTATAGATTTCCACATTGACGTTGGCGATGTCGCCAAGTGTGGCGCCGTTAGCCAGTAAACCGGTGAACGTGGCTTGGTTTAGCTGGGTATGTTGCGTCAATACGAAATCGTCGGCCGATTCTATTTCCTTGCTGGTGCCGCCGGCTTGTGCGCCGGTGGCGATTCTGTAATCCGAATCGCCGGTGCTGAACGAGAAGGCTGCGGCGTCAGCGTTGGCTGCGAATAGTGTGGAAATAGCCAGAATAGGGATTAATTTGGTTTGCATGGGGATACTCCTAAAATGATTAAAGTGCTGAGAACTCGTCTCGGATAAAGAAACTGCTGATAGCTTCTGTCTCTAACAATGCGAGTAGCGTGCCAAAAGTGTTTTTTATAAATAATGTTTAAAATTCAGAGTGTTATGCTTGTTTGTGACATGATTGTTCTGGCGAGAGGGTGCGACGAAAGTTGCGGAAAAACTGTTTGCTGCGGATGTGAGGCCAGGTAATCTGCGACAGGGAACAGCTGTCAGGGTTGTGAATACGGCAACTTTTGTCGCAGGGCAGTGGCAATGGAGTTAATGCCGTAAACCAACAATCTGCGTTTATCCAAGCAAAGGTATGGATTGAAGCTGTTTCCCATCCATTGTCGTCGCAGCGAAATTTAGGCGTATCGCCATTTCAATCGAGGATAGAATGAAGACCGGATTCGTAAACCAAGCTTCGACACCAGTAAATATGACGCAGAAAAGTATTCCTGGGCTTTTTTTAGCGGTATGCATGGGTATAGCCTTATCGGTTGCCGCGCAGGCGCAAACGCCGGAACCGCTGGCACCGTTGCCGCTCACAGTGGACTTGGATGCTCCGCGCGTGGTGTTGGGGCAGCGCTTATTCCACGACCCCAAACTCTCCGATCAAGGCCGGCGCTCTTGCGCCAGTTGTCATCCGCTAGACAGCGGCGGCATGGACGGCAAAGTCCGCGCCGAATCCGCCGACGGCATTTCGCTGCTGCGCAATACCCCCAGCTTGTTCAATGTCTCCTTCAACTACTTTTTCAATTGGGACGGTGTAGTGACTACGCTGGAAGCACATACCGAAAAAGTCATGCTTAATCCGAAAATCATGAACGCCAAATGGCCGGAATTGATCGAGCGTCTGCGTGCGATGCCGGATTATGTCGATGCGTTTAACCGAATCTATCCGGACGGATTGACGAAAGCCGACGTGGTCGATGCCTTGAGTCATTTCGAACGCAGTTTGATCACGCCCAATGCCCGCTTCGACCGTTTTCTGCGCGGCGAAACAAACGTACTCGATAGCGACGAGCAAGAAGGTTATCGAGTATTCAATGCCCTGGGTTGCGTGGCCTGCCATCAGGGTGTCAATCTGGGCGGCAATTTATTTCAGAAATTCGGCATATTCGGCGCACCGCAAGGCGGGCAGGGCGCGGTGGACGAAGGGCGTTACAGCGTGACCGGCAACGACAGAGACCGGGGCGTGTTTCGGGTGCCGAGTTTACGCAACGTCGCCGTCACCGCCCCGTATTTTCACGACGGTCGCGCGGCTAATCTGGAAGCGGCAGTGGATACGATGGCCGAGCATCAATTAGGCAAACGGCTGGCGGCGAAACAGCGCGATGCTATCGTCAAATTTCTGCGGACATTGACCGGGGAATATGCCGGGAAGGCTTTGGCCGTCAAGAACGCACCCAATCCATGACCGCTATTTCCTGGCAGCCCAGGCTGATCGTCGCCGGTCTGTTGCTGACCTTGACCTATCTCTGGCTACAAAGCGCCAGCCCGGAACTGGAAAGGCGTAACCGCCTGCAAACTACGCTGCGCATCATCGAATTGCGCGATGCCGAATTGATGCGTGATATTTTGCTGGCCCGTGCCGGTCTGCTCGCTAACTATGATTCACTAACCAAGGCCGGCCAGGAACTGCTGCGCTTATCGCAGAGTTTGCAAACCGAATTGCAACCGGCAAATGCTGAAGCCGAAAAACTAATGGCTAATTTAGCGGACCAGCTAACCGTGACTGTCCAGGATAGCTTGGTGCAAATCGAGTACCTCAAATCGGACAATGCCTTGCTGCGCAATTCGGTGATGTCCTTCGACGAGATCGGCAACACCTTGCGGACCGCCGCGAAGCCCGCCGATACCGCCAAGCTGGGCAATTTATGGCGCTTGATGTTCAGTTTCACGGACAGCCCGCGGCCGGAATTGGCCAACGAAATCCAGCTGGAGCTTGATGGGCTGGCCGGACTTGCTTCGCTGTCCGATGACTATCGGCTGCTGATTGCCCACGGCCGGCTGATCGTAGAAGTCTCGCCCAAAGTGGATACACTATTGCGGCAGACCATCGCCCAGCCTATAGTCAGCCGGGTCGATGATTTGCAACAGGCCTTGCGCCACTACGGCGACAGCGTAGAGCAACAAGCCGAAGTCTATCGTCTGGCGCTATACCTGGTCGCCGTAGTCCTGCTGGCGTATTTGCTGTATCAATTCGCGCTGCTCAGGGCCAACACGCTGGCTTTGCGCCGGGCGCACGCCAACTTGCAAGAAGAAACCAACGAACGCGTGCAAGCTGAATCCTGGTTGCGGGAAAGCGAAGCCCGGCTGCGCGCCATCACCGACTCGGCGCATGAAGCGATTATCTCCGTGGACATGCAAGGCAACATCGTGTCCTGGAACCAGGGGGCGCAACTGATGTTCGGGTATACGGCAGACCTGATCTTGGGGCAGCCATACCAGCAGTTGCTGGCTAAGCCGTCGCCAGACTTTTTCAAACAAATCTGGGAAGAAAGGGAGATAAATCGACTTAATAGCCCGATGCTGGATTCGATAGCTTTAAGGCAGGACAGCAGCCAGTTTCCGGTCGAATTGTCGCTATCCAGTTGGACGCGCGGGACCGAACGCTATCTGACCGCGATCATCCGCGACATCAGCGCGCGTAAACACTTGGAAGAGGTTGCCCGTCAGCAAGAATTGCAGTTAATTCAGGCCAACAAAATGACGGCCCTAGGTACCTTGGTATCCGGTGTTGCTCATGAAATCAACAACCCCAATCAACTGATTTTGTTCAACTCCGGCTTACTCGCCGATATTTGGAGCGATGCGCTGGAGATTTTGGAGGAGCATTATCAAGTGACCGGTGAATTCTCGCTGGGCGGCTTGCCTTACACCGAAATGCGCAATAGTGCGGCGGTGCTGATCCATGATCTGAAGGATGGCGCCAAGCGCATCGAACGCATCGTCGCCGAGTTGAAAAATTATGCCCGCCCGCCAAGTGCGGGGGCTCAGGTTTGTTTTGCTATCAATGAGGTGGTGGAACAGGCGGTGCGCTTATTGAAGCATTTGATAGACCAAAAAACCCTGAGTTTCCAAACCGATTTGGCCGATGCATTGCCCTTGTTGCGCGGCGATCCTCAGCAGGTGGAGCAGGTGTTGGTCAATCTTCTGATCAATGCCTTGGATGCACTTCCTGACTCGCAAAAGTCTGTCAGTGTGACCACCAAGTTGCTGGATGACGGCCGGCAGGTCTCTCTGGAAGTCCGCGACGAAGGCATCGGCATAGCCGCCGAACACATCGAGCAACTGTGCGACCCGTTCTTTACCACAAAACAGGCCAATGGTGGCACCGGGCTGGGTTTGGCGATCAGCGCGTCCTTGCTGCGCGCCCAGGGCGGCCGCTTAAGTTTTTCATCCTCGCCGGGTCAAGGCACCTGCGCCCGTGTCATTTTTCCGGTAAATCCGGTGCCAGCTATGGAAGCGAATCATGCAATGTAAAGATCTGGGCAACCTGCCTATCCTGCTGGTGGACGACGAAGCGCAATTGTTGCACAGCGCCAGTCTGGTATTGCGTAGCGCCGGGTTTGCCGAGGTGCTGAGCCTGGACGACAGCCGGGCGGTGCTAGCTTTGTTGGCTAGCCGGTCCATCGGCGTGATAGTGCTGGATCTAACCATGCCGCATCTATCCGGCCGGGAATTGTTAGAACAGATTGCCGCCGAGTATCCGGAAATTCCGGTGATCGTGATGACCGCCACCAACGATTTGCAGATAGCGGTGCAGTGCATGCGTAGCGGCGCGAGCGATTATTTACTAAAGCCGGTGGAGCAAAACTGTCTGGTGGCGGCGGTGCGACGGGCGGTGGAGGCCAGAGTGTTGCGCGCGGAGTTTTTGGCGCTCAAAGATAGACTGTTAACCAACAGCCCGCACGAACCGGGCGGATTCGCCGACATCGTCACTCAAAGTCCGGCCATGTTTGCGATATTTTGCTACATCGAAGCTATCGCCGCTTCCCCGCAACCGGTGTTGATTACCGGCGAAACCGGGGCCGGCAAAGAATTGATCGCTCGGGCCTTGCATCGAGTGTCCGGCCGGTCGGGCGACTTGGTGGCGGTCAATGTCGCCGGCCTGGACGATACGCTATTTTCCGATACGCTGTTCGGCCATGCCAAGGGCTCATTCACCGGCGCCGAACGGGCCCGTGACGGTTTGATCGCCAACACCGGCGAGGGCACGCTGTTTCTCGATGAAATCGGCGACCTCAGCATCGCCTCGCAAGTAAAACTGTTGCGTTTGTTGCAGGATGGCTCGTTCTACCCAATAGGCGCGGACCGGCCCCGGCAAAGTAGGGCACGGATCATCGTGGCGACCCATTGCGATGTCAGGCGGCAGGTCGAGCTTGGCGCTTTTCGCAAGGATTTATATTTTCGGTTGCGGACCCATCACATCCAATTGCCGCCGCTACGCGAACGCCGGGAAGATCTGCCGCAACTGACGCTGCATTTCGTGGAAAAAGCCGCCGACAGCCTCGGAAAGCCCGCGCCCAGCGTGCCGCCGGCGCTGTTTCAGTGGTTGCACAATTACGCGTTCCCCGGCAATATCCGCGAGCTGGAAGGCATGGCATTCGATGCGGTCGCCCGTAGTCAGGGCGCGGTGTTATCTTTGCAGAGCTTCAAGGAGGCCATTGCCGATGAGATGCCGACGCATAGCGATGGCAATCTGATGAATGGGATGCCGGTCTGGTCCGGCAACTTTCCGGAACGTTTGCCGACTTTGAAGGAAGCCGAAGAAGCGCTGATCGCCGAAGCTTTGCAGCGTGCCCAAGGCAATCAAGGTGTCGCGGCCGGTTTGCTGGGGATTAGCCGGCAGGCTTTAAACAAGCGGCTGATCCGCCGAGACGCGGAAAACTTCTGAATCCATAATCTTTGCGTCTTGAATTGCGATAGATACTGCCGGACGCCAGATAGAATCTTATAAAACCAAGCTCAGGAGAGCCGTTCATGGCTTTAATATCATTACGACAACTTTTGGATTATGCGGCGGAACACAGCTTTGCCGTGCCGGCTTTCAACATCAGCAACATGGAGCAAGTACAGGCCATTATGCAGGCAGCCGATGCCTGCGACAGCCCGGTGATCATGCAAGGCTCGGCCGGGGCCAATCGCTACGCTGGCGAGGTGTTTCTGCGGCATTTGATATTGGCGGCTGTCGAGCAATATCCGCATATTCCGGTGGTGATGCACCGAGACCACGCGCCATCGCCCGACATCTGTGCCCAGGCCATTCAATCCGGCTTTAGCTCGGTGATGATGGATGGCTCTTTGCTTGAGGACATGAAAACCCCGGCTTCTTTTGACTACAACGTCGAGGTGACCCGCCGTGTTGTGAACATGGCGCATGCTTGTGGCGTGTCGGTGGAAGGCGAAATCGGTTGCCTGGGCTCCTTGGAAAATCAGCAGGATTCGGATCACAGTCGCTTGCTGACCGATCCTGACGAGGCGGTGGAGTTTGTCAAACAAACTCAAATCGATGCATTGGCGGTGGCCATCGGCACCAGCCATGGCGCGTATAAATTCAGCAAACCGCCTACCGGCGAAGTGTTGGTGATCAGCCGCTTAAAAACCTTGCAACAGCGTCTGCCGAATATGCATTTTGTCATGCACGGCTCCAGTTCGGTGCCGCAAGACTGGCTGCAAGTCATCAACGAATACGGTGGCAATATTGCAGAAACCTATGGCGTGCCGGTTGCGGAAATCGTGGAAGGCATTAAATACGGCGTTCGCAAGGTCAATATCGATACCGACTTGCGCATGGCGTCCACTGGCGCGATTCGCCGCTTTGTCGCCCAGCCGGAAAATGCTGCGGAGTTGGACGCGCGCAAGATTTATCAGGCCGCCAGAGACGCCATGCAGACGCTTTGCCAGGCGCGTTACGAAGCATTCGGTTCGGTTGGGCATGCCGGTAAAATTAAAGCCAAACCGTTAAGCGAAATGGCGAAACGCTATAAGTGAGCTACTCATGGGCTGCTCGGATCATCCGCAATTTGCGGGAAATCCGCGCACTGCCTTCCTCATTCCCGACGACCGGTCGCAGACACACAGTCGCGATAGGATCCAAGATATTGCCGGGACATTTCCAAGCTACACCGGTCGGTGGCCTCAGTTTTTATACTTGGTTGAACAAAAGTGTTGAGGTTCAGGCTAATGAAAACCTTTTCAGGTCAAACCACGTCATGCCGGATATTTGCGGATCGCTGCAATAAGAGGCTACCAACCGCCTAAGGAATTTGAATTAAACCGCCAAGAACAGCGAGATAGATCGCGGGGTATCCAAGCATGCAGACCGTATTGGCAAGGCAATTAAGATGAAAAAATTATTTATCTTAAAAGTGTTACAATCGGACCTTGTTTAGGTTTGTCTGAAAGTGTGCTGTTTAATTTGTCTGTGATGCCGGGAGCAGCCTACGGCATGATCTTCAGGAGGTAACATGAGAATTTTAGCTATGGTTTTAATTGCATCGCTTGGATGGTCGATGACAGCCTGTAGTAAGGCGAATCAGATCAATGCCCGGAGTTTGCAGTCTGCTCAGAAGTCGGTTTTTTACATTAAAGAGCATTTACCGCTGGAAGAACGTATACCGTTTGAGGTGGCTTATTGGCTGTTGCGCGATCAAATCAAGAACAATGATGAATTTTTGCAAGTCATCAATGGTAAAACATCGAAAGAGCTGGTTGGTTTGGGGAAAGACAATTTCGCTAAACGCAAAGCATCGGGCGATACGGAATATGCCCAGTATGAAAACTGGGAGCAGATGATTTCTAAATCCGTGCAACAACATAGCGCTCAAGATAACGGTGACAGTGCCGATCCGCGCGATAAGAAAGGCTATCCGAGGGTCGACTATAAAATGCACGCGATGTAATTTATCCGCCTTCGCCGAACTGAAGTTTAGGTACTTTAGCTACCGGACCCCTCCTTTATACCCATGCAACCAGTGAAGTCAGTCTAGGTATCTTGCAAGTCAAGCAAAGGCTTGATTAGAGGGAGTGTGTTTCCAAAGACTACCCGCATAAGGCTCCGATAACCTGAAGTTATTAACGAATGGATAAGCCGGGACTGTTGGTATGAAAAATAAAAAATAATTCACACGTTCGTAGCGTTTTGTTATCCTCGCAAAGAATCAGGTTGTAGTTAAGCCTGGAGCTTATGCCGATCAGGCTGGACAGAAAAAGATCAGAGGATTTATATGAAGAATGCCTTGCAATTATTAACAGGATTGTTAGTGGTTGGTGACGTGAGTTTGGTTTTTGCCGAATCATCAGTTCATTCGCCAGCTGTCGGAACGGAATCACTAAAAACGGGCGGGCAAAATATTGAGAAACTTCCTGATATCGAGGTGGCTGAAAGCGTTGAGAAAGCCGCGACCTTTTCCGGCTCGACGGCCGTAATCGATAAGCAAACCCTGGAGCGCGACCAAGTGTTTACCGTCAACGAAGCCTTGCGCAAGGCGCCCGGCGTGTTTGTCCGCGACGAAGAAGGTTTCGGCATTCGTCCCAATATCGGCATACGCGGCCAGAATCCGTTCCGCTCCACCAAGGTGTTGTTTCTGGAAGACGGCCTGCCGTTCAACTTCGCGCCTTATGGTGACAACGACATTTACTATCATCCGCCGATCGAGCGCTACGACGGTATTGAAATTTATAAAGGTGCGGATCTGACCCAGTTCGGCCCCCAAACTCTAAGTGGTGCGGTGAATTACCTGACACCGAAAGTGCCGACCAAACCTGGAGGTTTTGCCAGTTTTACCGGCGGCAATCGCGACTATTTGAACGGTCACGTTCGCTATGGCGGCATGTTCAATGACATTCCCGGCGTCGACAGCACCGGTGGCACCATCGACTACATCCACAAGGAAGGCGACGGCGCCCGCGACAACACTTTCGCCAAACTCGATGATGTTAATTTAAAAAGCATCGTCGATATAAACGCCAAGCACCGCTTGACCTTGCGCGGCGACTTTTATCAGGAAGATTCGCAATCCACCTTCGGTTTGACCGAGGCCGAGTACCGTCACTTCGGCTCGCGCTACAACCCGTTCAAAAACGACCGTTTTACTACTAACCGCTGGGCGGCGTCGGCGACGCACGAATACAGTTTCAATACCGATGCAACGCTGGAAACCAGTTTTTATTGGTCCGGATTTCACCGCGATTGGTGGCGGCAGGAAAATCAGCAGCCGACTGACGTCGTGGGCTGCGGCACGGCGTTTCGTAGCGCGCGGATGAACGGCGAGGCCGTTAACGTCGATACCGATTGCCCGTGGGTGCGGGGCCGTTTGCGCGACTACGAAACCTGGGGCGTGGCGCCGACCTTGCATGCCAAGCACGATTTATTCGGCATCGAAAGCCGGTTGGACGCGGGTTTTCGCGCCCATATGGAGACTCAATACCGGCGCACCGAGGAAGGCACTTCGGGTACTGCCCGTAGCGGCACGCGCAGCGAATTTCAGGAGCGCTTCGCCGAGGCCTATTCCGGTTTCGTGCAGAACAAATTCATCTGGCGCAACTGGACCGCGACGCCCGGCGTGCGGGTCGAGTCGGTCGGTTACGAGCGCTTGAACAAGTTGAATGGCGCCCGAGGCGGTTCGTCGGTGACAGAGCCCTTGCCGTCGTTTGCGATGACCTATTCGCCCATTGACGAAGCGACGCTGTTTTTCGGCGTACACAGAGGATTTGCGCCGCAACGGGTTGAGGATACTATCGGTGCCGACGGCAACAGCGTGGAAATCGGCGCCGAGAAAAGCTGGAATTTCGAGTTTGGCGTCCGCGGTCGTCCGCTGCTCGGCGTCAAAAGCGAGTTGGCCTTGTTCCATAACGATTTTCAGGTGCTCACCGCGCTGGGTACGGTAGGCGGCAACGATTCCCCGGTTGCCCAGGGTTCGGCCTTGTTCGAAGGTGTGGAGTTTTTCAATCGTGTCGATCTGGGCGATGTGTTTGGCTGGAGTCACAATCCTTATCTGCAAATTGCGTATACCTGGCTGCCGACCGCCGAATCGACATCACCGTTCCGCTGCATGTTGCGCTCCAACGGTACCCCGCAGCCGGAAAGCAGTTGCCCGAGCGGCAATGTGTACGGTTCGGCGGCCGGAAAGCGCTTGCCGTATGCACCGGAAAACCTGCTGACCGCTACGCTCGGGTATGCGCATCCCAACGGCTTCGATGCGCATTTCGAAACGGTGTTCGTCGATCAACAATTCGGCGACTTCATGAATCTGCAAAGCGGTGCCGAACACCCCAACGGTGCCAGCAGCGTGGAAGCCCTGTCCGGCCAATACGGCAAAGTCAACGAATACATCGTGGTCAATTTCGCTACTTCTTACAAAGTACAAAAAGACCTGACCTTGCAGATCTCGCTGAAAAACATGTTGGATAACGATTATCTGGTAGACCGGGTGCGCGGTATGTTGCCGGGCTCGCCAAGGCTGGTGCAGGCCGGTATTAAATATGAATTTTGAGAGAATTATTAACGGGGCATGCGGTAGAAAAATTGTAAGAAATTTTATTTTAATTTCATAATAGTGCTAAAATTGCTTTGCCTTCCAAGCAATAAAAGTAGGGTTTGATAAATTCTGAATATGTTTTTGCGACCGGATTCTATGAAGGCTTTTTTCGTGTATGAAGCTTAATGGCGCAATAGGTGCCCCAGGAGGAAGCGCTGTGAATCTCTTTTAAACAAAGTGCGTTTCTAAAACTTATTGCGCCTTTTTTGGGAATTGCCAAACCAAATTGAAAATCAAGTTTTTGAGAGTTTTATCGAGTATTTAGCGGCTTTTTTTTCGATGAAGATTTAGACCTTACCGTTTATTTTTTGAATAACTTCGACATTTTTTAAAACGAAGTTCTCGGATAAACAAGGCAGATTAGCTACTGCCAAACCCAAGTATAGAGAATGCCGTTGCCCAACAAGGCATAGTGGAAATGCAAAATAGATATAAAGGACTTAGGAATTTAGCCGGCTAATTGGGTGAGAAAGTCCGTCAGGCCCCCACCGCTTGAGTTTCTATTGCTTCGGCAAACTTGGAAGTGGCTTGGCGCTTTTGTGTTTTTACGCTGGCAGATACGTCAAGATTTTTTGAATACATACCAAATTCCAGTCACATTTTATGACTTAGCTTAGAGGATAGCCATGAATAGCAAGGCAAGATATTTTCAAATACTCGGTTTGGCGGCATTCTTGCTGCCGCTCTATGTCAACGCTCACCCTTTACACGGGGCGACCGGCGACGTCGGTTTTCTGAGCGGCATAATCCATCCGCTAGAAAGTTTCGATCATGTTTTAACGATGCTGGCGATGGGGTTATGGTTGTCCCGATCCGCTAAACAAACCATTTATTTCATGCCTTGGGTTTTTGTGGCTTTGATGCTAATCGGTAGCAGCCTGATTTTCATGCCTGTTGAAATCGTTCATGCCGAGAACATTATGAATTTATCGGTATTGCTGTTGGGTTTGATGCTGGCGTTTAGATTTAAGGCTTCATTGCTTATAGAAGCGCTTATCGTCGGTAATGTCATGGTGTTTCATGGTTATGTGCATGCCTATGACATATGGTTGGATGTGGATGCCTTTGCTTATACCGTTGGTTTCTCCGTGGCGACTGTGATGCTGATGGCGACCGGAATTGCCGCAAACCAGCTGTTCAATCGGCTCGAAGACAAATATTCGCTCGCAGGGCGGACTATCTAACGCCGTTTTAATGCGGCGACATTCTCAAATTGTGGTTTATAGGGGAGGTCCCAATTAAATAATTCACGTTAAAAGGAGTACAAAATATCCTGAAATAAAACGCTACATTAAATACAGCCGTTGTTTACCTACAAAAAAATTATTCATCGAAGAGATTTAGATATGACATTAAAAAAAATATTTATTGCATTTATCATGATTTTTGCAATGCTGGGTTTATCCGGTTCATCCTTTGCAAAGGAAGCCAAGAAAGATGTGCCTGAGATATTGAAAGAAGTGGATGCCAAAGTTCAACTAGCCTTGAATGCTATTCCTTCCGGCAATTCGCAAGAAATTGCCACACTGATTAAGGATATTTCCGAAAATGCCAGCGAGCTTAGCGCCAACTACAAATTTGAATTTGAGCGTGACAAGGTGGTGCTGAGGTTGAAAAAAGCGAGAGACTTAGCAAAAAAGTCTGATTTTGCAGGCACAGAACAAGAGCTCAAAGAAGTCCGCGAAGCATTTGCCAAATTGACAAATTACCTGTAACGGAAAATAAGGACAAGCATACAACCATGGGCTTGTTCCCTGGTTGTATGGTCATCGCACTTCAAATTTCGGTTTTTTGATTTCCTCTACCCAACCCTCTATCGGAGGGTGCGGATGTGCCGAAACTTGAAGTAGGGAAGTATATATTCTCTCTATTCCCCTCTAGTTAGGCCACAAGGCACGAATGATTCAGCTGTTTACAGCTAATTGCCGCTGCCAAACGCCTGATTCGCGAATGGATTAAAGCCGGGTTGCGTCACCACATTAAAACCAAACTCGGTGCCCTGATGGCAAGCATTGCAGGCCGCAGTGAGTGCTTTGTAATTTTCGATAAACTTCTGCAAGTTTTTGTCCTTGATAGCTTGTTCGAGTCCCGCTAGTGGTCTATCCATATGTTGAGCAATCAATTCCGGGATCGGCTGTTTAATCTGCTTGTGGGTAGGATGATACTTGCCGGCATCTGCAAAGCCCTCGCGTAACTCATCGACTTCATATGCTGCAAGGTCCCAGTTTCGCGCCTGCCCGGCAAACCAAAGTTTGCTGTGACGAACCGCAGTTTGCGCCATGATTTCACCGAGTCCGGGCGTGAAATATGCACTTTGTTGATGCTCGTGTTCATGGTGATGTAGATCGGCGCAGGCAAATAATAAACTCGTTGAGCCAATGAGCATGGTGGCGGCCAAGCGTGATAAGTTCATGATGGAATCCTCAATCGATGGTCTTGGGTTAAATTTGGGTAAGTTTTGGCCGAGCGGGCATACGGTGCGACAGCGCGCCGGAGTGGAATAAAACCTCTATTAGTTGGACTCGCTCTGTCGGGCTTTCTTGGATTTACTCAGGCGTTGTAGCGGTTGGTTTTGAGTTCAGCAGGCGTGGCAGGAAGTACGCCAAACCTGCTACCAATAAGCCGATAACGATAAAAAATATCCACAGAGGCTTCTCGCTGGCAGGTTGTTCGACAGCCAAAGCGACCGTCAGCGGGATATGCAAGGCGCTGATTTCCGGATCGATATTCAAATCGGTGTCTTTGACCTGCAATACCGCCTGATATTTGCCGGCAGATTTGAAATCCACGCTGACCGAAACCACCCCTTGCTTGGCGACCGCCATCGGCAGTTCGGCAAGCGTTTGGCCGTCTTCGCGGAGGATTTTCAGCGCCACCTGTTTTTTGCGTACATCTCTATCCAGCAAGTCCAGGGTTATCTGGGTTTTACCCACCAACGGGATGTCGATGCATTCCGCGGTCGGCAGAGTTTTCATATCCTTGGTTTGGCTGAGATCGGATTGATAGGCCGCGAAGTTGACGACGTAATAATCGTTGCTTTGCATGCAGCCGTACATGTCAAACGCGCCGCCCACGCCTTTTCGATTTCCGCCCAGCGGCACCGAAGCGTCGGCTTGCCAGGTAAAACCCAACATCAATAGCGCCACTAGACAGATTTTCAAAGTAGTCATGGTTTTGCCTCGGTGCTTGCGGTGTTGTCTGTGACGGTAAATTTCAGTACACCGCTGACGATTAGCCCATCCTCGGTGACGACCCGGTAACGAATCGCATGCGGGCCGGGCTGTAAGGCTTGGGTGCTGGCCGTTAAGCGATGGCGTTCGCCCAATACCAATCGGGTATCGGCATTGTCGACGCGTTTACCTTGACCATCGACTACCACCACGGATGGCGAGCGTTCGCTGACATTGCCGCTAAACCAGAGTTTGATATTGCCATCGAAGTTCGCTACCTCGGTATTGTCTTTGGGCTCGGATTTGAGCAATACGCCTTCCGCATGGCATGCCAGACTGAAGCCAATTAACGCCAGTGCGGCGACCAGGGTATTCGTTGTCTTGTTGTTCATAAATTCCAGTAGGACTTTTCAGAATAAATCCGAAATAAATAGCACGATGGGATCAGATAGCGGATGGAAGAAACCTAGCGTGATCAAGCCTAGTGCGACGATAAAAACCTTAGTCCAAGTATTTAGCGATAAATTTTGTTTTCGCCAAAGCAAATGGAACAGCAGCCAGCTGCCAAACCAGACAGTTAAGGCCAAGGTTTCTTTGCCGGTGTAGGAACCGATACTCCCGTCCGGACCGCTGCCCTGCGAGCCAGGTATCCAGTAGCCGAAGCTGTGTACCATTTTGTCCAGTCCGGGGGATAACCGGGAAATATGGTGGCTAACCATCAGCGTGAAAAAGGCCAGCAACACCGATAAGCTGGCTGCCACGGCAGGACCTGTATAGGGTGGTTGTTCCGAGGTTGGCTGGTCGTGTTGATCAAGTTCCATCGTAAGCTCCCCTAAACGAAACGCAATTTGGCCAGGATCAGACCGACCACGAATCCGAGCATCAAAAAACTCCAGGACACCAGGATGGTAATGCCGACAAATTTACATAAATCCCGGCGGATTTGTATCGGCAGGCCGTAGTAATAGAGTAATACGGTGGCGGATAGCATTAACGGAAACGGAAATAGCGAGATGAATTCCTTAAATTCCATCAACACGTTATGAAACAGCGGTCTATGAGCCAAGATCCAGTCGCGCGGCCCATCTTGGCCCCGGTAGCGCATGTAGATCCAATTGCCGCTGATCGCGCCGGCCAGATTCAGCAGGGTGGCGGCCAACAACCAGCGGCGTAACGACTCCAAATTGACTTTCATACCTTTAATCAACGGGAAAGCTCTATGCGTTAAAAAGGTGCCGACCACTACCGCCAGAATGGCAGTTACGCCGTGGACGCCGGCTTTTAAGCTGTAGGCGGACGGAAACCAAAAATCCGTCACCACAAGCGTGAGCAACAGCAAGAGTGCTATCAAAACCTGGCTGCGTATCAGAATCTTGCTGAAGTTATCGTGCGTATACTGCCCGGCGGACATGAAATGCCTCTGTCAAAAGTGGGCCGGAAAACCGGCGGAATGTTACCTGTTGCTGGAATCAATTCGCCTTGGCGGAGACTGTCGAGACAGGCGTTGCGCTATAATCCGGCATTTTTTAATAACAATAACGAGGAGCATACTGTGGAACGCTTCACCATCTCACTCAGCGACGAACTTGCCGCGCAATTCGACCAATGGATAGCCGCGCGCGGTTATTCGAACCGTTCAGAGGCTGTGCGCGATTTATTACGCAAGGAAATCGAAACCAAGCGTCTGGTTCAGGATCAAGCCATCTACAGTATTGCCACCTTGTCTTATGTCTACAATCATCACGAGCGCAATCTGGCGGAACGTCTGACCAATCATCAGCACGAAGCTCATGATCTGGTGGTTTCGTCGATGCATGTGCATCTGGATCACGATGACTGCCTGGAAACTTTGTTCCTACGCGGCTTGACTGCGCAAATTCGGTCCCTCGCCGATAAAATGTCTGCCGAAACCGGCGTGCGGCACAGCTCGCTGAATCTAATTCCGGTCAAAATTGCCGCCCTGCAACATTCCCATCACGGTCACTCTTCTCACGCGCACTTTCATACGCACAGTTAAAAATCGACTAGCCCACTGACATTCTTTCAACTAAGCAAGACGTCGCAGAACCTAGGATTAAGAATGTTTTTTTTATTTTCATACAAAATCAGCCTCAATGTCTAGTTCCGTTTTCTGGTCGACTCGATTCAAGGGGGATTTCATAAGTGTTTCTATTAAAGCCGTGGACAATTCGATGGGGTTGTTGACGGCAAAAGCGTGTGGGAGCAAGCCCCGGTAAAGCTTGCGTTAAGCCGACGTTCTGGCTGGATAAACGCTTCATGGACAATTTCCAAGCCGCGGCGAGTAACTAAAATTAAGCTCGAAATTTTTAATTTCATATTTTTGCGGTATCATCGCACCCCTCTTCACCTTGCACTATGACTTGGGCTGATGTTACTGGGGCTGAATAGAAGAAGGTGACATCTCGCCGAAATGGGGGGCCTAGCCGGAGAAGGATGCTTTCTATTTCAAGGAGAGCAGTAGAGGTTTTTGAAGTTTGTGTTTTTAATTGAATCGATATTTAAACTAGCTTTTCTAATTTTCCCATAATCGTCATGAAATCCAATCCCACAAGCAAATTCGCCGATACCGGACGCAGTCCGGGCAAGCTATTGCTATCGTTTGGATTGCCGCTGTTTCTCTTACTGGCCTTCCTGGGCAAACAATTTATCGGTTTTGACAGCATAGGTTGGCATAACGGTTTTAATCACCCGCTAATCGGTCTGGATCACTTGGTGACGATGTTGGCCGTGGGCATCTGGGCTGCGCAATTGCGCGGACAGGCTATCTGGATGTTGCCGCTGGCCTTCGTTGGGGTGATGAGTCTTGGCGGTTTGGCCGGTGCTGCGGGTATCGAGCTGCCCAGCGTCGAAGGCATCATCCTTTTATCGTGCGCGGTATTCAGCGTTCTGATTACCCGCAAGGTGCGTTTCAGCGCCAAAGTCAACGTGTTGATCGTGGCCTTCTTTGCGTTTTTCCACGGCTACGCGCACGGCCAGGAAATATCCACCTCGGCCAGTCTGATTTCATACACCTTGGGCTTTATGCTGGCGACTTTGCTGCTGCATGGCGCCGGCATCTTGGTAGCCAAACTGGTGGTATTCTGCGCAACCTGTCTGTTGACTGCTATGTTTGCCAATGCGGCACTGGCTAAATCCTCGGATTCCGTCGATGAAGGTCGATTGAACGCGTCTGTCAAATTGGTCCACGATTCAGGTCTGCCGCAAACCGCCCCGTTCTGGCCGGCAATGCAGATAGCAGGAGGCGCAGGGGATGTTAACGCGCTCTCCCGGCAGCGAATACTCGCCGCCGAATCGAAATGTTGTCGAGACCAGCTAGGCAGTGTCCGATCACACAGCGCTTCCAGTGAATTAAAGTTATTAATCAGCGCCGCCAATGGCGCTGACCAGTCTCACAGCCATCAGCTGCTCGCCAAAACCGAGCCTGCTCAGGGACTGGCTATTTGCCGGGATAGGGCCATATTCGATGGCGATCACCTGGTCAATGCCGGATTGGATTTCAAGCACTATTATCGGGATGTCAACCACACCCCCGGCAAACATCTGCTCAGCAACGGCGTCGGCCTCACTTCGCCGCCCGTTTCCAGTGTTTTAGCCCCGCAAGCGTTCCAAAATTCCTGCACCACCCCGAATTCATTCATTGAAGAGTCCGATCTTCAATCGAAATTTGCCCACTCTGATAGCGGCAATCTCCATACCCAAACGATCAAACACTTCAGGCCTGATAGCGACGTTCGTAATCAAGATCCTGCCTGGCAATCCGTTCGCCGCAGCTTTGTTTGCCCTACTAAAGTTCTATCTTACTTAACCGCCGACGCTAGGTCTCCAGGCGGCATTTTCAGAATTCATGTGCTTCCAGCAAGCCGAATTAGCTTGCCGTTTGCGATGTCAGTAAAACCGCTCGACCGAGCGATTCCCGTTCCAAACATAACAATAAAAATCAACGAAGTATTCAACTTATGAGGAAAGCAATGCACACCCTAACCCACGTCCGCCGTGCCCATATCTTTTATGCGCTAACACCTGTTAACGGTCAGTAAAGGAGCTGAAATGAATCCGTATACCGCAATGATGAAAAAGAAACCTTTGATTGTCGCCCTGGAAATCATTTTGGGTCTAAGCTGCACGACCCTCCAGGCGGCACCCGGCACGGAGCAGTCAGAACAACAGGCCCAGTCCGAAGCTGCCGATACCACCGAAAAACCGGCCAAAGCCAAGGCTATGGCTAAGGCCGAAAAAACCGAAGAACTGGGCGCGGTGGAAGTGGAAGAAGACGGCCGCGGCAAAAACCTGATCGGCATTGCCGGCTCGGCCTCGCAAGGCGAAGTCAGCCAAAAGCAATTCGAAAATCGTCCGCTATCCCGCAATGGCGAACTGGTGGAAGTGATTCCGGGTGCCGTTGCCACCCAGCACAGCGGGTCCGGCAAAGCCAATCAATACTTTCTACGCGGCTTTAACCTGGATCACGGCACCGATTTCACCACCTATGTGGACGGCATCCCGATGAACATGACCACCCATGCTCATGGCCAGGGTTACATGGACATCAACAGCATCATTCCCGAGCTAGTGAAAAAGGTTGAGTTTGGTAAAGGGCCGTATTACGCGGAAGTCGGCGACTTCTCGGCAGCGGGTTACGCCAAAATGTTCAGCATCGATAAACTGGATCAAGGTATCGCCAAATTTACCGCCGGTTCCTTCGATTATTACCGGACACTGGTGGCCAATTCCAGCAAAGTTGGCGACGGCGATTTGCTGTATGCCGGCGAATTCAATTTGTACGACGGCGTCTGGGAAGTGCCGGAAGATTCGAAGAAATTCAACGGCCAGCTACGCTACACGCTGGACCGCGGCGACTGGGGCATGGCTATCAACGGCAAGGCCTATACCAACAGCTGGACCGCTACCAATCAGATTCCGCAGGCGTCCATTGATAATCGCGACATTGGTTTGTACGGCAGCATGGACCCCACCGATGGCGGCGAGACCAATCGTTATAGCGTGTCCGGCAGCTTTTGGAACCAGGGCGATAACTGGAAAAACGACGCCAATATTTACGCGGTTTATACCGACTTGAATTTGTTTTCCAACTTCAGCGGCTTTACCCGCGGCGCCGGTGGCGACCAGATTTTGCAAACCGAGCGCCGAGTACAAACCGGCGGTCATTTCGAGCATACCCGCTACAACAAGCTGTTCGGTTTTGAAATGGACAACAGCATCGGCCTGCAATTTCGTAACGACCAGATCATGGATTTAGGGTTGTACGAAACCGAAGCTCGGCAAATCGTCAACACTGTCAGCAAGAGCAATGTCGGCGTGACCACCGTGGGCACCTATTTCAAAAACACCACGCATTGGCACGATAAAGTTCGCACGATCGCCGGTTTGCGCGGTGACTTTATCAACAATAATGTCGAAGTGTTGTCCAGCGGTAGCGGCACGGCCGAGACCAATGCGGCCAACTCCGGCAGTCGCGGCAAGGCCATGATCAGTCCGAAGCTGAGTTTGGTGGTCGGTCCCTGGTACAACACCGAATATTTCGCGAATATCGGTTACGGCTACCATTCCAACGATGCCCGCGGCACCACGTTGCAAGTGCATCCGGTGACCGGCACCGATCTGGATCCTGACGGCAATGCGGTCAGCCCACGGATTCGTCCGGCCGCGTGGTCGCGAGGCGGTGAAGTTGGAGCCCGCACGAATATCATCCCCGGTTTGAACAGTACCTTTGCCTTGTGGTGGCTGCAATCCAGCGAAGAATTGGTGTTCGTCGGCGATGCCGGTACTACCGAAGTCAACGGTAAATCGCAACGTTACGGTATCGAGTTTACCAACTACTACAAACCCACCGAATGGCTGACGCTGGACGCCGACTATGCGTTGACGACCGCGCAATTCAACAAAGCCCCTGACGGTGCCACCAATAAATTTATCCCTAATTCAGTCGGCCGGGTAATTAGTGCCGGTGCACTTATCGAAGCGCCCAACGGCTTATTCGGTACCCTGCGTTTTCGGCATTTCGGCAGCGTACCGTTGGATGAATCCGGCGCGGTTTGGGCCGGCGACACCAACATCGTTAACCTGGGAGCGGGCTACAAGCAAAAGCAATACAAATTCGAGATCGACATCTTCAATATCCTGGGTTCGCAAAGCAACGATATTGCCTACAACTACGAATACAACTATCCGAACGGCGTCGCCGGGGCCGGCCTTATGAAACATCCGGTAGAACCGCGCATGGTGCGCGGCACCATCACCGTCAATTTTTAAGGATAGCCTGATGAGATATGGTTTAAGCCATGGCGCTATCGGCCTGCTTGCAGTGTGGTTGATGTTGCAAACAACCTGGGTATATGCCCATCCACCGGGCCTGAGCTCGTTGGATATGACTATTAAACCTGCGCAAATCGACGCCAAGGTGACCTTTGCCTTGCAAGACATCGAGGCCTTTGCGCCGATGGATAGTGATTTGGACGCGGAGGTGACCGACGCCGAGCGCGAAGCCGCCAAGCCCACTATTGCCAAACTACTGGCCGCGCAATTGCGCGTAAACATCGATAGCCGGGATGTTTTGCCTAGCGAACCTGGGCAAGTCAGTTTCGACGATCAAAATAATGCGCGCGTGGAACTGCACTATGCGGCAGCGCCGCAAAACGCCTTGTTAGTGCAGTCGAAGTTTTTGGCTTTGCTGCCCGACGGCCACCAACAGTATTTGACGGTCAGAGATGCCAACGGCAAAGCGCTTACCGAGAAAATGCTGGGCAAACACGACGATCAACTCAGTTTACCAATCGCCAACGCCGCGGCAGCGGAGTCCCCCCAAGCTCCGTTCGCGGCGTTTGGCGATTTTTTTAAACTGGGCATCGAGCATATCGTCACCGGATACGATCACCTGTTGTTTTTATTTGCGCTGCTGGCGGTCACCCACAGCTTCTGGCCGGCTCTAAAGATCATCACGTTTTTCACGATAGCCCATTCCATCACCTTGGCCTGCGCGGGACTTAACTTGATCGAACTACCCAGTAGTTTTGTTGAGCCGTTTATCGCCGCGACAATTATCTACGTGGGTGTGGAAAACATCATCCGTGGCGACCATCCCAAGGGCCGGCATTGGCTGACTTTCGGGTTTGGTTTGATTCATGGTTTTGGTTTTGCCGGGGTGTTGCAGGAAATGGATATTAGCTCCGGCGATACCGGCATTCTGCTGCCTTTGTTGTCGTTCAATTTAGGCATAGAAACCGGACAAATTGCCGTCGCCTCTATCGTGTTGCCAATGATCTGGTGGCTGAACAATAAAGTCGAGACTGCTGAGAAATTTCTAAAGGCCGGCTCGATTGCGGTCAGCCTGATGGGTGCATTCTGGTTGGTGGAGCGGACTATGCTGTAAGTACAACCGAACAGCGGGTCTGTTGACCCGCCATAACCCCGTAAGCCCGGCCCACACTGGCCGGATTAATCCTTATCCGAAAAAAATGGTTCATGCGAGCCACGGATTGCTATTGCCTGTCGTTTCGGTAAAGCGGTAATTGGTTTTCAGATAAGAGATTGAGATACAAAGATTTTTTAATAAAACAATAACAATTTTATAGAGGAGGAAGGCCGTGGAACTCACCAATATGCTAGAACGAATTTTGTACATGATCTCGTCATCGCTATACCTGCCGGTATTGCTGATCGTTACCTTGTTGGCTGCCTATTCGGTATACACCTGCGGCCGTCTGGCGCAGGAGTGGTTGGAGCGGCGCAGGGCCGGCTCGCGCACCGTGCGCCTGTTCAATCTCGATCTGGCCGTCGCGCTGGGTCGCCAGCAACGCGCCAACGCCGCGCCGCTGGACGTGGAACTGGAACTGTTGCTGCAAACCCATGAGCATCGGCAATTGATCAAGCTGGATCAGGTGCGCTTTGTGATCAAGCTCGGCCCGGCGCTTGGTCTGATGGGTACTTTAATTCCGATGGGTATTTCTCTGGCCGCATTGGCGCAAGGCAATATCCCGAGTATGGCCGGCAGCATGGTCACCGCGTTTACCGCCACCGTGACCGGCCTGGGTTGCGGCGTGATTACCTATCTTGTGGCATTGGTGCGCGAGCAATGGCTACGCGCTGATTTTGCCGCGATGCGCCATCAGGCCGAACTGGCCGCCAGCCGGGTATTGGACGTGCAAGACTTGGCTATCGAGGAGGACGGCCATGCGCTATCTGAGACGCTCTAGTCTGCATCGCAATAGCGAGCCGTTGGAAGATCCGATCGCCGGCGTCGCTAACCTGTTCGACGCCAGCGTGGTGTTCATCGTCAGCATGATGGTGGCCTTGTTCATGGCCTACAACATGCTGGACCTTATGAACCCCGAATCGACGGTGACGATGACCAAGGAGAACGCCGATGGCACGATGGAGATCGTCAGTAAGAAGGGTTCGCAGATCAAGGTATCCAAAGTCACCGACCGCAAACTCAGCGGTTCCGGCGAGCGCTTGGGGACCGCCTATCGCTTGAACGACGGCAAGGTAGTTTATGTGCCGGAATAAATATTGGACCTGGCTGCTGGTCCCGTTGCTGTGGTTGGCGACCGGTTTGGTGGCGGCCGAAACGCCGATAAACCTGAGCCTGATCCTCGGCGACCTGGATTCGCAAACCGCCGTCGAAGCCACCGCCATACTGCAAAACGACCCGCTGTTAAAAGACGTGGCAATTCGGGTGTATTCCAGCTCCAAGCTGGCACAAGCCGATAACGCAGCATTGCAAACATCCCATCTGGTGCTGGCGCAAATCACCGGCCGAGGCATCTTGCGCGAGGGCGGCGAGATGTTCAAACAGATCGCCGCGCGCGGCGGCAAGTTGTATGCGGTGGGTTTGAGTTACGACGCCGATTTTGCCGACTACGGATTACAACTGGATAAAGATCTGCAAGCCTATATGTCGGCCGGCGGCTCCGACAATGCCGCCAACATGATCCGGCTGGCCGTCGCCAAGTATAAAAACATCCAGGCTCAGATTGCTCCACCGCAAGCCCAACCGGAAATCGGCGCCTTTGACGTGCGCAGCAAGCAGTTGTTCGCCGATTTCGACAGCTATCAAAAAGCTTACGCCGGCTATAAGCCAGGCCAGCCTTGGGTCGCGATTTTGTTCTACCGTTCCTCGGCTTTGTCAGGTCAGACCGACACCGTGAAAGTCTTGGCAGAAAAATTGGAAGCCAAGGGTTATAACGTGCTACCGGCGTTCGGCTATCCCTACGACAAAACCCTGGAAAAAATGCTAATCGATCGCAACGGCAAATCTCGGGTCGAAGCCATTGCAGCGCTGGCCTTGAAAATCGGTGCCAGCCCGGATAAAACCGTACCGACTTTGAATCGGCTTGGCGTGCCGGTGTTGAACGGCATTGCCTTGAACAGCCAAAGCCAAGTGCAATGGACCGATTCGGCGACCGGCCTGGATGTGATGGAGCGGGCTTGGCAAGTGGCTTTGCCGGAATTCGCCGGCGAAATCGCCCCGACCGTTGTGGCCAGTAAGGAAAGCGTGCACGACCAGGCTACCGGTCAGGATTTCGTCCGCGAAGTGCCGATCCCGGAACGCATCGAACGTTACGCCGACCGCCTGGACAACTGGGCGAAATTGCGCCGCACCAGCAATGCCGAGAAGAAAGTCGCCTTGATGTACTACAACTACCCGCCCGGCAAGGAAAACATCGGCGCCTCGTATCTGAATGTGTTACCGGAATCGTTGCTGCTGATCATGGAGCGGATGCGCAAGGAAGGGTATCGATTGGGCGAAGCGCCGACGGATGGTGAGGCCTTGAAAGCCACCGTGAAAAACCACGGTATCAACCTGGGCAACTGGGAGCCGGGTGCGATTGCCGAAGCCGCCGCCAGCGGCCGCGCGGTGTTGTTGCCGATAGCCGATTACCAAAAGTGGTTCGACGCACTGCCTGAGACCTTTAAAGCCGCGATGCTGAAAGCCTGGGGCAAGCCGGAAGACAGCAAAATCGGCGCCTGGAGCGACGGCAAAGGCCAGCGCTTTTTGATCCTGCCGGCCTTGCAATACGGCAATCTGTTGCTGGCGCCGCAACCGTCGCGCGGCTGGGAGCAGGACGTCAAAAAGCTGTATCACGACGTGACCATGCCGCCGCACCATCAATATGTGGCGTTCTATCTATGGCTGCAAAAAGGCTACCACGCCGACGCGATGATTCACTTGGGCACGCATGCCACCCATGAATGGCTGTCCGGTAAGGAAGTCGGCTTCACCGCCGCTGATCCCGGCGAGATTCTGATGGCCGACGTACCGCAGATTTACCCCTACATCATGGACGACGTCGGCGAAGCCTTGCAGGCCAAGCGCCGGGCGATGGCGACGATTATTTCCCACATGACACCGCCGCTCGACAAAGCCGATCTGAATCCGGAACTGGCCAAACTGGCCGGCCTGCTGGACGACTACAACGTCGCCGCACAGAAAAGCGAGCAACTGGCGAAAATCAGGCTGGATGAAATCAACCAGATTGCCGGCAAGGCAGGCCTGTTGAAAGACCTGAAAATGCAACGGGCTGAAACAGCCGATCAGTTGGAAGAACTGGAGCATTACCTGAAGGAAATCCGCGAGAAAAAGGTGCCTATGGGTTTGCATACCTTCGGCAAGGCGCCGGATGAAACGGCTAGATTGCGTTTCGCCGAAGCCATCCTCGCCCGCGATACCAAGCTGAAAGGCGAAGCGTTGAAACAAAAAGTCCAAGCCACCGCCAAGCTGATCGCCGATAGTGCCAATGCGGAAATGAATGCACTGATCGAAGCGCTGGCCGGCCGCTACATTCCGGCCGGCAGCGGCGGCGATCCGCTGCGTAATCCAGACGCGTTGCCGACCGGCAAGGATTTGTACGGTTTCGATCCCTCACGGATACCCAGCGAAGCGGTTTACAACGAAGGCGCTCGGTTGGCCGAGCAAGTGGTCGCCGACTTCAAAAAGCAGCACGGCCATTATCCGGAGCGCTTGGTGTTCAATCTTTGGGGTGTGGAAAGCTCGCGCCACGAAGGGGTGATGGAAGCCGAGATCATGCATCTGCTCGGCGTCAAACCGCATTGGGATGAGCGCGGCCGCACTCAGGGGGTGGACGTGATCGCCCGTGACACGTTGGGACGGCCGCGCGTCGACGTCACGATTATTCCGTCCGGTTTATACCGCGACTTGTTCGCGTCGGTGATCAAACTGCTCGATCAGGCCGAAACCAAGGCGCAGGAACAAGACGAGGCGGATAATCCGTTGCGCAGGCATATCAAGGAAACCCAGGCCGAACTGATGAAACGCGGTTTGACAGCCGGGGAAGCGCTGGATATGGCCTCGGCCCGTTTGTTCAGCGTACCGTCCGGCGCTTACGGCACCAATCTGGACCGGGCGATTCCGCTATCCAATACCTGGACTGACGAAAAGCAACTAGCCGACGTGTTCTTCAACCGCATGCATCACGTTTACGGACGTGGGCATTGGGGCGAGGCGGCCAGCAAGGATGCGGCGCTGGCGGTAGATTTGTTCAAATTGTCTTTGAAAGACACCGACGCGGTGATCCATAGCCGCTCCAGCAACGTCTACGCGACGTTAGACGGCGACGATTTCTTCCAATATCTGGGCGGTACCGCGATGGCGGCAAGGCAGATCAACGGCAAGACGCCGGAAGTGCTGGTCGCCGATCTGGCCGACCCGACCGCCGCCAAGACCATGAGTTTGGAACGCTACCAGGGCCGGGAGATGCAGAGCCGTTACCTGAACCCGAAATGGATCGAATCGATGTTGAAGGAAGGTTATGCCGGCGCCCGCTTCATCAATATGGTGGCGGAAAACTTGTGGGGTTGGCAGGTGACGGTGCCGGAAGCGGTCGGCGCCGAGAAATGGCAAGCGCTATATGAAACCTATGTTGAAGATAAATACCAGCTGGATATCCAAAAGAAATTCGAGCAAGCCGACAACCTGTTGGCTTATCAGGCGATGGTGGATCGGATGCTGGTGGCGATCAACAAGGGATACTGGCAAGCCGACCCGGCGGTGAAAGCCAAGCTGGAACAGGTTAACCGGGAAGTGATCGCCAAGGTCGGCGTGGCCTGTAACAAGGACACTTGCAGCAGCCCGGAAATCACCCAAGTTGCCGAGCAGCAGGACGCGGCCAAGGCAGCAAAATCGGTGGCACCGGGGGTGCAAGCTCAACCGCCGGCACCCGCGGCAGCTCAACCGCAACCACAGCCGACTCAAACCCAGCAGCAAGCTCAACACCCGCCTGCGCAGTCTCAAGCGCAAACCGCGCCGGACGCTGCCAAGCCATTGGAAGGCTATGAGATGGAAGAGAAGAAAACTGCTAGCGAAAACGCCGAACAGCAGCCAGCTCTGAGCTCGGCGCAAAGTTGGTGGTTGGGCTTCGCGATCTTGCTGTTGTTTGTTGCGGGTTATCTGCGCGGCAGTTGGGAGCAGCGCAAGCAAAAAAACTAAGGGCTGCGCGAAAGGTCCTGACTTCGTCGTTCCCGCGCAGGCGGGAATCCAGGAAAACCTGAAGTCTGGATCCCCGCTTTTGCGGGGGCGACGGGGTTTTAGCGCGTCGCCTCGATAGACGAAATACATGGAGGCGGTCTGTTCTTGATGTAAGAAGAATTAAAAATTAATCCAACATAACCATGAAGCGCCGTTTTGTTTAACGGTGGATTACAGGAGGAAGTGACTTTGTCTCGATTACACGTAATAACGCTGTTGGCCTTAAGCAATCTGGTCTACAGCAATCAAATCCTGGCGGAAGACAGTGACCAAACTGCCGCGGGGCAAACCGAACCCGCAAAACCCGACAACCTGGCCAGTAAGGACGACATGCTGGGTACTACGGTCGTTACCGCTACCCGCTCGGAAATGAGCACGGCCATGGCCCCAGCCAATGTCAGTGTCATCAACACCGAAAACACCGAAAACCGGCTGGTGCAAAGATTGGGCGATGCATTAAAAGACATTCCCGGTATCTATTTGCGTGGTGGCGCCCATGGCACGCACTTTCCGGGGTCCAGTACCAGTTTTTCCAGTTTTCATGGTATCGGCGGTACCAACCGCTCGCTGTATCTGATGGATGGTTTGCCGGTGAATACGCCCAATAACGGCAATGTCGATTGGAATATCCTGAATATGGATGATGCGCAGCAGGTGGAATATGTGCCTGGTCCATTTTCCGCGCTGTACGGTAGCGGCGCGATGGGCGGTGTGGTCAACGTCATTTCCAAAGTCCCGACAAAGCGAGAAGGCCGATTAACTGTTGGTGCGGGCGGAGCAGCTGTCGATCAATGGGGCATCAAGGGGCGCTACCGCGACCGCTTTGCAAATGGCTTAGGCATTTCTTTGACGTTCAATCATATGGAGAGTGATAACTGGGCTGTATCCGACTATGTGACTGTGAGCAGAGGTGGCGCCGCTTTAACAGGCGGCTCGATACCCGTCGCCGGCGCCGTTCCAACCACCAGCAATTCTGGCACACCGCAATTCATTGTCGGCGATAAGGGCCGGCGTCCGTGGGAGCAAAACAACGCGTCATTACACCTTTACTACGATTTAAGTCCGCAGACCCAAATCGACGGCGGCATGGGGTGGAGCAGAGGCGAGACTAACGATAGCGGCAGCTTTAACAATTATCTGACCAGACTCGACGGCACGCCTATCAGCATCGGCAGTGGCAGTAGCAACCTCAATATTGGCGGCAGACGCTACGCGGTAAGCGAAAACTCGTTTATGCATTTTCTGCCAGGCATCGAAGACACCCGGCGCTATTTTGCTCATCTGAAACACGATTTTGGCAACGATATAAAGTTAAATGTCGATTTTCAATATATGCAAACCGAAACATCCGCCACAAGTCCAGGTACGTCCGCTACGCTAAATGGTGGAGCCGGGACTATAACGCTGACTCCCAGTAACCGCATCGACGGCAATGTCTCCTTACGTTTCCCGTTTTTATGGGAGGAAAGAAACTTTGTCACCGTAGGCTTTGGTTCCAGTCAAACTACTTTGGAAGGACAGTCCCGATATAATCTCGGTAACTGGCGAAATGCCGATAGCACCACAAGTTTGACGGCATTGAGCAAAGGCGAATCCAGTATTTATTCGGCCTATCTGCAGGACGAATTGTGGTTGAGGAAAAATCTGATTGCTCATTTGGGGGTTCGTTACGACGATTGGTCGACGTCGGGCTCGAACATGAATGCGTCGCCGGCATTCAATCGTAGCTATCCAGAGCATTCGATTGGCCAATTTAACCCCAAATTCAGTTTGACTTGGCTTCCTGCCGATGGATATAAATTATTCGCGTCAACCGGCTGGGCGTTTCGGCCGCCCACTAACTTCGAACTTTATGGCAGCACCATATCCTCTGCGACTATCACCGAGCCGAATGCCAATCTGGAACCTGAAAAAATGTATTCGTGGGAAGTGGGCGGCGAGGCCAATCCGTTTGCGGGAACGACTATCGCGGCCAGTTATTTTCATCACTACATATCGGACCTTATCTACAATCGAACCGTTGGGACCAGTTTAAACAACCAAATCTTGGCTGAAAAACAGAATGCCGGCAAAGCCGAAGTTGAAGGGGTTGAAGTAAAACTCAGGCAGCGTTTGTATTGGGACTGGTTACATTTTAATGGCACGTACACCCTGAACGATTCGATTATTACCGAAAATACTGCAAATCCGGCTATCGTGGGTAAGCAGATGCAACAACTGCCGCAGACTATGTTCAGCGGCGGTTTGGACATTAAATACGATAAATGGGCGGGCGGCATTATCGGTCGTTATGTCAGCCAGCCGACATTTAACGATTTAAACGCCGACTCGCTGACTGGCCGGCCCGGCAGCTACGATCCCTATTTCCTGGTCGATACGCGTATCGCTTATCAAGCGACCAAAAATATCGATCTGTCGTTTTCAGTAAACAACTTGTTGGACCGGGAATATTCCGTGTTTTACCAACAAGCCGGCCGCACCGTTTATGGGGAAATTTCTTACAGCTTTTAGGGGCGCTATTGCTTTATTGATTGTCAGTTTCCGAATATTCGCAAGCTGCTGAATATTCGGAAGCAAGGCTATTAGCGACTCGAGTGCTTGCCTAGCGTGCACAGTTCACAAAAATTGGCGATGTAAGCGTTGGTTTTGTCATCTTCATCTGTTCTTAATCTGTTCCTAATCAAGGCTTAAACATTGCCTTCTAAAATCGATCCATAAGATGAATTAATCTCTACAGAAGGTGTTTTTATGTTCAGAGTGACAAGTATTGTTGCAATTGGTCTGCTGGTTTCGCCGTTAGCCATGGCTGATGGACACGGGCGCGGGCATCACAAACATCACCACCATGATCGTCATGTCGAGGTTGAGCGGGTGTATGTGCCGGGGCGGGTTGTGCAATATGTCCCTGCGCCACCGCCCGCGCCGCGTTACAACAGTTACGACCAACGATCCACTCAGGGCTTGGTAGGTGGCGCGTTAGGCAGTGTGGCGGGTTACGAGATGAGTAAGGGCGATCCGTTGGGAGCCGGAATCGGTGCCGCCGCGGGCGCTTGGATCGGCAATGGTATGAGCCGTTAAATAATGACAGCCAATATATTAACGTGCTCTGAATTTTTGGATAGCTCATGCGACAGGAGGACAAAATGAGAATAAAAAATGGTAAAAAATATCAACAAGAGCAATACAGTAGAGTGGAAAAGTTGTTGAATGTATTGTTGTTTTTTGTCGTTGTTTACTATAGCTACTATGTGTTGTCTTTCTCCCAAATGGGGGCTTGAGATCACTGACAGTAGCAGTATATTGTCAATTTGCGTTCCTGTTATACAGTCCGGATAACTAAACGCTGGATCGATCAGAACCCTGCAAGTCGCAAGACTTGCAGGGTTTTTTATTGCCCATTTTTCGACTATATCGAAGATGGATCTAAAAAATTGTAGATCCGAAAAAAAGCTGCCCGTCGATCAGTTCTTGATGAAACAGATTTTCCGGAGGTTCGGCGCTAGACCTTGAATGTGCTGGTAGAGCTTAGTTTATTGATTACCTGCTCAAGCCGTTGACAATGCTGGACCCAGCTGATAGCTTTGCTGTCTGGCACTCACCAATATCGAGTGCTAACGGAATTTGGGGGATGACGTGGCTGGCGGACAAGATTTAAACGAAAGATCGCTGTATTTATTAAAAACCTTGGTTGAACGTTATATCCAGGACGGCCAACCTGTTGGTTCGCGATTGTTGTCTAAAGATCCGCAACTAAAGCTTAGTCCTGCCAGTATTCGCAATGTGATGGCGGATCTGGAAGAAATGGGCTTGATCCATTCCCCACACACCTCCGCTGGCCGAGTGCCAACGGTGAGTGGCTACCGTTTGTTCGTCGACAGTTTGTTAACGGTCAAGCCTTTGGCATCCAGCGAGTTGGATCAACTGCAACATGGCTTGAAAGGCGAGGCGGATAAAGCCAGCGACGTGTTGAGCAAGGCCTCTAAATTGCTGTCGGACGTGACGCGGATGGCCGGTGTGGTGACTTTGCCGCGCAGGGAAAGCGTGACATTGCGGCACATCGAATTCCTGCCTATGTCCAATACGCGGGTGTTGGTGATTTTCGTCACCGACGACCAAGAAGTGCATAACAAAATTATCCACACCCACAAGCAGTTTAGCCCCGCCGAATTACAGCAGGCTGCCAACTATTTGAATTCGGTTTACTCCGGTCGTAGCCTGGCGAAAATTCGCGATCTAATTGTGCAGGAAATGGAGCAGGATCAGCGCCGGGTCAACCAAGGCATGATAGACGCGGTGAACATGGCGCAGCTTACCTTCACCGAGCAACCCAACGACGATTATGTGTTGAGCGGCGAAACGAATTTAATGGGCTTTTCCGAGTTGTCGGATATGGAGCGTCTTAAACAACTGTTCGAGGCTTTTAGCCAAAAGCGCGGTGTGATTCATTTATTGGATCAGTGTATACAGGCCGAAGGCGTGCAGATATTTATCGGTGAAGAATCCGGCTATAGCGCATTCGATCATTGTAGCCTGGTGACGGCGCCTTATTCGGTGAATGACGAAGTGGTTGGCGTGTTGGGTGTAATAGGACCGACCCGCATGGCCTACGAAAAAGTCATTCCGTTCGTGGATGTGACGGCAAAATTATTGGGCGCGGCCTTGAATCCCAAATAAATGGCCCTATCGTTAGGCCAACCTAAGAATTTAGAACCATGGAGTAAGTAATGAGTCATCAGCAATCTAGCCACGAACCACAATCGGATAGCGATTTGATCGCCGAAGTCTTGGAACAAACCAAGCCAATAGACGCCGAAGAACAAGCTAACGAAGCGTCTGGCGCTGGCGCCGCAGTCACTGTGGAAGCCTTGCAGGAACAATTGGAACAAGCCCAACAACAGGCTGCCGCCAATCTGGATAAAGCCATCCGCACCATGGCTGAGATGGAAAATTTAAAAAAACGTGTGCAAAAAGACTTGGACGACGAACGCAAATACGGTCTGGCGAAATTTGCGAAAGAATTGCTGAGTGTTCTGGATAGCCTGGAATTGGGCCTGCAAGCGGCAACCGGCGATAGCCCGGAAATAGTAAAATTGCGCGAAGGCAGCGAATTGACCATCAAACAATTTGAGTCGGTATTTGCCAAGTTTAATATCGAAACCGTCGACCCCATCGGTCAAGTATTCAACCCGGAATTGCACCAGGCCATGGTGATGCAGCCTAGCGCCACGGCCCAACCCAATACGGTATTAAATGTCTTCCAAAAAGGCTATGTATTGAACGGCCGTTTGCTGCGTCCTGCCATGGTGGTGGTGGCCAAAGCCGACGACAAACCGGCCGATAGCGCAAAAATCGATGAGCAGGCTTGAAATTAATACGATCAACCGCATATCGCTAACAACTTTTTAATTTATTACCAATTCAAGTCTGGAGAATATCAATGGGCAAAATGATCGGCATCGATTTAGGAACCACTAACTCCTGCGTCGCAGTACTGGAAAACGGCACCGCGCGGGTTATCGAAAACAGCGAAGGCGCGCGCACCACGCCTTCCATCATCGCCTTCACCGGCGACAACGAAGTATTGGTCGGTCAGTCCGCCAAACGTCAGGCGGTGACCAACCCTGAAAATACGTTGTTCGCGATCAAACGTTTGATCGGTCGTCGCTTTAAAGAAGACGCGGTACAAAAAGACATCAAAATGGTGCCTTATAAAATTATGGAAGCCAACAACGGTGACGCTTGGGTGGAATGCCACGGCAAAAAAATGGCGCCACCGGAAGTGTCTTCGCGTGTGTTGATGAAGTTGAAAAAAGACGCCGAAGCATTCTTGGGCGAAGAAGTGACCGAAGCGGTTATCACCGTGCCGGCTTACTTCAATGACTCGCAACGTCAAGCCACCAAAGATGCCGGCCGAATTGCCGGTCTGGACGTGAAACGGATCATCAACGAGCCGACCGCCGCCGCGTTGGCGTTTGGCATGGACAAACCGAAAGGCGACACCACCATCGCGGTTTATGACCTGGGTGGCGGTACCTTTGATATTTCCATCATCGAAATCGCTGAAATCGAAGGTGAGCACCAATTCGAAGTATTAGCCACCAACGGCGATACATTCCTGGGTGGTGAAGACTTTGACTTGCGTATCATCGATTTTCTGGCTGGCGAATTTAAAAAAGACAGCGGCATCGATCTGCACAACGATCCATTAGCGCTGCAACGTCTGAAAGAAGCGGCGGAAAAAGCCAAAATTGAGTTGTCATCTGCCGAGCAAACCGACATCAACCTGCCTTACATCACCGCCGATGCGTCAGGCCCGAAACATTTAAATGTCAAATTGACTCGCGCCAAACTGGAGTCGCTGGTTGATGAGCTGATAGAAAGAACCAAAGGCCCTTGCTTGCAAGCGATTAAAGATGCTGGTATTTCGACGTCTAAAATCAACGACGTGATCTTGGTTGGCGGTCAAACCCGGATGCCGAAAGTGCAAGCGTTCGTGAAAGAATTGTTCGGCAAAGAGCCACGCAAAGACGTTAACCCCGACGAAGCGGTAGCGTTGGGTGCGGCGATTCAAGCCGGCGTATTGGGCGGCGACGTTAAAGACGTGCTGCTGCTGGACGTGACTCCGCTGTCTTTGGGTATCGAAACCCTGGGCGGCGTAATGACCAAGTTGATCGAGAAAAACACGACGATTCCAACTAATGCTTCACAAACCTTCTCGACTGCGGACGATAACCAAACCGCAGTCACCGTGCATGTGTTGCAAGGTGAACGGGAAGTGGCTGCTGGCAATAAATCCTTGGGTCGTTTCGACTTGCAAGACATTCCGCCGGCACCGCGCGGCATTCCGCAAATCGAAGTATCGTTCGATATCGATGCCAACGGTATTTTGAACGTATCGGCGAAAGACAAAGCCACCGGCAAGAAACAATCCATCGTGATTAAAGCCTCCAGCGGTCTGTCGGATGAAGAAGTCGAACGCATGGTCAGAGATGCTGAATTACATGCTGATGAAGACCGCAAGCTGAAAGAACTGGTGTCGGCGCGAAACACGGCGGAAGGTATGATTCACGCCACCGAGAAGTCCATGAAAGAGTTGGGCGATCAAGTAGGCGGCGACGAAAAATCGGCTATCGAATCGGCGGTCAAAGACTTGCAGGCGGTACTGAAATCCGACGATAAAGAGGCAATTGAAGCCAAAACCCATGTCTTGACCGAGCTGTCCGGCAAATTAGCCGAGCGCGTTTATGCACAAAAAGGCTCGGAAGGCGGTGCTGAGGCTGGACCTGCTGGCGCATCTGAAGCCGCAGCCGAGCACGATCACAATGTGGTCGATGCCGAATTTGAAGAAGTTAAGGACGATAAGAAGTAAAAGCGTAGGGCGGATTGCGATAGCTGATCCGCCTTGCAATTTTCCATAAGGCGGAACACCTAGCGGTTTCCGTCTTATGTATTATCACATTTGGTATCTTTGCTAGCGATTTCCATATAAGTTATCTATTTCCGGGGAAATAAAATGAATTCCGATATTGGTTGGAACGACATCAAGGAACAAATTAACCATTGGCTCAAAGCTCCGGAAAATGGCTATCTTGGTAGCGGTTTTGGCTTCGGGGATAAGTTAGCTAGCTTTTTGAAAGAACAGCCTAACGACAGTGTTGTTAATCAAATAGTTTCGAAAATGCAAGAAGATATACCTGTTTTGAAGCAGAGAAAAGTATCTATAAATTGGGTGGTTGGAAATAATCAAGTTGTTATTGTTGTTGACAAGGAAATAGAAACTTTTGATTTTGACACTCTGTCTGTTTAACGAGGCATGTAGCCAAGTCATGTAGGGTACGCACCGCGTACCTTTTGCAAACGATGGGCTTCCTGGCGTCAGCCCATCCTACATTGAATAAACCGAATTCGGCAGAAATACAGGCAAGAACCGGCAATGCCAAAACTCTACGAATATTTCGGTTTAATTGTGATGTTTTATGCCAATGAACACGAACCCGTTCATGTTCACGGCAAATGCCAGGGGCGGGAAGCGAAGGCCGAAATTATTCTAGTAGATGGGCGAGTTGATAGTGTTCGTTATATTACAGTCTCCGGTCGTGAAATGTTATCCGAGCGTGAGATGCAGTATTTCCGCGAAATCGTCACGGCTCGTGTCAATGACATTGTGCAAAAATGGATCGATTATTTTGTTTGGCATAAATCGATTCGACCAGAACGCATTTGTACGAGGTTGAAATGAATCAAGTTGTTAATATTTGTAGCGCCGAGCAGATCGATTCGTATCTTTTGCGCTTAAAATTTGATGATGGTAAGGAGCAGATTATCGACTTCAAGGGATTTTTGATGCGTTCCAAGCATCCCGATATTCGGGCCTACCTCGATTCTGTGAAATTTTCCGATTATCGTATCGAGTACGGGGAATTGGTGTGGGGTGATTATGAATTATGTTTTCCGATGATCGATTTGTATATGAATCGTTTGGAACACGGTGCTTATATTGAATCGGCAGCGTAGATTTATGAATAATTGGTTGGACTTGGCGGAAGGCCGAGCAGAAGAGATCGATTCCGGCATCGTTGAATTGATACCTTCCGAAATAGTGTCGCTCAAGGCAAGGGAGTTGTTGAGTTTTCAGCAAGATCAACAGGCATTATTGCCGCCAAAATTTAGCGAGCCAATAAAGGCCGAATATAGAAAGTAAAAATAAATAGATAAATTCATCAAGTGACTCAAGACATTTAAATGGCCGCAAAAGAAGATTTTTACAAACTGCTGGAACTGGATCGCAACGCGAGCGAAGCCGAGATCAAGAAAAGCTATCGCAAGATGGCGATGAAATTTCATCCGGACAGAAATAACGATAATCCGGAAGAAGCGGAGAAGAAATTCAAGCTGGTTAAGGAAGCTTACGAGGTTCTGTCCGACCCTAAAAAACGTGCTGCTTACGACCAGTTCGGCCATGCCGGCGTTGATTCATCGATGGGCGGCGGTCGCGGCGGCTTTAGCGGGGCGGAGAATTTCAGCGATATTTTCGGCGATGTATTCGGCGATATTTTCGGTGGCGGTCGGCAGCAGCGCAGCAGCGTGCAACGCGGTGCCGATTTGCGCTACAACTTGGAACTGACGCTCGAAGAAGCCGTCGGCGGCACCGAAGCGACCGTGAAGGTACCGGTACTGGTGGCTTGTGTTGAGTGTAATGGCAGCGGCGCCAAAAAAGGCAGTAGCCCTGTTACCTGCAACACCTGTCATGGTCATGGCCAGGTCAGGATGCAACAAGGCTTTTTCTCGGTGCAACAAACATGTCCGACGTGTCGCGGTACCGGCAAGCAAATCAAGGATCCTTGCCCGAAATGCTATGGACAAGGCCGAGTCCAGGAAACCAAAACACTAAATGTCAAAGTGCCGGCCGGTGTCGATACCGGTGACCGAATTCGCTTGGCCGGAGAAGGGGAAGCGGGTGCGAACGGCGGACCAGCGGGGGATTTATACGTACAAGTGCAGGTCAAGGATCATCCGATCTTTACCCGCGATGGTGCGAATTTGTATTGCGAAGTGCCGATTAGTTTCACAACTGCTTGTTTGGGCGGCGAGCTGGAAGTTCCCACACTGGACGGCAAAGTCATGCTGAAAATTCCACCGGAAACCCAAACCGGGCGGATGTTCCGTCTGCGTGGGAAGGGTGTGAAACCGGTTAGAGGCGGTGCAGTCGGCGACTTGCTGTGCAAGGTGCAACTGGAAACCCCGGTACATTTGACAAAGGAACAGAAAGCCATGATCGAGAAGTTGGGCGAGTCCTTGTCCGGCGGCGGCAAACACCACAGCCCGCAAGAACACAGCTGGATGGATGGCGTTAAAAACTTCTTCGATAAATTAACAGGGTAAGCCATGGTACGGGTCGCGGTAGTAGGCGCTTCCGGGCGCATGGGTTTGTGTTTGCTGAAAGCCGCGCTGGCGGCGGAAAACGCCGAGTTGACGGTGGCGGTATCCCGCCCGGATAGTTTGGCAATAGGCAAGGATGCCGGCGAGTTGGCCGGCGTAGCGGCGGCCGGCATTAAAGTCGGCGACGACTTGGCGGCTCTCACCGATCGGTTTGACGTGTTGATCGATTTCACCCGGCCCGAGGCGTCGATGAACTATATCGACATTTGCCGGCAAGCCGGCAAGAAAGTAGTGATCGGCACTACCGGTTACAGCGATGCGCAAAAAGCCGCGATTGCCGAGGCTGCCCAGGATGTGGCGATAGTCATCGCGCCGAATTTTAGCGTCGGCGTCAATCTGTCCTTAAAGTTGTTGGAAATGACTGCCAAGGTGATGGGCAACTACACCGACATCGAAGTGATAGAAGCTCACCACCGGCACAAAGTCGACGCGCCGTCCGGTACAGCGTTGCGGATGGGCGAAGTGGTCGCCGCAGCGTTGGGACGCGATCTGAAAGACTGTGCGATCTATGGCCGCGAAGGCGATACCGGTGCCCGCGACCGCAAAACCATCGGCTTTTCCACCATTCGGGCCGGCGATATAGTCGGCGAGCATACCGTGATGTTTGCTGACGAAGGTGAGCGGGTGGAAATTACCCACAAAGCCACCAGCCGGATGACCTTCGCCAACGGTGCGGTAAGAGCCGCGATTTGGCTGGCGGACAAACAGAACGGCCTGTTCGATATGCAGGACGTGTTAGGGCTCAAAAGCTGAGCAGCGCACAAACCCACTCCGCAGGCCAGTGAATCAGGTAAGTCTTATATTCGTAGAGGCGTTACCTCGCCGGTCAGTTTATAATGCCGGTAATCCGCAATAACCTGAGCATGATCGAAAGCCAGCAGGCTTGGCAGATTGTCAAAATTGAACAGTCCGTAGTTTTTCGCATCGTCCGCAGCCATTGGCGTACCATGAGCTTGCGCCAGGTAGACGGCGGTGACAGTGTGATTGCGCGGGTCGCGTTGCGGATTGGAGTAAAGACCCAGTAATACGGTTAGTTCCACATCCAGGCTGGTTTCTTCTTTGGCTTCGCGGATTGCCGCGTGCTCAAGCGTTTCGCCGACATCGACAAAGCCGCCGGGTACCGCCCAACCGTATGGTGGGTATTTCCGCTCTATCAACACGAAGGGGCGCTGCGGATGATCAATCAATTCGATCAAAATATCGGCGGCTAACAAGGGTGTGATCGGCTTGGCCATGGTGTTCCTGATAATGATGAGTTTTAGTACATTGAAAATATGAGTCTTCTGCTAAATTTAAACATGTTTTCAAGCGCTGCTGAAATTCTCGATTCTTTTTCCTCGACAAATTAATCATGAATTAATCCGCTTTTCATATCATCCCGGCTGCTTTACGCAGCGCTTTTAAAGTCGAATTACATTTCCAAGAAGTAAAACATGAATGAGTTTATTCCCGGCCAACGCTGGATTAGTAATACCGAATCCGAACTCGGTTTAGGTATGGTGATGGATGCTGAATTTAACCGTGTCACCGTATTGTTTTTAGCGACCGGCGACAGGCGGGTTTACGCCAGAGATAACGCGCCGTTGACCCGGGTGCAGTTCAACGAAGGCGATGTGATCGAATCGGCGGATTACGCGAAAATCAGCGTGCAACAGGTGCAGCAGCACAACGGTTTGCTGACTTACATCGGTATCGATGAAGACGGTCAGTTGCAGCAAATCGACGAGACGGAACTTAACCATCATATTCAATTCAACAAACCGCAAGATCGTTTATTTACCGGTCAATTCGACCCGACGGCCTGGTTTTTACTGCGTTACGAAACCTGGCGGCGCCAGCAACAGCATCAACAAGCGGGGACAAAAGGTTTGCAGGGCGCGCGGGCTTCGCTGATTCCACATCAGCTCTATATCGCCCATCAAGCCGCCAGCCGCGCCTTACCGCGCATTATGCTGGCCGATGAAGTGGGTTTGGGTAAAACCATTGAAGCCGGTTTGATCATTCAGCATCGCTTGATCAACGGCTTAAGCAAGCGGGTGTTGATTTTGGTGCCGGAGAGCCTGCTGCATCAATGGTTGGTGGAGATGCTGCGGCGCTTTAATCTGCGTTTCAGCATTTTCGACGAAAGCCGTTGCTTTGCCAGTCCGGACGAGAACCCGTTTCTTAGCGAACAATTGGTACTTTGCAGCCAGCGCTTTTTTGCTGATTCTCCGCATCGCCAGCAACAAGCCTTGGATGCCGGTTGGGATTTGGTAGTGGTCGATGAAGCGCATCATCTGGAATGGAGCGAAGACGCACCCAGCGCCGATTATCTGTTTGTCGAGCAATTAGCTCTGGCGTCTCCCGGTCTGATTCTGTTGACTGCAACGCCGGAGCAATTGGGTAAGGAAAGCCATTTTGCGCGCTTGCGCTTGCTCGATCCGGATCGGTTTTATAGTTTCGAACAGTTTTTAATTGAAGAAAGCCAGTTTGAACCGGTGGCCAGACTGGCGAATTTGCTGATTTCCGGCGCAGCGCTGGATGCCGAACAGCAGGGCCAACTGAAAAATTTATTACAGCAGGACAATGTCGACAAACTGTTGCAACAGGTCAATGACACCCAAGCCAACGCTCGGGAAGAGCTGATCAAATTATTGCTGGATCATCATGGCACCGGACGGATTTTATTCAGAAACTCCCGGCAAACCGTGCAGGGTTTTCCGGATCGGCAACGCCATGCTTATCCGCTGCAAGGTGAAGAGACTGCGGATTTGGCTAACAGCGCGTATCTGCATTGGTTGGTCGGGCAGTTGAAAGCCTTGGGCGACGAAAAAGCTCTATTGATCTGCAAACGCGCGGAAACCGCAATTCAGCTCGAGCAATTATTGCGGCAGCATGTCGGCCATACGGCGGCGGTGTTTCATGAAGGCATGAGTATCGTCGAGCGGGATCGCGCGGCAGCGTTTTTTGCCGACGAAGAAAGCCGGGCGCAAGTGTTGATTTGTTCGGAGATCGGTAGCGAAGGGCGCAACTTTCAATTCGTGCGTCATCTGTTTCTGTTCGATCTGCCGGAAAATCCGGATTTGCTGCAACAACGCATCGGCCGTCTGGATCGGATCGGCCAGAAACATGTGATTCAAATTCATATTCCTTATTTGCTTGATAGTGCGCAGCATGTGCTGTTCCGCTGGTACGACGAGGGATTGGACGCATTCCGGCATAACTGTTCGGGTGCCGCGCAAGTCCTGAAGTTGCTGGGCGATGCCCGCGATAGCGCGTTGCTTAGCCGCGATGCGGCTGTAGTCGAGGCCTTGATCGCCAACACCAAGGCCTTGAACAGTCAGGTAGAAGAAGAGCTACATAAAGGCCGCGATTTGCTGTTGGAGCTAAATTCTTGCCGTCCGCAAGAAGCCGCGCGGTTGGTGGCAGAGATTACTGCCGGTGAGCAGGATGGCAGTTTGTGGCCGTTTATGGAAGCCATGTTCGACTGTTATGGCGTCGATGTCGAAGATCATTCGCGCGACTGCCATATCCTGTGGCCCAGCGAGAATCTGCGCATTGCGCATTTTCCGATGTTGCAAGACGACGGTTTGACGGTAACCGTCAATCGCGACATCGCGCTGGCCAGGGAAGACATGCAATTTCTGACCGCCGAGCATCCGATGGTGTTGTCGGCCATGGATTTGGTATTGTCCAGCGAGACCGGCAATGCCGCGGTCAGCGTGGTCAAACATCCGCAGCTGAAAGCCGGTCAATTCCTGTTGGAATTGTTGTTCGTTGCGGAATGCAGTGCGCCTGCCGAGTTACAAATCGGCCGGTTTTTACCGCATACGCCACTACGCGTTTTAGTCGATCAGCATAAAAAAGATCTAACGCTTGTCATTAGCCACGACAGCTTGGTCGAGACCGGCGATAGTTTCGATAAGGCGCAAATCAGTCAGTTTTTGAACAGCCAGCGCCAGCATATTCAGGACATGATCAAAGTGGCGGAACAGTTGGCGGGCGCACAGATGCAAAAATTGATAGCGGAAAGCAGTAATCTGATGATTGCGACCTTAACCGGCGAAATCAAACGTTTGGTGCGGCTGAAAAAAATCAATCCCGGCATCAAGGAGCAGGAAATCGAGCAGTTCAAGGAAATGACCATGCTCTCGCACGAAAGTATACAGGAAACCCAGTTGCGGCTTGATGCGGTGCGGTTCGTTATTACCAGCTAGCTAGAAATAGGGTTTTACCGCGTGGGGGGCCGGTTTTCTGCCGTAAGTTTGTCTAAACGGTTTTGATCAACACGGTGGTGTCGTCAAGTTCGATGCATTCAAACATCAGGTCGTCGATAGAACCTTCGACATGGTCTACGTAGTGCAAGCCGCATTCAGAGTCGACATGTTGATGTTTCAGAATGCCATGCACACTGAAAGGCGTTCCGGATTCCGGCAGTACCATGGTGATTTTAACCTTGCCGGCAACATCCGCGCTAATGGGATCTTGGAGCTTAACTCGGATGCCGCTGTAGCTGATGTCCAGAATTTCCGCATTCAGCGAAACTTCCCGGGCTGTTCTGCTATGGAAAATAATGCCTGCCTGTAGGCCTCTAGGTTTTACTCTACGGTGAATTCGTTTTTCGAAACTCATTTGTTTTGACCCCTGCTGAAGAATCGCGGTTACGCTATCGAGGATTTATTGTAGGTGCAAAGTTAAATTTTGCTACTTTAGGTGTGTTCATCATGCCATATCTTTTCTATTCATACACCCGTTAATTACGGGCATAACATAAGGTTTTTGCATGTTATTTTCAGAATTGGGTTTGTCCGAGCAACTACTTAAGGCGGTTGCCGAGCAAGGCTATGAAACCCCGACGCCGATACAGGCGCAGGCCATTCCGGTCATTTTGCAAGGCCGCGATGTCCTGGCCGGTGCGCAAACCGGCACCGGCAAAACCGCCGGATTTACCTTGCCTCTGCTTCAGCTGTTGCAAGAACAAGCGGTTCCGCAAAAGCCGCGTCCGGTTAGGGTATTGATCTTGACGCCGACCCGCGAATTGGCGATGCAAGTTTATGAGAGCGTCAGAACCTACGGCAAGCATTTACCGTTTTTTGCGGAAGCGATTTACGGCGGCGTCAGTATTAATCCGCAAATTCAGAAGATCCAGCGCGGCACCGATATTGTCGTTGCCACGCCCGGACGATTGCTGGATTTGATTCAGCAACAGCATCTGGACCTTTCAAAGGTTGAGCATTTTGTGCTCGACGAAGCCGACCGGATGTTGGATATGGGCTTTATTCGCGATATTCGTAGAATCATTGCTTTGCTGCCCAATAAACGCCAGAACTTACTGTTTTCGGCGACTTACGCTCCGGAAATTAGTGCGTTGGCCGAACAAATACTCACCGATCCGGTTGAAATAGCAGTCGCCAAACGCAATGCCGCCGCCGATACCGTCTCGCAGTTGGTGTATGGCATTAACCGTGAATACAAACGCGAATTACTGTCCTATCTGATCGGCAACGGTCATTGGCAACAGGTATTGGTGTTCGTCCGCACCAAGCACGGTGCGGATCGTCTGGCCAAACAGTTGATCAAGGATGGGATCCGTTGCGCGGCCTTGCACGGCGACAAGAGTCAGGGTGCCAGGGTTAGGGCTTTGGAGGAGTTTAAAAACGGCGCAATTACCGCGCTAATCGCCACCGACATCGCCGCGCGCGGTTTGGATATCGACCAGCTGCCGCATGTGGTGAACTTTGATTTGCCGCAAGTAGCGGAAGACTATGTGCATCGCATCGGCCGCACCGGCCGGGCCGGCGCCGAAGGTCAGGCAATTTCGCTGGTCGATCCGGAAGAGGCTTATTTGTTGGCTGCTATCGAGAAGCTGTTGAAAAGGCAGATTCCGCGCGTCGACGACACCGGCTATCCGAACGTGTCATTGGCAGTGACGAACAGCAAGCCGCAGCCAAAACCTGCCCAGCCGAATAAGCCGGCCAGGCGGCCGCAGAATGGCCGGCCAGGGGAGCAGGCTAAACGCGCGCCCAATTCTCGTAAACCGCGTCCGCAAACAGCCAAGCCCCGCTAAGTAGTTTGACTCGTCGTGCCCTGTCATGGGCACGACAACTCCTCTTGCCGAATGCCGGTCTATTCCGCAGTCGGCGCCTCGAACATATGAACTGCCAGCCATACTGACTCAATGTCCGGATTGGTCCATTCCACTCGGTGCTGACAATGCGCCGGAATCAGCAGATAGTCGCCCGGCTTCAGGTCCACAGGCGCGGATTGAGCAAATGTCAGCCTGGCTGCGCCTTGTAACAATATCACCCACTCGTCCTGATTTTGATCGTACCACTCGTTTTCGGCGCTGCAATGACCCTTGGAAACTATGCGCTCGATGCGAATAGTAGGCTTGCTAAACAAGGTTTGGCATAATTCTATTGGCAACTGAGCTGGAATGTCTGTAAAAATGCACGAACTGCTGATGTTCATAAAAGCGGGCACATAATAAAAAATTGGGGGAGGGGAATGAAAATGAATAATACGTCTTTTACTTCGTTAATGGCGGTGGTCATCGATAAACTACCGGGGATTATGCAACTGTCCAAACGCAGTTGCGATACTGCTAAATGCGTGGATTTTTTGGCGCCGCTGTTGCTGCGGCTCTATTTGGCGCCGGTGTTTTGGATGGCGGGCACCAAAAAATTCGCAAATTTTTCTGACACGGCCGAATGGTTCGGTAACGCCGAATGGGGCTTGGGTTTGCCGGCGCCTTATGTGTTGGTATTTCTGGTCGCGCTATTTGAAATTGTCGGCGCCTTGTTTTTATTGTTAGGCTTTGCCACCCGGCCGATCACCTTGCCGTTGATAATAATCATGGTGGTGGCGGCCATCAGCGCGCATATCAAAAACGGTTGGCTCGCCATTGCCACCGGTAGCGGTATTTTTGCCACCGAACGCACGATGGGCGCGATAGAACGCTTGGATCGCGCTAAGGAAATTTTACAGGTACAAGGCGACTATCAATGGCTGACCGAGAACGGCGCCTTGGTGATACTGAATAATGGGATTGAGTTTGCCGCCACGTATTTCGTCATGTTGCTGGCGCTGTTTTTTTTGGGCGGCGGCAGGTTTGTCAGCGCGGACTATTGGTTGGCTCGCAAATACTTGCCTGAACTAGCACCCAGGGCCTGACGACAACAGCCCAAACCGAGCTGTTGGCGCTGATCCATTCGCCGGCCTGTCGATCCGAAACATGACCGATTTGGCCGGCATCCAGCCATTGTGCGACCTGAGTTTTATTGTCGCGCGAAAACTGGTAAGCCACTTCGACCAGATCCAGGTCCGCCGCTACCGAGATTGCCAGTCCGGCCGCGAAAAATCGTTGCAACTCGACCCAGGGAATGGACGAGGTTTCCAAATTCACCTTGGCTTTTTCCAGATCGGGGAGTGAGTCGTTCATTAACATTTTCCGGTTGGGATGTTGTAGTATGCCCAGCTATTTTATCGTAACCCGGTTTATAAAACAGAAGTGAGGATTCATCAATGTCGCTATTGAGTTCATTTAAAAAGCGTTCCACCCTGGACGCGGCGATCAAGCAAGTTGCCCAGGCCCGTAAAAGCGAAGGCAGCAAAGCCGAGCAACTATACAAGGGTGCGTATCAAGGCTTTGCTAATGTAATTGCCGACCATTTGATTGTTTCCGAATCACTGTATCACTGGGGGTTTGGGCTATTGCACGAGGCCCGGACTCAAGAGCCGAAACTAGCTATCGAAATTTACGAAGACGCCATTTCCAAGTTTTCTTTTTGTTTACTGATTTCGCCTAACTATTTGGGTGCCGCGATAGATGGCGGTGTCGCCTTTATGGAATTAGCTCGCATCAGCCCGGAAGCAGCCAAACCCGATCTTTACGACTTGGCGGAAGATTTTTTCGAAAAGGCCTGTGGTATTCAAAAAGGCAGCGCGGCTTACAATCTGGCCTGCGTTTATGCTTTACGCGGTGATAACGATGCCTGTTTGGCGGCGTTGCAAACCGCCAGGGATTTTGGCAGCTTGCCCGACGAACAAAACATATTGCAAGACGAAGACATGGCTGGCGTGATCAACGCCCAGTGGTTCAAGGCGTTTATGGAGGAGGTCCGTGCCACCCCCGCACCGGAAAAAACCAAACTCAAGGATATTGAAATCAATGTGGAGCCGGGCTTCAAGATAGAGAAAAAAGAGGACTTTGATTACTACTCTTAAGTCAAGGTCATTCCAGTTTAAGGCCCCGTGAGAGCGGGGTTTTACATCGCCCGGAGCGCGTTATTTATCTGTGCCACTTTCAATATAGCCAACTAGTTTTTTGTCCTCGGATGAGGTATGAAAAGCAAACCAATTGAACAGAAAGTTAAAGGCGTCATCGGCACTGATACTGCCCGATTGTAATTTGTTGTTGGCTTCCGCCAACAATTTTGCGTGTGAATTGATGTGGTGTTCCTGCTCTGGATAGCGGTGATCTATCATGATATTTTCTTCGCTGAGAAAATGGAACTCGGCATATTTGCAAATTTCTTTGAATATTCTGAGCAATTTGTCCTTGGGCGTGTCTTGTTCGGCGGCGTCGTGGAAATCCACAATCAAACTCAGAAAGATGCGATGCTCCGCATCTATCCGGTCGTTGCCAAGCTCGTATTTACTGTCCCATTTCAGCATCTGCCCCGCCTGATAAATTGCGCCCAAAAAAAACCGGATGGCTCGATTAACAAACCACCCGGATTTTTTTGCATCCATGCCACCCATGAAGAACTACTTGCAAGGTAAAGCGTAGACCATGCCGGCCCTATTGCAAGCGGTTTGGCTGAACTGCCGTCTTATACATGGCTATACAGCTTTAACTCGGCCCTAAATTCCTTTTTCACTATTGTTGGTAGCAAGCATTTACAATCGCCCGCAGTTTTTCCAGGCCCAATTCGCGGGTAAGCGCTATATTGCGCTCGGGAATACCCTCCGGGTCCGGATGACTGGCTACCGCTTTTTCGATACTGTCTTCGCGAATCAGATGCAGCATGGGGTAAGGGGAGCGGTTGGTGTAATTGCTGGGGTCGTTTGTCGGCGTTTGCGCAAAGCAATAGTCCGGGTGAAAACTGGCCAATTGGTAGATGCCTTCGTAACCTTGATCGATCAGCAATTGCTCGGCGATAGCCAGCAAATCCAGGAAATCCTCGAAGTCGGCAAACGCCTCGCTAAATATCAACAAGGTAGTTTCGGTGTCGGGTTCGGAATCGAGATGCACGCACTCGGCAATCACCGCTTCCAGGCTATCCTCAATGCTGTTGCTCGACACAACCTGATAGCGAATACTGTTTCTTTCCTGCTCGCGGCGGGCAAACGGGCAGATATTGTATTCAATAACAAAAGTTTTTAGCCAAGCCTGAGTAGCGGCGATAATCTGTTGGTTAGTCATGGTGATCGAAAAAAATGATGAAAAACACTAAACACTGTCTTTGGCTGTTGGCGTTATTGCCGGCTTTACTGAACGCCGAAGTTTATCAATGGACCGATCAGCAAGGTCGCCGCCATTATGCCGATCATGGCAATGAAAACGCCAAAGTTGTAAGCATCGATCCCGGCGTTACCTACTATCGGGTAGAAAAAGTGTTCGATGGCGATACTATCTTACTAAGCGACGGCCAGAAAGTCCGTTTTTTAGGGATCAATACGCCGGAGGTTGCCGGTCGCAACAAGTCTGCGGAAGCAGGTGGCGATCGGGCCAAGGCCTGGTTGAAGCAGAAGTTGGAGCATCGCAAGGTGTTCCTGCAGGGCGATGTGGAAAAACAGGACAAATATCAGCGGACCTTAGCCTACGTGTTTAGCGAAGACAAGGAGCATATCAATCTGGAGCTGGTGAAACGCGGTTTGGCGACGGTGAACATTTATCCGCCGAACTTCAGGTATCTCGATACCTTGCTCGCCGCTCAGCGCAGTGCCGAGCAAGCCGGACTTGGGATTTGGGGGGAAGAGGCCTATGCGCCGCTGGCTGCGGAACTGCTCGATGAGAACAATTATCAGGGCTGGAAACGCTTAACCGGACGCATTCGCGGGGTCAAAAAGACGGCTAAACACAGCTATCTGCAATTCTCCGATACGGTATCCGTCAGTGTGGAGCCAATATCGGCCAGACTGTTTCCGCCGCTGGAGACCTATGTGGGTAAAGACGTGGAAGTGAGGGGGTGGGTCAAACGCTCGAAACAGCGTTTTGCCGTGCAGGCCAGGCATCCGGCGGACATCGAGTTGCGTTGATGCTGGCCTGGCTTGTTACTCTTCTTCCGCGAATAAAGCCTGAATCATCAGCTTTTCTTCGTCGTTGAGGATGTGCTCAGCCGAAAACCAGCGGGTGCGTTGAAACGGGATTTCCCGCTCCGCATCGCGCAGTCCCGCTCGACGATCAATCTCGCGGCGCTCGGCTCGCCGGCGATCCAATACCCGTCGGTCTTGTTTTGGCCACAGCACATATTGTTGCTGAACGAAAGCGACCCACTCCGCTGAATTGAAGGCGAACGGATTAGTCCGGCGTTCTTGTTGACGGCGCGCCCCTCGGCGGCGTGCCGAATCATCGCTAGTCATCATAGTGGCTACCACTGGCCTATGCCGCCGCATACGCTAATGCTGTTGGGGACAACCGGCGAATTAATGTTGAAAAAACAGTTCCTAAATAGCATTCGACCAAAATAATAAATTCATCAAGAAAATCTGAGCATTTAGGTCGGGATTTTAAATGCACTCGCCAAAATGCTCAATCAAACTTAGTTCTCCGATGCAATATAACTGGACAAAGTTCCCGGTAAGCGAAGCGGTTGATCAGCTATCGGCAACAATTTGGTTATCGATGTAAAAGTCTGGCGACGAATAGAACTGCGGTTTTTTTATGGTTCGAAATAGCTTGTTTATAGGATGGCAGGCTTCTCATGCCATCCCCCTAACCAACTTCGGGCAATTCAGTTGATCGCCCTGCGGATATACAGGTCTGACAAGTGTCAGAGGTAAATCAAAATACTACAAATTATTAACCCGGCCTTTAAATTCCCTGGAGTCGTCATTCCCGAGAAGGCGGGAGCCGTTAGACCGCCCAGCGAATCCAGTGTACTCGCTGGGCTCCCGCTTTCGCGGGAGCGACGATAGTTAAGGGCCGGGTTAATAAAGGACTTGGCTTACCCGGCAAAGCATTGGTCGAAATTGCCGAAAGCTCATTGATGGAAACCCGAGATGAAATAGCGGCTTAACTGCATCCCGATCACACCTAAAGTTGCTCATTGCGGGGCTATTCGCCATTCGCATCTGGACAGCTCCGGGAATAATGTATTCATTAATAGCCGCGAATCAACCAGGCCTTTTTTCATCAGCGCAATCAATGTTTTATTAGTGGATCCAACCGGTACGACAGCCCATTCCTTTGGGCATTTATTCAGCAGATTTTTCTGAGCAGCAGTAAGTTTTTCTCTTGCCATCGTTACACCTATTTTCGATTTTAGTGTTGATGGGAGCTTCTAAAATTCGTCATTCCCGCGCTTGCGGGAATCTGGTTTGTTGATTTCACTGGTCTCCCGCTTGCGTGGGAGTGACCGACTACGATTGATTAGAAGCTCCCTGACATAAGTGGTCTTGTATACAGGGTTTTACGGTCAGGCCTTGACGTTGGGATACGTTAAGCCAAACAACAGGATTTGTTAAATTAGTAATATTCATCAGGTCTATTAATAGCGTGCATTGCGCCATGCTGTCCCTGGTGTAGCAGTAGCCAAAGAGATGGATTGTGTTGAATGCACAGTGGTAAATGTCCTGGGTATAAGTTTTTTTAATGATGCGCGATTAAATAATGTCATTTAACGGCTATTCCGCAGTCCAGTATGCTGATTGGCACCTCAACCAAATTTAAGGAGATGACCATGAGCCATCTTGCTAAATCGTGTGCCGTGCTGCTGCTAACAACAGCCGCAGCCTTTGCGGACAGTAATTCTCACTTTGACGTGGTAGCCGATCTCGATACCGGGCCCGGCAACGTCACGGCGACGGCAAATGGCCGAATCATCATGAGCCAACATCAGTTTTATCAGCCTCAGTACACGGTAGTGGAGTACAAGGATCAAGCCTTGGTACCTTTTCCAAACAAGGAAATGTCTGCGACCGATTCGACGGCGCCGATAAAACTCGACTCAGTCCTGGGTATCCGTTCCGACAGCAACGGTATTGTCTGGATGCTGGATAACGGCATGCGTAGCGGCGTGACGCCCAAGTTGGTGGGCTGGAATACCAAGACCGATAAGCTGCAACGCCTGATTTATTTGCCGACACCAGCAGCGCCTAAAGATGCTTTTGTGAATGATTTTGCGCTGGATACCGCGCACAATCATGCCTTCATCAGCGACCCGGCCGGCGGCAGCAACGCCGCCTTGATCGTTGTCAATTTGTATACCGGGGAAGCACGGCGAGTATTGGAAGGGCATGCCAGCGTGCTGCCGGAAAACGTTGATCTCGTCATCGATAAGGTACCCATTCAGGTTAAAACACCTGCCGGCGATCTGATCAGACCCCATATAGGCGTCAATCCTATTACGGAGGACTTAAACAACGAATGGGTTTATTACGGACCGATGCACGGCTTAAGCCTGTATCGAATCAAAGCCAGCGATTTAATCGACGAAACCCTGACGGCCCAACAGCTAGCCGGCCGGGTGCAACGCTACAGCGACAAACCGATTTCCGACGGCATCAGCATCGATAAAAATAACAATATTTACCTGGGTGACCTGGCGAATAATGCCATAGGCGTGATTAGTACTGATCGCCGCTACCGGCAACTGGCGCAATGTCCGAGGCTGTCTTGGGTGGATTCGTTCAGTTTCGGTCCGGAAGGGCGCTTGTACGCGGTGGTGAATCGCCTGCATCGCTCGGCGACCCTCAACGGCGGTGATGCCCAATCCAAACCGCCTTACTATCTGTTGCAAGTCAAGGCTTTGGCAGAGGGCTTGCCGGGCCGTTAAAGCCGGATTTCGTTTGCATCGATTTTTCGGCCTATTGCGCTGATTTGTGCGCGCAGCCAACAATGGGCCGGGTCTTTTTCCCATAAGGGGTGCCAAATCATCACCAGTTCGTAATCGGGTAAATCGATAGGGACCGGCAGGATATTCAATGTGACCAATTTCTGGAATTCGGCGGCCAGCCGGTAGGGCAGGGACAGTATCAAATCGGTCTGCGCAACCATCAACGGTGCCGACAGAAAATGCGGCACAATCAGTTTAATCCGCCGTTCCAGGCCTAACTCGGCCAGCTTGGCATCGATAAAACCTACCCTGCTTCCGGTGCGGGAAATCAGCATGTGCGCCATAGCCAGATAGTCATCTAGGGAAGGCGCGCTGTGTATGGTAGGGTGATTTTCCCGTACCACACAGGCCATCCTGTCTACAAACAAATGCTCGCAGCGCAAATGCGCTGGCGGCTCCAGCATCGAGGCAAACCCTAACACCACATCCAGACTGCCATTTTCCAATTGTGCCAAGGGAAAGGCTGAGTCTGTGCGTTTGACATGAATATCCACGCCCGGTGCGGCTTGGTCGATCAAACCGGATAGTTCAGGCAGCAGTAAAAACTCCATATAGTCGGTGGCGGCGATGGTGAAACGGCGCTGGCTAATGCCTGGGTCGAAAGCCTGCGGCGACTCCAGCAGCCGTTCCATCTCCCGCAATAGGCCGTGTACCGGCTCGACCAATGCCAACGCCAACGCGGTGGGCTGCATCCCGGCCGGCGACTTGACCAAAACCGGATCATCCAGTTGCTGGCGCAAGCGATGCAAGGTATGACTCATCGCCGATTGCGTGACGAACATGCACTCCGCCGCACGCGTGACATTGCGTTCCCGCATCAGCACATCAAAAGCCAGTAACAGATTTAGATCGAAAGTGCGTAAATTGGACATATGAAAGACCCGCCAAAAACGGGTTGCATGGTAACTAAAAACCGCAGGTTTGCGGCATGAACAGTTTCGATGGCCGCGAATGAAATATAGCCATTTAACAGCGCGCTAATTTCTCCCTACCTTATACACCGAGCGTGTCGGCCAGCCTACAAAGTTTGAACTCCCCAAGGGTAGCTTTCGGTTGGCGACACGCCCAGTTTCGATGGCTATCGCCGTCATTCACTATAAGACTTTACGGGGGAAGCACACATGTCCGCACAAATTCCAATTTCCACGTTCAAACCCTACCGCGGCGAAAAATCCCGGCTGGCAAGAGCCTACGACTATTTGATTCTGGTCTTGGCTTTATTTCTGTTCATCGGCTCGTTTCATCTGCATTTCGCCCTGACGGTCGGCGATTGGGATTTCTGGGTCGATTGGAAAGACCGGCAATGGTGGCCACTGGTCACGCCCTTAATCGGCATTACCTTTCCCGCCGCCGTGCAAGCGGTGCTGTGGGATAAGTTTCGTTTGCCGCTGGGTGCCACCCTGTGCGTCGCGGCTTTGTTGATCGGTACCTGGGTAACCCGGGTGTTTGCCTACCACTACTGGAATTATTTCCCCATCAATATGGTGCTGCCGGCGACGATGATTCCGGGCGCTTTGGTATTGGATACCTTGCTGATGCTGACCAATAGTCTGACCATCACGTCCATCTTCGGCGGCGGAGCGTTTGCGTTGCTGTTTTACCCGACCAACTGGCCGATCTTCGGCATGTTCCACCAACCGGTCGAGGTGGCCAATAGCCAGCTGACGGTGGCCGATTTGTTCGGTTTTCAATACATCCGTACCGGCATGCCGGAATATCTGCGCATCATCGAGCGCGGCACCTTGCGGACTTACGGCCAGTATGCGACGCCGCTGTCGGCCTTCTGTTCTGCCTTGCTGTGTTCGTTGATGTATCCGCTGTGGTGGCATATCGGCAAGTGGTTTGCCAGCACTCGTTACCTGAGCAAAATTTAAGGAGCAGCCAACATGAAAACGCATTTTAAAACTTGGCTGTTAGCCTTAGTAGCACTCAGCGTATTGTCCGGTTTGCCTATATCAGCCGCCCAGGCCCATGGCGAAAAAGCCTTGGAACCCTTCATCCGTATGCGCACCATTCAGTGGTACGACGTGCAATGGTCCACGCAAACATTCAAGGTCAACGATGAAGTCAGCGTCAGCGGCAAGTTTCATGTCGCCGAGGATTGGCCGGTCAGTGTACCCAAGCCGGAAGCCAGCTTTTTGAATATTTCCACGCCAGGGCCGGTATTGATTCGCACCGAACGCTATCTGAACGGCAAACCCTGGACCAACTCGGTAGCCTTGCAACCGGGCGGCGATTACGATTTCAAAGTGGTGATGAAAGGCCGCTTGCCTGGGCGCTATCACATCCACCCATTTTTCAATTTAAAAGATGCCGGGCAAGTGATGGGCCCCGGCGTTTGGCTGGAAATCGGCGGGAACCCTGGCGACTTTAGCAATACGATTAAAACCATCAACGGTGAAATGATCGACATGGAAAGTTTCGGTTTTGCCAACGGCGTGTTCTGGCACCTGTTTTGGGGCGCATTGGCTGCGGCCTGGTTGTTATGGTGGGTGCGTCGGCCCTTGTTTATCAGCCGTTACCGCATGCTGGATGCAGGCTTGGAACACGAACTGATTACGCCTCAGGATAAGTGGATAGCCAAGGTGGTGTTGGTCAGCGTGCCGGTCTTGGTGTTGGTGCTGAATGCCGTCACCGCCAATCGTTATCCGGATGCCATTCCACTGCAAGCCGGCTTGGATCAAATTCTGCCGTTACCGGCGCAAGTCAATGCCGGCACCGTCAATGTGGACACGCTAAAAGCGGAATACAACATCGCTCAGCGCGCCATGGTGTTGCAGGTCAAGGTCGATAACCGCAGCCAAGGCGCGGTGCGGATCGGCGAATTCGCCAGTTCCAACGTGCATTTTCTAAATGCCGATGTGGCCAATAGCGGTTACAACCCCGGCAAGGATGACGTCAGCAACAACGGCCTGAGCTTGGATAATGCCTCACCCATAGAGCCCGGCGAACAACGCACCGTCACCATCGAAGTGCGCGATGCCGCCTGGGAATCCGAGAGATTGGATGGTCTGATTCGTGATGCGGATTCCCGATTGGGCGGCTTGTTGTTTCTTTACGACGACATGCTGGGCAAACGCTATATCTCCAGCATTTCCGCCGCCGTCATTCCCAAATTTAATTAATTCAGGAGCAAGAGTCATGGCTACCACGACAGAACACGTTAGCTTAAGTACCGAAAACCCCAAATCATTGCCTTGGTATTTGATTGACTTACCCAAATATTTGAAGGGATTTGGCTTTTTAACCATTATGTACATCAGTTTACGCCTGTATCAGGGCGCTTTTGCCATAGCGCACGGTCTTGATTCCTCGGAACCTGCGTTCGAACAGTATTGGATGCGACTGTTTTACATCGAGTTGGCAGTCATCGCTGCCGTTGCCAGCGGCTTTTGGGGTTACTTATGGACCACGCGCGACCGGAATCTGGATCAACTGGCACCCAAGGAAGAAATTCGGCGCTATTTCACGTTGACGATGTGGATCAGCATTTACACCTTTGCCGTGTATTGGGCGGGCAGTTATTTTGCCGAGCAGGACAACTCCTGGCACCAGGTAGCGATCCGCGATACGCCGTTTACCGCTAACCATATCATCGAGTTTTACTTTAACTTCCCGCTATATGTGATCCTGGGTGGCTGTGCCTGGCTGTATGCCAGAACCCGCTTGCCCTTGTATGCCAAAGGCATCTCGCTGCCATTGACGCTAGCGGTGTTTGGACCGTTCATGATCCTGGTCAGCGTCGGTTTCAACGAGTGGGGACATACCTTCTGGTTTAGAGAGGAATTCTTCGCGGCGCCGATTCATTGGGGTTTTGTGATCGGCGTGTGGTTTGCTTTGGGCGTTGGTGGCATCCTGCTGCAAGGGGTGACCCGGCTGATTGAACTGCTGGATAAAATCGAAGACGCCAAATAAGTTCAGCATGAGTGTTTCAATGGGACGTAGCGCACCGAGTCGCGTGCATTATGCCTGGACCGTATTGGCGGTGACATTCCTGTGTTTGTTTGTTGCCGCCGCACTCCGCGCCGTACCCGGCATTTTGCTGCTGTCCCTGGAACAGGAGTTTGGCTGGAGCCGGCCGGCGATTAGCGGCGCGGTAGCGATTAATCTGCTGATATTCGGCTTATCCGGGCCGTGGTTGGGTCGATGGATGGATATTTACGGCCCCAAACGGGTTTGCGTCGTCAGTATTGCGTTGTTGGCTTTGGCGGCCGCTGCCTGTACGACGGTGAGCGAATTGTGGCAATTCTATCTGCTGTGGGGCCTTATCGCCGGTATCGGCTCGGGCGGCACCTCGATTGTATTGGCTTCGACCTTAGTCAATCGCTGGTTTCGTCAGCGGCGCGGCTTGGCGATGGGCATTCTTGGCGCGGCGTTTTCCTCCGGTCAGTTGATCTTTATGCCGTTGGTGATGCAAATCAATATGGTATTCGGATGGCGGCCGGCTATTTTGTTATTGGCGGGCCTTTTGGGCTGGATCGTGTTGCCGCTTTGCGCTTGGCTACTCGCCGACGAGCCACGTCGAAAAGGTTTGCGAGCCTATGGTGAGAGCGGTGCTGAAAGCGCCGACAGTCCCTCCGAGCTCATACCGATGCGGAAAGTAGTCGTGCAAGGCCCGTTTTGGCTGTTGGCGATCAGCTTTGCAATCTGCGGTTTTACGACATCCGGACTGTTTCAAACACATCTGATTCCGCACGGTATCGAGCATGGTTTTAACGAGATGACGATGGCGATGTCGCTCGGGTTGATGGGGGCGACCGACATCGTCGGCACCTTACTTTCCGGCTGGCTATGCGACCGGTTTAATCACCGCAATTTGCTTGCGAGTTATTATGCCTTGCGCGGTATCTCGTTGCTGAGCCTGCCTTATGTGGAAACCACCGAGCAACTGATGCTGTTTTCGGTGGTGTACGGCTTGAACTGGTTATCGACGGTGCCTGTTACTTCGGCGTTAACCGCCGACCTGTTTGGAAAACGCAATGTTGGCGTAGTGTTCGGCTGGATTTGCTGCGCGCATCAATTCGGTGCTGCGTCAGCATCGTATTCCGCAGGTTACCTGCATAGCGTATTGGGAAATTATCACCTGGCTTTCCTGGGGGCAGGTGTATTTGCACTATCGGCAACCCTGATTGTGGTTAGAGTTCGCGGTTAGGGCGTGTAGACGAGTTGCGTAAATCGAAGATCTAGCTGTGTCGGCCGAGCCGATAAGCTATTGCCGGTATAACAACAGGCGGCAAAGACTGTTTAGGATCGATACTCTTACAATCGGCAGGCCTCATAGATCCGGGCGAGCTCCAGTAGATTCGTCGCGCCGGTTTTCTCCATCACTTTGGCGCGGTGGATTTCAACGGTGCGGTGACTAATGCCCAAGTGCCGGGCTATTTCTTTGTTGGTGAGACCGGCCACCACCATCCCCATAATCTCGAGTTCGCGTGAAGTCAGACCGTTTAGCCGATCACACAACGCTTGCCCTTTTATGGCTTGTGCGTAAGTGTTGATTTCGCTCTGTAGTGCTGCCTGCACTCTGTCGAGCAACAGCTCGGTACTGACCGGTTTGGTCAGAAAATCAACAGCTCCCGCCTTCATCGCGCGCACCGTCATCGGTATGTCGCCATACGCGGTCAGGAAAATAATAGGGAGATGAATGTGGCGGCGGATAAGTTCGGCTTGCAGCTCATGACCATCCAGACCCGGCATGTTGACATCCAGCACCAGGCAGCCGGGCTGGTCCGGGCAGTAGCTTTCCAGAAAGCATTCGGCGCTGGCAAAGGTTTGGTATGCAAGTTCTGCGGTCTCGAACACCAAGCCCAGACTATCGCGGACCGCATCATCGTCATCCACCACGAATACGCAAGGCTGAGTATTCATTTCGCAAACGGTAAGGTTAAGAACAGGGTCAGGCCGTCGCCGACATTCCGCTGGGCCCACATATTACCGCCATGGGCTTGAATCAAGGCGCGGCTGATGGCCAAGCCCATACCCAGTCCTGCCGGTTTGGTCGAGTAGAAGGGTTGAAACAGGGTTTTCAGGGCAATGGCATCCGCCAAGCCTTTACCGCTGTCACAAACAGAGACTAAGGCCATATCCGGGTCGTCAGCGTATCGACCGGTGGTTACGCGCAGCACCTCAGTGAGTTTGCCCTGTTCCTGCATCGCTTCCAGACCATTGCTGATCAGATTGACGAGCACCTTTTGAATTTGCAGTGCATTGACCGTCATCTGCGGTAAGTCGGCGGCGAGGTCCAGTTCTATGTTGAAAGTGTCTAAGGTTCTGTCATTTTTCACAAACGCGCAGGCTTCTGTCACTAAAAAGTTAATATCTACCGGTTCACCGACGGTCTCGGTTTTATTCAAATGGCTGAATAGCTGCCGGATTACTTCGCCGGCACGCTGAGCTTGTTGCACACAGGCTTCCAGCACGTGATTGAGTTTTTGCGAATCCGGTTTTTCTGATTGATACAGCCGCAACGCCACATCGGCATACGAGGAAATGGCGGCCAGCGGTTGATTAAGTTCGTGGGCAATTGCCGCTATCGTCTGCGTCGCCAGCGACACCCGAAATGACTGTTCCATCCTATTCCGGCGTTCGCTCAATTCCCTGGTGATTTTATAGTCGGTGATGTCGAAATTGATGCCCAGCAGTCGATAAGGCCGGTTATTTTTGTCGTGCAATAAGCTGCCGCGCGCATGGATCCAGCGATAGGAGCCATTCTTGTGGCGCAAGCGGAATTCCAGTTCGTAGGCGGACAGATGCCCGGACAGATAGTCTTCGGTGCTTGCCAAGACCAATGCCCGATCATCCGGATGCAATCGAGATTCCCATTCTTCCCACCGGTTCAATAACTCATGGTCATCAAAACCGATTTGCCGTTTCCATTCCGGCGAGAGAAATAAGGTTTGCGGCACTAAGTCCCAGTCCCAATAACCCGCGTTCACTTCGTCGATGATCAGCGCCAGACGGGTCTCGGTATGTTGCAATTCCGCATGGGCGCGCTTCAGTTCGGTAATGTCTACATGCGTAATAATCATGCCCTGGAAACCTTGAGTAATGCGTTTGGCATGCATCATAAACCATAGCTCGCCAAGGTCGGTCCGACACGGATATTCCATCATAAATTCCTGCTGATGCCCGGCTATCAGGGTCTCAAGACCGGTCAAAGCCTTTTGCGCGTCCCGGTCGCCTGCCGCCGACGAGCGACGGCAAACCTCAAGGTAATTGGCGCCCTCTGACAATTGGCTGGGCGAACCGCCGTTCTCGATAGCAAAGCAATCCCAGGGCGCGTTGACCGTAGTCACTATGCCCAGATCGTCGAGCACCGCCACATGTGCGGGCAGCGAATTCAGGACACAGCGCACGAAAGCCTCGCTGCGGCGCAGAGCGTCATCAGCCACTTTGAGCGGTGTAATGTCCAAAAATGCACCAACGGCCCCGCGCGGTTGACCCTTATCGTCCAGCAAGGGCGATGCATTGGACACCACGGTAATGACTTTGCCGTCCGGGCGGATTATATCCAGAGTCTCGTCGCTCACCACTTCTCCCCGGCAAGCACGCTGGATCGGAAGATCTTCGGCGGCCAGCGGATAGCCGTTTTGCAATACCGTTATGGCCGGCGGGTTCTCGTTGGACAGTGAAAGTTCCGAGGTGGGGGGCAAGCCTAACATCTGCTCGTTAGCCTGGTTTCCACGAATATGTTGCCCGCTTTTGTCACCGGAGATGGCGAGCCCAATGGGTACCGTGTTGTAAATAACCTGCATTTCCTCCAGGCGGCGCTGCAAGCGTTGGTTCAATAGGGCAATTTTCTGCTCGGACAGTTTTCGCTCTTCGATGTCGATAACATGCACCACAATACCTTTCAGCCTACCCGTTTCATCAGCGTTCGGAATATAGGTCGCATGCACCCAGCGGGGTTTGCCGCTGCCATAGGGGATTTGCTGATCAAAGCTAACCTGCTCGCCCGCCAATGCCCGTTCCAGATACGGCCGGACGACGTCCCACGCCGCGACACCCAGAATATCGGGCACGGTGCGGCCGATAACCTGCTCCGGCGGGATGCCGAACCAGTGTTCGTAAGTCGCATTTACGCGCACATAGCGAAAATTGACATCCAAATAGGCGATCAGCGCCGGCGTGGCATCCATAATCAGTTGCAGTTCTCTATCCTGATCTCGATATACCGATTCAGCCTGTTTTCGCGCGGTAATATCCTGAAGATAGCCATGCCATAAAATGCTGCCGCCCTGTTCCAGCATGGGCATGGAGTGACCTTCTATCCAAATTTCGCCTTTAATGGGATGTTGGTAGCGAAAGGTGTCGCGCCAAGGTTCAAGGCTACGCGCGGATTCGCTGATAGTTTCGTTGATAAGCTTGATGTCGTCGGGATGAACTCTGGCAAATACCGGACTAAAGTCCTCTGCCACCGCTTCGGGTGGTAAGCCGTACAAGGATTCAAGCGCCTGACTGGCGTAAGGCATGCTGGCCGAACCATCCGCAGCCAAACGGAACGAGCAAATAACGCCGGGTACGGAAGCCGCCACCTTGGACAGCTGATCCTGCAAATGACGTTCGGCTTGAAGGAGGCAGCGCCCGCCCGCATCGCGCAGGATAAGGGTATACAAGGTTTGCCCGCCAGTACCGATCTCGGAAATGGCGGCTTCTATCGGAAACTCCTCGCCGTCAGCGCGTACACCGGTCATGGTGCGAAGCTCACTTACCTGATGACCGGTATCGTCTCCTGGCTTTGGCGCGGAATAATTTATCGGAAAACCAACGGGAATAAAGCGTTCGAGCGCGTCGCCAATGGCTTGATCCGCGCGGCAGCCGAACATGTTAGCGGCTGCGGCATTGAATAACACGATACGGTATTTTGAGTCGATGCAGACGATTGCATCCCGCGCCGATTCGACAAGCGCCGCGCACAGCGACGGGCTTTCCGCCGGCATCGATTCTGCTTGCTTTTGCCGAGTGATATCGGTGAGGGCAATGCGCAATTCCGGCTGCTTGGCGAGATCGGCGACCATTAGGCAGTCGAGCCTGGCATGGAACACCGAGCTATCGCCACGCTGCATTTGCAATTCGCAAGATTGATTTTCGCTGCTCTGTTGAATCTGCAATAAATGCCGATGCCAAAAATCGCGGCTCTGATCGGCAATCAAGCTTGAAAAATGACGGCCAATCAAGTTTTGGCGCTCAACAGCCAGCAACGTGGCGGCAGTAAAGTTTATGTCGGAGATTAAATTGTCCGGGCTGAGCGTCAGATAGGCGAGCGGGGCGAAATCGTAAAGATGTTGGAAGTGGTCTCGCGACTGCTGAAGCATTTGTTGGGCCTGCATGAGCGATTCATTCTGTCTCTCCAATTCAACCTGACGCACGTGCAGTTCATGCAAAGTTTTCTCTGAAATATCCTGGGAATACGTGGTTTTGTTTGTGTTTGGACGTCTGTTCTCCGCTTCCGGTCGAGAAGGACTTTCAGTGTATGCAGACTTATAACGCTCGTCAGTCATGAGACATCTTCCATTTTGGACAGCATTGAGACCGCTTCAGGCTTATCTTCGATGGGTGTAACTCAAGCCGTATGGTGCGGATGTGGGTCGCCGGGAAGCCCTGTTCCGGCAAAGCTAGCAAAAGATGGGGTCAGCAACAGGGTGTTAATACCTGGCCCAAAGCCGAAATAGCCGGTCTTAGTTTGTGATGATAGATACCTAGGCCGGGCATCTCGCCCCAGTTCGCGCGGAAGTATGCTGGCGAAAAATTAACCCTGTCAAACTTATCTTTAATGTCGGTATCTTTTACCCATTTGTAATTATTCAGCGAACCCGTTGTAGGGGCGAATTCATTCGGCCATAGGCTTCAATACCAGCAAACAGGCGCATGAATTCGCCGCAACATGAAAACCTGTCAGCGTTGAAGAGTTGCTAGTGCGCCGATAGAAGTCTTGGTGCCGCCCGGCAGTCCTCATGGCGCCGGGTTTCGCGGAAATGGCGGTTATAGGTAATTTGCGGGCAGGGTTAATAATCAGACTTCAGCCTAAGTAGCAGTACGTATTTTTACCAGATAGCCGCTGTGTTAAAACACACCATGCTGGTATGGATTTACCGTTTTAGCAAAGTGAAGACGTGATGCAGCCGCAGCCAAACGAACCGGAAATGACTGATGAGTGAAATGGACAATCCAAGACAAAACCAGCTTCTCGCCATGCTGCCCGAACCCAATTATGCGTATGTTTCAAGCTTGCTGGAACGGGTTGAAATGTGCTGCGGCGATGTCCTGTGCGAACCGGATGAAGCATTACGTTATGTCTACTTCCCCGTAACCGGCGTGATAGCCAAGCTTTACTTCACGGAGAATGGCGCCTCCAGCGAACTGGCTTTGATCGGCAACGAAGGCATGCTGGGCATATCGCTGTTCATGGGCGGGGAATCCATGCCGCATCAAGCTCTAGTCGTGATGCCGGGCTACGCCTATCGGTTGCGCAGGAGCCTATTTGAGGAGGAAATTGAGCGAATAGGCGGACAGCGTAGCGGGGCGCTACACGGCATGTTACTCCGCTATACCCAGGCATTGATTACACATATGACGCAGATAGCGGCCTGCAACCGGCATCATTCAATCGAACAGCAATTCTCCCGCTGGCTGCTGATGATCCTGGACCGGCAGAGCGGTAGCGAGATAGCAATAACGCAACAATCCATCGCCAGCCTATTGGGCGTGCGCCGCGAAGGCATCACCGAGGCTGCCGGGAAATTACAGCAAGCCGGGGTAATTCGGTATTGCCGTGGTCACATCAGCGTACTGGAGCGCACGGGCCTGGAAGCGCAAAGTTGCGAGTGTTATCAGGTCATCAAAAACGAGTTTGCTCGGCTACGGGCTATTAACGCCAATCCGTCGCCGCTGTCCAGACCGCTTGTTGCAATAACGACTTATGGACGTGCCAAAGATCTCAGGAAGCGCTACGCGTTTGGCTGATAAAGCCTACCGGCGGTGAGAAATCGCCCAGTGGTTTTGTCTGGTCACTCCGGCTATTGAAACCCAGTCACCGTAGGGGGCGATTTTATGAACACTGCATCCGCCAAAGCCAATAGCTGCTTACTCGTTATGGACCACGATCCTGCCAACCGGATGGCTAACAAACATTCCTTAGCGGGGTTTCAGGATCACGATTCGGTGTTTCGCGAGGGAGAACCTAGTCATCATGGTCTCAAACTCGCTGAAGACCATCAGCCTGAACGAGTGCGCTGGGACCGGCAAGTGCGGGATATACAAGACGCCGCGTATCTCGCCAATCAGGCGGAAGCGCTCAAACAGCCTAACGCATCCACCTTGATGCAGGCAGAATTGGATGATGCGGCATCTTTAGCGGGCAAATCTCACGACTGCACTAGCGTCGCGGACGCCGAATCCCCCACTGAAGTTTGCCGAGAACAGCGTGAACAGCAAATGCTTGTGGAGAAGACCGAAGCCCTGGAGCAGTTGCGTGAGGCGGAGGCTAAGTACCGGACCTTGGTAGAACAAATGCCGGTAATCACCTATATCGCATCGCTGGAAACGCCGGTAAAGCTGTTATATGTCAGCCCGCAAATTTCTCAATTGGGCTATCCCGAGCAAGATTGGCTTGATGAACCGCAAGGTTTGCTTAAGCGGGTGCATCCGGACGATCTGGTCGTGACCGTGGAAGCCTACGCCTATACCTATGAACATCACGCGCCTTTACGATGCGAATACCGATTGCGCAAACATGACGGACACCATCGCTGGTTTCTGGACGAAGCCAATGTGGTACGGAATGAAGCTGGCGAAAGTTTGTTTCTGCAGGGGGTCCTGGTTGATATTACCAAAGACAAGGAAACCGAGCAGGAACTGAGCTATTACCGGCAACGCTTGGAGGAACTGGTATTTAAGCGTACTGAGCAACTGGAAAAACAATGCGCGATCCTCAAGTCCGCCAATGCCAGCCTTGACGCAACCTTGGTGAAGCTTAAACACGCCAATACCGAGGCGCGCAACAGCGAGAGGCGCTTTCGCTTACTGCTGGACTCGGCCGGCGAAGGTATTGTCGGTTTGGATGCGAATGGTCGTTGCAGCTTTGTTAACCGGGCCGCGTTGCAGATGTTGGGTTACGCCGAGAACGACGCGCTGGGACACGACATCGTAGCCATGGTAGCGGACGATTTAACCTTAGCCCTGGAAGCGCTCGGGTCGCCCGATCTTGCCCGGGATATAGTAGCTCAGCGCAGTGCCACCAGTTTTAAGCGCAAGGATGGCCGTTATTTTCCGGTCGAATATTCGTTTTATCCGGTCGCCCTGGATGGATTCGTCGACAGCGTGGTACTGGTGTTTTGGGACATGTCGGCATCTCACGCCAAAATCCAGAATTTGGCCTATCAGGCCAGTCACGACCCCTTGACCGGGCTGGTTAATCGGACAGCCTTCGAACAACGCGTGACCAGAGTATTGGCAAGTGCCCGCCCCGGCTATTTTCAACACGCACTCTGTTATCTCGACCTGGATCATTTCAAGCAGGTTAACGATACCTGCGGACACGCGGCCGGGGACGAATTATTGCGCAGAATAAGTGCCGTTTTGTCCTCCAAACTGCGGCAACGCGACACTCTGGCTCGGCTGGGCGGCGACGAGTTCGCGTTGTTGCTGGAACACACCACGCTTGATCAGGCGCGAAATATTGCCCATGAGCTCTGCGACAGTCTACGCAATTTCAAATTTAACTGGGGGGATACCGAATTTACCGTTAGCGCCAGTATTGGAGTAGCCTCGGTGACGTGTACTGTTCGAGATGTTGATGAGTTTTTAAATAACGCCGACAGCGCGTGCTACCGAGCCAAAGAAAAAGGCCGTAATCAGGTACATGTGTTTTTACCCGACAATGTCGAGCGCCTCAATCAATTCGGCCAATGGAAAGCTTAAGGAGTTTGCCAAAACGCATTTTTTGTATGAAGAAGGGAGCCAGCGAATTACTAAGTTGCTAATCCGGCCCTATTTATTACCGGTATCTCGCTCCGGCTAAGTTTATCGGAGCCAAGTGGGGTATGTCCTCCGGCAAGCCCGGAGCAAACGGTATTGAACGACCGGATAAAAACTTAGTATTCAGGATGAATGTTAACTTACTCGGAGTATCGCCATGAAACACTATCTATTAATAATACTGGGCATTTTGCAATGCCTTATAGTCGTGCAAGCCATTGAACATGCGCCCGCTAAACCCATCAATCAAGAACAATTGCAGGCAATAGTGCCTTACGCGGTGAAGGGGACGGTACAAACCTTTACCAAAACAGTTCACGGCGGCGTCCAGCATGTGGTGATCAAATCGGCGGACAACACCTCGCAAATCAAATTAATCCAGGCGCATTTGCAAAAAAGGGCCGAGCAATATAAAGCAGGCGATTATTCCGTCACCGAACGTCTGCACGGTGCGGCAATGCCGGGGCTGGCGCAGTTAAAAACGGCAAAAGCCGATGATATTAAAGTGCAATATCAAGCTTTGGATAACGGCGGACAGATTCATTTTTCCACCGAATATCCCCAATTCGTTCAGGCCCTGCACGAGTGGTTCGATGCCCAAGCACAGGACCACGGTAATCCGGACATACCCGGCCACAATAGCCATCATTCACCGGCTGCTGAATGATATTGTTGACTCGGCCCTTAATTCCCTGGAGCTGTCATTCTCGCGAAGGCGGGAATCCAGTATAACCGCTGGGCTCCCGCCTTCGCGGGAGCGACGATATTTAAGGGTCGGGTCAATAACGTAACCGCTTAAAGGCCTTAGATGCTGGGCACTATTAATTTGGTTGTTTGCCGGCCGGGTTAACAAATAGGCACGGGAACTCAAGTTGTGGGTTCCCTCATTTCTCCAGCCAGACGCCCGGCTCATGCTTTGAACAGATAAGTGGGGCAAATACTCGGCGCTTAAAGCGTTCCTTCTGGCAAAATACCGAGCTATCTACAAGCCGGGTCTGCTCCATGCTCGAAAAATCAATTGGTCAATCAGCCGCAATCCTGAATAGTGACTTCATCGCCATCGCGATAATCAAGGACAGGCACATCGTTTGGGCCAACGCGGCCATGCATCGTATTTTTGCTTACGAGCCGGATGAACTAATTAACCTGGCTACCCGAAACCTGTTTCTTGACCAGGGCAGCTATGAGACATTCGGGCGTGAGGCTTATGCTGCTATTGCGGAGGGCAGCACCTATACCGGCATCATCCCGCAGAAACGCAAGGATGGCTCGACGGGTTGGTATGAATTCAATATTTCAAGTTTCGGGGATTGCTCTGATGTGGCCGTGGGGGCAATCGTCGATAGAACCGCGAGCTATCAAGCTCTTCAAAAACTAGAAGTGAGCGAGTCCCGCTATCGGTCAGTCGTGGAAGATCAGACCGAGGTTATCAGTCGGTTCCTGCCTGACGGAACCTTTGTGTTCGTCAATGACGTTTATTGTCGGGTGTTCGGCAAAGTCGCCGACGAGTTGATTGGCCATCGCTGGCATCCGGCATCCCATCCCGATGATATTCCCATGATCGAGGCCAGACTAAGCGAGATGTCGCTGGACCACCCCGTCGTCACCATCGAGAACAGGGTGTATGTCGCTGGGGGCGAACTGCGCTGGATGCAATTTGTCAATCGAGGATTCTACGATATTGGCGGCACGCTCAGGGAAATTCAGTCGGTTGGTCGTGACATTACGGTCCAGCGCGAAGCCTTGACTAGTTTGCAGGCCAGCGAGGAACGCTACCGAACGCTGGTGGAAACAACCAGTGTCGTGACATGGTTTTGCCCTTCCAATGGTCTTCAGGTTGCCCCCCAACCGGCGTGGATGGCATTCACCGGCCAGACAGCGGAAGAAATGCTCGGCGCGGGGTGGGCCAAGGTCGTGCATCCCGACGATGTCGAAGCTGCCGCAGCGCTTTGGCAATCCGCAGTCGAGCGTGGCGAACCGTTCTTGAACACACACCGTATTCGCCGCCACGATGGTGTCTGGCGCTGGATGAGCGTGCGTGCGGTGCCGATTCGCGATAGACAGGGCCGCATTCTCGAATGGATGGGTATGGGGCAGGATGTTACCGAGCAAAAGCAGGCCGAAATGGCGTTGGCAGAAAGCGAAGAGCAACTCGAAATGGCGCTGGCGGCATCGGGATTGGTTTTATGGGATTGGCACATTCCTGAACGTAAAGTCACAGCCGGCAATCGCTGGTTGGAATTACTCGGCTACAACGCGGAGGAACTGGGCCACAACGAAGACGACTGGATGGATTTGGTCAATCCCAAGGACCTTGAAAGCTTCAAACAGAAAATTTCAGCGCATTTGCAGGGGGAAACCGCCAGCTTCGAAAGCGAGCATCGGTTGAGGCACAAGGATGGTCATTGGGTATCGGTCGAAGCAAGAGGCAGGGTTACCCTTCGGGACAGGCAAAATAGCCCGCTACGCATGGTCGGCACGATACTGGATATTAGCCAACGCAAGCGCCTGAATGAAGAAGGCGTGGACTTGCTGAAGCGGATTGAATTGCTCATACGCGATAGTTCGTCGCCCTTAACCGCTAACGCAGAAAATGTTAAAGCAGCCGAAAGTCTGACCAAGCGGCAGCGGCAGATTCTCGGGATGATTGCTACGGGAATGACCTCAGCTGAAATCGGCAAACAGCTACACCTAGCCACGCCAACGGTCATCTCGCATCGCAGAAACCTGATGGCAAATCTGGGCCTGCACAGCACAGCCGAAGTCACGCGCTTTGCCATCGATCACGGCCTGATTACTACCAAGTAGCGCATCCAAGCCCTTCGAATTTATGTAATTGGCATATATGCGCTAAATAATTACCATATAAAGGTGGTTATTTTTTTGGTTCATTACCGTATGCTTTT
>NZ_LUUG01000052.1 GCF_001644035.1 Methylomonas methanica
GGAGTCACGGATTCAGGATTAAGTTATTAACCAAGAATGCCGTGGTGTTGGTGACAAAGGACTCTTTATAAGTTTTAGCGGAAAACTGGCGATAAGGTTTGGTTTTTTCTATGATAAGCAACAGCACGAAAGCCAATATCGCCAGGCCAAATAAGGCTTCGTTAAAAAACAGGCCATCGTCGCCGTTGGCGTTTGCAGTTGTATTCATGGAGATCCTCTACAAAATATATTTATCGCACGGTAATTTAACTTCCTTGAATCGCATTTAATAGACTGGTTAATTCCTTTATTTCATTGTTGGCACTTACCTGCTGGGTAATATCATATTGCACGCCTAGATAATAAATTACCCGATTCTTTTTATCCAATAATGGGGTTATCTTTAAACGATTGTGAAATAAAGTGCCGTCTTTTTTGTAGTTTCTTAAGGTCACTTCAACCGATTCATGATTCTTCATGGCTTCGGCGATTTTAAACCGCGCCTCTTGTTCTCTATCTTCACCTTGCAAAAAACGGCAGTTGTGACCGATTATTTCGTCATGAGTATATCCGGTTAAACGTTCGAATGCTTTATTGGCATATATAATAGGCGCGTCTTCAAGGTCCGGGTCCGCCAGTGTGACGCCGTTTACGCATTCGTCCAAAATAGCGGAAAGTACTTGCGGAATAAGCCCGCTATCTTTTTCAACAATAAAAGCCATGGTTAAACTCCGGGTTTTATAATAATTATGAGTTTGTATATGCTAGTTGCATTCTACTAATATTAAATTCTTAATGTTTTCGACGGTGTTTTCCGCACCGTCTTCGATGGCACAACGAATTAATTTCTCGAAAGGCCGCATGAACACCTCAAGCTCCAAAAATTCAAATCGAAACGTCAAACGGGTGGGTTGCCGGTCTTCTTGAACGACTTCAAGAAAATAACTGTGCTTGTAAGGCTGGGTCAATCCTTGAAAGATAAGCTTGGATCGGGGTTGATAATCGGTGATTTCAAAAACAGATTCGATTTCGCCGTTGTTATCGTTACGGATTTGTTTGGCCTTGGCGCCGACGAATACTTCTTTTCCGTCGAGAGGTTCAAAATCGACTACTTCCACAGCCCATTTTGGATAATTCTCAAAAAATTTTTCACCGACATAATGAAAAACATCGTCAACTGGTTTGTCGATGTCGATGCATGCCTCGCCGGCAACGGGCTTGTGTGAGTCAAACGGAAATTTGATGTGCATTTGATCTTTCCCCCTCGCGGAGCTTTCTGCTCGGCGTTGTTATAATTTTTCTGGACACGTAAAGCCTATAAAACTGTATTTGGATTTATGGAATTAAATCACTTTCAGGCGGTTCGGCTTTTTGTGTATTTACTCAGTATACCTCGATGGCGTTGATTTAGAGATGGCTTTACAGCTAAACAGTCGATTAGACTGAACTTTAAAAAGAAAATATAAATTTGCTTTATGGTTTGTGCTAAGCAAAGCCTATCATAGTAAAGAGAAATACTTCAGTATCTAATTCTAGTCTGCATTGTGTCAGAAAGCTTACAAATTCTTAGTTTTCCTGGTGCCGCATGGCCGCGCAGCCGCCATAAAGCAGGTGCGATAAGCCGGAATAAATAAATAATTGCCTATAGTTTTCGTCGATTTCAATTTGATTGATCGAGCAGTAAAACTCCAGCGAACCGATTAGCAGAAGAAGAAAAACACCTAACGCGGCCAATGCTTCCGGGCTGTTACTCAATTTATAAAAACTGTACGCCGCGATTTGGATTAAACACAAATAAAACATCATTAACCGCATATTATTGGCTAACGGACCGTACAGATCGCTACTATCTTCAAAAAAAAGCGTATTACCGAATATCGTCGCTGCACCGCTGATCAATAATAGAATCACCGCTACATTAAAATTAATCTGCAATAACAATTGCAGTGCGTTCATGGTTTTTGTGGTTATCGATTGAGTATGCATATTGCTACCTCTGAAAAAAAGATACCCTCCAAGAGTACAGCGTTTGGAGGGTACATAGAGGAGGACTTTTAGGACGCCAGTACTTGTCCTTGATCCAGGTGATCGCCGGTTTCGTCGTTTATCGAGTCTTCGATCTCTTCAAACGATTTTGGTTCTTCTACTTCCGGTTCCGGCGGTGCAAGTTTTTTGCCTTGTAGCAGTTCATCGATCTGAAATTTATCGATGGTTTCCCAATCCATTAAGGCTTGAGCCATGTTGTGCAACACTTCGATGTTTTCTTTCAGTATGGTTTCGGCGCGGTTGTAATTGGCGTCGATTACCGCCCGTACTTCTTCATCGATAGTTTGTGCCATTTTTTCGGACATTGGCTTGGATTGCGGGCCCATGTATCCGCCCTCGCTGTCGCCATAGTCCATGGGGCCCAGACGATCCGACAAGCCCCATTTGGTGACCATGTTTCTAGCCAATTGCGTAGCCCGCATGATGTCGTTGGACGCGCCGGTGGTGACTTTGTTTTTGCCGTAAATCAAGGCCTCCGCTACCCTGCCACCGAACAAGCTGGCGATTTGGCTCTCCAGCTTATCCTTGGATGCGCTGTATTGGTCTCGCTCCGGCAGGAACATGGTGATACCCAAAGCACCGCCGCGCGGCATGATACTCACTTTGTAGACCGGGTCGTGCTCAGGCACATTGCGACCGACGATGGCGTGTCCGGCTTCGTGGTAAGCAGTCATCAACAAATCTTCTTTGGTCATGACCATGGTGCGTTTTTCCACACCCATAATCATTTTGTCGCGGGCTTTGTCCAAGTCATTCATGGTCACTATGCGCTTTTTGTTGCGGGCAGCAAACAGGGCGCCTTCGTTGATCAAGTTGGCTAACTCTGCCCCGGAAAAACCGGGTGTGCCGCGGGCCAGATCGTTAATATTCACGTCTTCCGCGAGTGGTACTTTGGCGCCATGCACTTTCAGAATTTGCTCGCGGCCCTTGATGTCCGGTAAACCGACCTGCACTTGCCGGTCAAAACGGCCTGGTCTTAATAAAGCTTTATCCAACACGTCAGCGCGGTTGGTAGCTGCGATAACGATGATGCCTTCGTTGCCGCTGAAGCCGTCCATTTCTACCAGCAGCTGGTTCAGCGTTTGTTCGCGTTCGTCGTTACCGCCGCCGATGCCGCTGCCGCCACGTTGCCGACCGACCGCGTCGATCTCGTCGATAAATATGATGCAGGGTGCGCGCTTTTTCGCTTGTTCGAACATGTCTCTGACCCTGGAGGCACCGACACCAACGAACATTTCCACGAAATCCGATCCGGAGATGGAGAAGAAGGGTACGCCTGCTTCGCCGGCAATCGCTCTGGCCAACAAGGTTTTACCGGTGCCCGGAGGGCCGACCATCAACACGCCGCGCGGAATCTTGCCGCCTAAAGCTTCGTATTTGCCTGGTTCTCTTAGGAAGTCGACCATTTCCACGACGTCTTCCTTGGCTTCTTCCACGCCGGCCACGTCGGTGAAGCGCACTTTGATCTGATCTTCAGCCATTAGTTTTGCCCGGCTTTTGCCAAAACCCATCTGGCCGTCGCGTCCGCCCATGGCTGCCTGCTTGCGCATGAAATACACCAGCACCATGATCAGCAAGAGGGTAGGTGCCCAGGAGATGAGAATATTCATCAAAGTGGACGGTTGTTGCGGTTTCTCGACTTTGATCTTCACGCCGTATTCCAGCAACTCGTCGATCATTCTGGAGTCATTGGGATTGTAGGTCGCGAAGCGCGTGCCGTTTTGGCGGTGACCGTCGACGTAATTGCCATCTATTACCACTTCCGTAACCACTTTATTACGCACGTCTTCGATAAAGTCGGAATACGAAATTTCAAAATGCGGATCGTATTCCGGCATGTTGCGGTTCATCACCGCCGACACCACCAGCCCTGCTGCGAGCAGGATGGTGATAAAAATGAACATTTTTTTCATGATAGCTGTCTCCTAACTTACTTTTCGCTGGAGAAGTATTTGAAAAAGTCGGAGTTCGGTTTTAACACCAAAGTATCCTGAGTTTTTTCAAACGACGTTTGGTATGCCTGCAAGCTGCGGTAGAACGCATAAAACTCGGGGTTTTTACCGTAGCTTTTCGCGTAAATCTCCGCTGATTGCGCATCGCCGCGACCGCGAATGCTTTCCGCATCGCGCTGGGCATTAGCAACTATCACGTGTTTTTGCTTATCGGCTTCCGCACTGATTTGCTCGGCACTTTCCGCGCCTTGCGAGCGGAATTCTCTGGCTACCCGCTCCCGTTCCGCGCGCATCCGTTGATACACCGAGCTGCTGACTTCCGGCGGCAAATCGATGCGTTTAACGCGAATGTCGATCAACTCGATACCGAATTTTTCGGCAGTGGGCGACAATTTTGCCAGCAAAGTTTGTCTCAGTTCGTTGCGGTCTTCGGAGATCAATTGCTTGATGGTCCGTACGCCGAATTCGCTGCGCATCGCGTCTTTCATGATTTGGTCTAGGCGCAGATTGGCTTGAAACTCGTCGCCGCCGACCGTGGTGTAAAAGAGACCCACATCACCGATTCGCCATTTAACGAATGAGTCAACAATAACGTTCTTCTTCTCGGAGGTAAGAAAACGCTCGGATTTCGCATCCAAGGTCAGCACACGCGCATCAAATGTGCTGACGTTATTGATGATGGGGGTCTTGAAATGCAGCCCTGGCGTGTAGTCGGATGTGACCATCTCACCGAGACGAAACAGTATGGCTTTTTCGTTTTCTTTGACGTAAAAAACCGACATATAGGCCAGTACACACAGAGTCAAACCGGCCGGAATTAAAACTTGGGTGGTTTTGCTGCTCATTGTTTGCTCCTGCTAGGACGTAATTCGTTGCCGGTGGATTTGCGAGCCCCGTTTTTGTCGCCGTTGTGCGGCTCGGAGCTAAGTTCCGGTTCCGTATGGCTGGCGGCAGGCTGTGCATGTTGCGTGACGGTTTGCGGCAAAGGCATGTACATCATCGGGTTGGATTGATCATCGTTCAGCATGATTTTGTTGGTACTGCTGTACAGTTTTTCTTTGGCTTCCAGGTACAAACGTTTACGGGTGATGGCTGGGCTTTTGTCGTATTCCACCAGTAACTGATCGAAACGTTCGGTTTCACCTTTGGCTTTGGCCACTTTCTCGGCTTCGTAGGCTTCCGCTTCTTGAATAATCCGCGATGCCGCACCGCGCGCTTTAGGAATCACTTCATTACTATAAGCTTCGGCTTCGTTGATCAAGCGTTGCTTGTCTTCGCGGGCTCGGATCGCATCCTCAAACGCGCCTTGCACTTCTTCGGGTGGCTGGGCATCCTGCAAATTGACGCTGGCGATGCTGATGCCGGCCTTGTAGCCGTCCATTGCCTCCTGAATCTGTTCTTTAATCTCGGCGACGATTTGACTGCGCCCTTCGGTTAACACGAAGTCCATATTGTTGCGGCCGATCACGGCGCGCTCCACACTTTCAGTTAATTGCTTCAGCGTGTTTTCATTGTTTTTGACGTTAAACAAGTAGTCGCGGGCATTATTGATTTGATACTGCACGGCCAGACGTACGGTAATGATGTTTTCGTCGCTGGTCAGCATCAACGATTCTTGCGGGATAACGGCTGACTTGTTAACCCGGCTGGAATCGGTGTATCCGACTTCGATAAACCGTTGTTGCTCTACGTTCACGTTAGCTACGCTTTCAATCGGCGCCGGAATATGCCAGTGCGGGCCTGGCAAGGTGGTTTCCGAATACGCACCGAAGCGGCTTACCACGCCTCGGTTACCTTGGTCCACAATGTAAACCCCGCTGGCCAGCCAGACGACAGTTAACGTACCACCAACGGCGGCGGCGATGTTGGTTAAAGAAAACATACTTTTGTGATCGTTAAAAAAGTCGCCCGCTTTGCTAGAAACTTGCTTCCACTGCTTATCCAGTTCCAACTTCCAGTCGGACTGCGGCGTTTGCTTACTGGTGTTTTGTTTTTCTGATGACATAATCACTCCTCTTGTAGTGTTAGCCTGACCTGGGTCAATGATTGTTATTGTTAGCCATCCTTGGGTTCGAGAAATAGCATAAGGTCAAAGCCAAATTGTTGTTTCAATTTTTTTAAAGCTTCATTTTGAATTTGCCTGACTCTCTCCCGAGTAACATGCAGCTGATCCGCTACTGCCTGCAAGGTCATTTCCGTGTGATCGCGCAGACCGAAACGCATGGTTAAAATCGCCGCCTGTTTTTCCGGTAGCGAAGCAACTGCTTTGTCGACATATTGAGCCAGATCCTGATCAATTAGTTCATCGAGTGGCAGACTGAATTGATGCTGCTGCATTTTTGCCATCAATTCCAGATTATCGTCATCATCACCTATTGCCGCGTCCAAAGAATGCGTGGCTTGGTAGTAACTGCTGATGGTTTTAATCTCTTGCTCGGACAAATCGCAAGCAAGTTTCAATTCGGCGATGCTCGGCCAGCGCTCATATTTAAGGTAGCAACTGCGCATGGCCTCGAAGACGGTGGCGGCTTTTTCGGCCAACGCGACCGGCAAACGGACAATTTTTTCTTGTTTGACTATCAGGCGGGATATGGCCTGTCTGATCCAATAAATGGCATAAGTGGAAAAGCAGATGCCGCGATCAGGGTCGAATCTATCCACCGCTTTAATCAAGCCCACCAAACCTTCCTGCATCAAATCTTCAAAGCTCAAATTACTGGTTTTGTACTTGTGAGCAACGAATGCCACCAAGCCGGTGTTGGCGGAGATCATTTCCTGCCGCAAGCTTCTCAATTCGCGTTTGGCTTTGCCCAGGCGTTTTTTGAAGTCGGCGCTGTCTTCGGTGTCTGCGCTCAACACACCGTCCGCTTGCGCCGCGCTGTCCATCAAAAATACCGGTAACAAGTGCAGGCTGTACAACAAGCGATTGACCGAACGAGCCACCAAGGATTGCTGCGCAAATTCCGAACCCATAAGTTGTACAACATTATCAGCTTGTACAACTTTGTCCTGTCCGTTATTCTCGACATAAAGAACCGGATTGTTTTTATTCTCCGCCTGGCTGTTCACCAGTAGTTGCAGCAATCTTTTGTAGTCGTCTGAATTTTTGGCGACGATCAGATCGGAGCAGTCCACGCCTGAATTGAGGTCGTGCAAAAATCTGTTAATTATCAAGGCGTTGGTCTGCTTGTTTTCCAGCAATAACGCTAACAGAGTCTGCCTGGCCTGTTCAACTTGAACGGCAAGTGAGTTGGGTTGGGATTCTGTTACCGAATCCATCTCGCTATCGATTGGCAATGTGGCTAAGTTGGACATAATCAATTCACTTGGTTATTTAAGTTGTTGGCAAATAACTTACTAGAATGTAGAATGTTTGTCAAAGTATTTTCTATACAAAAGTTGAACAATGTACTCAATTAAAGCGATTACCTCCTTAACCGGATTAACAGCGGAAACACTAAGAGCCTGGGAACGTCGCTACGCCTGCATCATGCCGGCGCGGAACAGCACGGGGCGGCGTTTCTATTCTCAACAGGATTTGGAAAAATTGACGCTGTTGGTCAATCTGACCCGAAAGGGTCATCCCATCGGCAAGCTGGCTGCCCTGGACAACCAGCAACTACAAGATTTTCAGAAACAAGTCAGTGTTCAACCGTCAGAAGAGCAATCGCCGCTGTTGGCGCAGATCATCGATTCCTTGAAACAATATCGCATCGAACGTTGCGAACAATTGTTGAAGAAGGCGCTGATCGCCGCCGAGCCGTTGGACTACGCCAGAGACATTTTGTTGCCTGCCTTGCAGACGGTGGGAGAGCTTTGGCACGATGGGAAATTAAATATCGCCCAGGAACACATGTTTTCCAGCTGTATCAAACGGATTGTGTTGAGCATGGTGAACAATTTGCATCACCACTCTAAAAACAATCCGGGCATGCTGTTTGCCACGCCTAGCGGCGATCCGCATGAATTTGGGATTTTGGTGAGCTGCTTGATTGCCGCCAACCAGGGCTACAATTGTTATTATCTGGGTGCGGACCTACCGGCCAAGGATATTATCGAGGCCTGTCAGCACTTGAAGCCGGACGTGATAGTCATGGGATTGGTAAAGACCCCGCCGGAGCAAGTAACCATAGACGAATTACAGCTGATAATAGATTCGGTCAACAGCGAGGCCACCCAGGTCTGGCTGGGCGGCAGCGGGGCTTATTTTTACTACGCGCAATTGCAAAATGATTTAAGCCATTGCGAATTGATCACCGATATCGATCATTTCAACGCCAAAGCCCAGCAACAGCAGTTGTCCAACTGAATCACAGGCTAAATCCAGACAAGGTGCTGCAGACGATTCGCTAACGGCAGCTTATCGAAGGTCGGGCGGACCGAAACGTTGACATCGATAGGGATATTCCCGTTATTTTTAGTTCGCTCAACAACTTTTCTCGAAAGCTTCTACAGACAGGCAAGCAGCAGTAAAGTTGCCGAAGCCATTCAATCAACCCACTAACAGGTGAACGCTATGAACGAAGATACATTCAACATGGAAATCAGAAAATTTCTAAAAACAGTCGGTATCAGTTCCCAACGCGAAATTGAGCACGCAGTGGCTAAAGCATTGGAATCCGGAAAAATAAGCGGTTCGGAAAGTATCAACGTGAAGATGACTTTGGAAGCGCCGGCGGTGGGCATCAGTCATTGTATTGAGGGGACTATCGCGCTGGAATGACGGGCGCTTTTCTTGAGTGGGCAGCAGACCAGAGTGAATTCACGCTGGTCGCATAGCCAGAGGGCGGTTTAAGACGCGGATTCCTTCTTAGCTTTTTTCGCGGCTTTTTTTTCTTTCGGGCTTAAGGCCGGTTGTTTCTTGGTTTCCTTATTGCTTTTTTGGGCTTTGCTCATGCTGTTGGCTCCTTGGTATTGGTGATTTTGTCCGGCAAATAATCAAAATGATGCCTGTATGCCAGTGAACACCAACGACTTGAATAACCCGTAAGCGAAGTTATACACCTATTCGGCGCAGCGAACTGGCGTGGATTGCCGTTGGCCGGTTTTTGAGCGGGCTTAATGTCAAACAAAGTATGCCGCGCAGTACTTGCAAATAGTCCTGATCTCCGCATGGTTCAATGCGTAAGACTCGTAAAATCAACAAGCTAGCGTCAGAAATATGCGGGAATGACAAATTTTTACATGTCCTTCATAATCAACCAACCGCAAGTTTGCTCAAATAAGCCTTTTCGGTACTTTCGCCAGTTCAAGTCATGACTGAGATCACTTACGACATCGATAGTTTACTGATCGCCTGCGTGTTGTTGGGATCGATGGCAGTGACAATCGAGCTGGGTTATCGCTTGGGTTTACGGATTAAACCTAAGGTGGACGATAATTTCAAAGCCCATGTCAATTCCATTTCCGGGTCATTACTCGGCATTCTGGCATTGCTGTTGGGTTTTACTTTCTCGTTATCCTTACAGCGTTACGATAGTCGTAGCGAGGCGGTGGTCGACGAAGCCAATGCCATCGGTACCGCCTATTTGCGTGCGCAGTTATTGCCGAAGCCGGTACGTGAAGAAGTAAGCGGCGTAATTCGTAATTATCTGGATTTGCGGGTCAGAACCGGCTATGTCGATCTAACCCAGCGCGGGCAGAGGGAGGCGCTGATCGCGGAGGCCGGACGCATGCAAGCAAAGCTTTGGGATTATGCCCGGCAAGCGAATGAACAGGCACCCAGTCCGGTGACCACTGGTTTGTTTATCCCTGCCTTGAACGATTTGATCGATAATTTCGGCAAACGCGATGCCGAGGTGAATCGGCATGTACCCGAGTTGGTGCTGGGGTTGTTGTACATCACCTTTGTGATTAGCGGGGCTCTGGTCGGCTATACCAACGGTCTGGCCGGGCATCGGACATCGTTTGTCACCTACATCATGGTCTGGCTGATTGTGGTAATGGTGTTCATTATTCTGGATTTGGACCGGCCGTATCGGGGCGTAATCCGGGTGAGCCAGCAGAGTTTGATCGATTTGCAGAGTGCTATTCGCGATGGTGGAGACGTCGATAGCAGGCATTAGCATTTTTTAACAACCGGAGAATTTCGCCATGTTGGACATTATCCTGATCTTCGTTGCAGTGGTTGTTCTGATTATTCTGGCATTGGCCAGCAGACAGCCGGATACTTTCCAGGTTTCCCGGTCCATCAGTATGGCCGCGCCGCCGGCAACGGTTTTTAATCAAATTAACGATTTGCAGAATTGGCAGGCTTGGTCGCCCTGGGCCAAACTGGACCCCAATGCCAAAAACAGCTTTTCAGGGCCGCAAGCCGGTGCCGGTGCCAACATGAGTTGGGCCGGTAACAATAAAGTAGGCGAGGGCAGTATGACCATCGTCGAGAGTTGCCCGCACGACTTGATCCGTTTCAAACTGGATTTTCTTAAACCGTTTAAAGCCAGCAATACCGCCGAGTTTACCTTCACATCCGCAGGGGAAAATACTGTTGTGGTCTGGAGTATGTCCGGTAAAAATAACTTCATCGGCAAACTCATGAGCTTGGTCATGAATTGCGACAAAATGGTGGGCGGTCAGTTTGAGCAGGGCTTGTCGGCTATCAAATCGATAGTGGAGGAGGCCGGCTAGATTGGATTGAATAGCTTGGTCAGAGGGTAAACGAATATTTCCAAACGGAGGCGTCGATATTCAGTTGAATAAATCACGCCACCCAATTTTCCAATAACAAGCCCTGTACACGCTTGAATTCGCGCAAATTGTTACTCACCAGAATTAGCCCTTGACTGCGGGCGTGGGCCGCAATATGCAGGTCATTAATGCCGATGGTTTGGCCGATTTGTTCCAGCGCGGCGCGGATGCTGCCATAGTGGTAGGCGGCGGTATCTCCGTAAGGCAATATCTGTAAACGACTGCAAAAATCTTCGACTACAGCGAGGTTTTTAGCGGGGAATTGGCTTTTCTCGGCACCATGTACCAACTCGGCGAGCGTGATAGCGGAAATCGCCATGCGTCCATGTTCGTTATTGAATTTAGTCAATACTTCTAGCGGCCGCCGCTTGATAACGTAGATGACAATGTTGGTATCGAGCAGGTATTTCAGCATGGGTTTGCCTAAAAACTGTCACGCTCAGTTTGCTGTTGGCTGGCGCGCTCGGTCATGAAGTCGTCGCTGACCGTCGGACCATTCAAAAAAAAGCTGTCCCATGTGGATTCTGCCGGCGCTATGATGCGCTCTTGACCGATGACCCGAACTTCAACTTTCTTAACGGAATCGGGAAAACGCATATCGGCGGGGAGGCGCACTGCTTGACTGCGGTTATTAGTGAAAATCGTGCTCGTAGCCATGGTTGCCACCTTGTATTTGTATATGGCAAGACTATATCCTTAGATTTGTTTAAAAATCAATATCTTTCTTGGCACCAAGAGAGGCCAATAAGGCCGCATCAGCGATAAAAAGCTAATCTTGGATTTCTGCCCACGAACTCTGCAAATAAAGCGCCTCAACCTTTTGTCTTGCCCAGGGCGTCTTGCGCAAAAACTTCAGACTGGAGGTAATGCTGGGGTCTTTGGCAAAGCAATTGATGTCGATGCGGCTAGCCAATTCAGCCCAGCCATATTTTTCCACCAAACGGGTCAGCAGTGTTTCCAGTGTGATGCCATGCAATGGATCTTGCTTGCCGGGTTTAGTCATCGGCGGCTTCGCCAGGGTTGGTTTCGGCCTTTTTCACACGAATGCGGTTGCCGTCCATTTCCAGACCATTCAGGGTTTTGATGGCGGCCTTGGCTTCGCCGGCCTTGGGCATTTCCACAAAGCCGAAGCCTTTCGAGCTATTGGTGTCTTTGTCCATCACCAGTGAACAGGATTGCACGCTGCCGTGTTCCGCGAACATGGCCCGCAATTCGGTTTCGGTGGTGGTGCGGGGAAGATTGCGTATCAGTAATTTCATGGCTTTGCTTGTTTATGCTAAAGGGTCGCAACTATACAACTTATCGGATTGGGCTTTTTTGCTAAATACGCGCTGCGCGGCAATCGGTTTAGGTTTTGTCGGTTATACGACAATAAATCGGCTAGCCAACGCGCAGCGATACGCTCTATTTCCGCGCAAACCCGACAATTCGCCGAGTTTGGCGGGCTTGCTGATAGCCGATTACCGTGGTGCGATTATTGCTGCAATGTGGTTTTCCATCACCGGATCGGTACTATGCGCTACGAACCTTACCAAGAAGAATATGATGCGGCTCAATCCATGAGCGATGAAGATCTGTTGGAATATTTTATGTATCGCATCGTCGAAATGGACGAAGTCTGGGGTTTGAAAGAAAGCCGGCAATGGATTTTGCGGGTGGTGGACGGCCATGAAACTCTGCCGGTCTGGCCGTACCGGCGTTATGCCGACGAGGCGGCGGTCGGCGACTGGGAAAATATGATAGGCGTGGCGGAGACGCTGGATTTTTTTATGTATCAGGTTTTGAACAAACTGACGGCGCAGGGTGTGCTGGTGGAAATCATGCCGAGAAAAGCGGCGGCCGGCTGTCTGATCAGTCCGCAACGCTTGTTTAATTTTCTGGAAGGCATGCGCGACTCGCGCGATTTTGTGTTGGACGATTAATTCTGTCCCTGCAAGTTAATCTGGTGCCCAGCCGAGCTTGCGGCACGTGGGAGTACCGATATTGCGGCATTGGCGATTGGTCTCCAGCAAGACCTGAGTTCGCGTTCAGCAACGTATCGATCCCTTTAAAAATGTTAGAGTAAACACCTACTAATCGGTCTTTAGGGGTGTTATGCACTATTGGGTTTTCTCCGGCGCTAGATATTCGGCGGCTTGGCTGTTGCTGGCAAGTCTGCTGTCTAGCGTGACGCAGGCCGATGTTTATCGTCTATCGATCTCGGAAAAGGCTATCAATCTGATTGGCGAAACCCAGCAGGCCGTGCTCGCGGACGAAGCCTTGCCCGCGCCTACCTTGCATTGGCGAGAGGGTGAGGAGGTTACTCTGCACGTCAGCAATCAGCTTAAAGAACACACCTCGATCCACTGGCACGGCATCATTCTGCCTTACCGAATGGATGGTGTGCCGGGCATTAGTTTCGACGGCATAGCACCCGGCCAGACCTTTACCTATCAATTTAAAGTCAAGCAAAGCGGCACCTACTGGTATCACGGTCATTCCGGGATGCAGGAACAACAGGGTTTGTTTGGAGCGCTGATCATAGCCCCGCAACAGGAACAGCAAACGGTAGATCGCGATTACGTGGTCATGCTGTCCGATTGGCCGCGCGCTGACCCGGCGCGGACCATGGCCCGCTTGAAAAAACAAAGTGACTATTACAATTTTCAGCAGCGCACCGTAGGCGATTTCTTTGCCGATGTTCAACGCTTGGGTTTTTGGAAAACCGTTAGCGACAGGATGGCCTGGGGCGAAATGCGCATGGAACCCACTGACTTGGCCGACGTGACCGGTGCCAATTACCGCTTCTTAATCAACGGCCAAACCTCGGAAGCGAAACCGCTTTATCTGTTCAAACCCGGCGAAAAACTTCGTTTGCGCTTTATCAACGCTTCGGCGATGACCCATTTTGATGTGCGCTTGCCGGGTCTGAAAATGACGGTAATTGCCGCCGACGGGCAGCCGGTCGAGCCGGTCGATGTGAATGAATTCCGGATTGCGGTGGCGGAAACCTACGATGTGTTGGTGCAGCCGCAAACCGAACAGGCTTTCAGCATCTTTGCCGAAGCGATGGATCGCAGCGGTTATGCTAGCGCTACGTTGACCCCACGCGCAGACTTGCAAGCCACGTTGCCGACAATGCGCCCCATGACCTTGTTGACCTTGGCGGATATGGGCGGCGAGCATGCCGGCCACGCTGCTCATCAAACATCGGTTCAGCCGGTTGCCGGCGAGGAAGTTGGTCACGCGCATACGGAACACTTGGCTACACCCGCCTCCACCAAGACTGAACACGTCGGCCATCGGCAAACAACAGCCGAGACAGTGCCAAACCCGCATGCCGGGCATGTCATGCCTGTTGCGGATACCAGCGATACAGTAAATCCATTGAGCTATAGCCAGTTAATCGCTGCGCAACCCAATCACGCGTTGATGGGGCCGCCGGACCGGGAAATCACGCTAAGGCTAACCGGCAATATGCAGCGCTATATCTGGTCGTTCGACGATACCAAATATGCCGATGCTGAGCCGATACGGGTCAAGTTTGGCGAGCGGATTCGTTTCACCTATGTCAACGAAACCATGATGAACCATCCCATCCATATTCACGGCCTCTGGCAGTATCTGGACAACGGTAACGGCATGTACAACCCGAAAAAACATGTGATCAACGTCAAGCCCGGCCAAACCGTCAGCGTCGATGTGCCGGCCGATGCGGAAGGCGAGTGGGCTTTTCATTGTCATTTGCTGTATCACATGGATACCGGCATGTTTCGTAAATTGATCGTGGAAAGGGCGGAACATGTGCATCCGTAAGGCTTTGCTTAGCCCCCGAAATATTTGGTTTTGTCTGGCTTTGTTTTGTTCCGCCGCAGTGGCGCACGACAGTGCTATGGTATTTAATCATTTCAAGGCCGACAGGCTGGAATACGAAGGTAATCAAGGCTTGCATCTGTTCAAATGGGATGTGCAGAACTGGACCGGCACCGACGAAAACAAGCTTTGGTTGAAATCGGAAGGCGATTATTCCGCCGATCAAAATATCTTCGGCCGCGCCGATTTACAGATCCTGTACAGTCGCAATATCGACACGTTTTGGGATTTTCAGATCGGCGCCCGGCGCGCGATAGAACCGGAACGTACTTTCGATGCGGTCATCGGCTTTCAAGGGCTGGCGCCATATTTCATCGAAGTGGACAGCGCGATGTTCATCAACGAGAAAGGCAATGTGTTGGGGCGTTTGACGCTCGGTTACGAAATGCTATTGACCCAGCGGCTTATTCTACAGCCGCGCGTCGAAGTAAATGTGGCTGCCGAGGACATACAAAATCGCGGCGTGAAAGCCGGCGTTACCGAATTTGAAGCGGGCTTTCGCTTGCGTTATGAGATCGAACGCGAATTTGCGCCTTATGTGGGTATGGACTACGTCGAGGAAGCGTCGCTCCGCGAACACCAGCACAGCTTGCGCGGTGTAGTCGGCGTGCGGGTTTGGTATTGAGCCGTTGCGGACCCGTATATTTTTGAAAAGTTAAAATCCAATTTTTCAAGCCAATGGGGATTGGTAGAATATTGGAATAGCCAGGAGATATTTTTTGAAACAATCTTTTTACGACTTAAATTATTCCGATTTAGAAACGGTAATAAATCAGAATAATTTAAACCCTTCGGTAGCTGCGATTCTTTTTAATTGGCATTATAAGAAAAAAGAAAGCATTCAATGTCGTGATAATATTTCAAAATCATCATTAGCTTATTTCGAACAGCATTTCGACTTTTCTTTGCCCGAAATCGATACGGTGCATGAGTCGTCAAAAGATCGAACAGTAAAGTTTTTGTTTAAGCTCAAAGATAATCACAAAGTCGAAACTGTCCTTATTCCGTTTAACAATAAATATTCTATTTGCTTGTCGTCGCAGGTTGGCTGCGCAATGAATTGCTCTTTTTGTTTTACCGGAGAGCAGGGGCTTAAACGGAATTTGACTACCAGCGAAATTGTAGGCCAGTTTCTCCAAGCGTGGCGCTGGTTGGCAAGCAATAGGCCGGGAGAAGAGCGGATTTTAAATATCGTTTTTATGGGGCAGGGCGAGCCTTTGCATAATTTTGATGCTGTTAAAAAAGCCTGTGAAATTTTTTTATCGCAACGCGGAACGTCAATTGGTGTGCAAAAAATTACGATTTCAACGGCGGGATATATCCCCGGCCTCAAAAGATGGAGCCAGGAAACTCCCGGCGTGAACCTGGCGTTATCGCTACATTCACCCTTTGCGGAAAAGAGGAATGAGCTTATTCCGATTAATAAAAAATATCCGCTAGCTGAGGTATTAACCTACATAGACGCAATACCATTGCAAAAAAAGCAATTCATTACTTATGAATATATTCTGATAAAAGGTTTCAATGACTCTCCGGATGATGCTAAAAAATTGGGGGCGTTACTGGCAGGAAAACGTGCTTATATAAACTTAATTCCTTTTAACCCATTCCCTGGCTCACGTTACGAGAGCCCCGATTTGGATGAAGTCGAAAATTTTAAAGCAGTATTAGATGGATTTAGAATCCCGACTTTAATAAGAGGCGCGAAAGGCGATGACGTATTGGCAGCATGCGGACAACTTAATTCTAAAAATTAAAAAGCTCCCCCTTCTATATTTCGGCAGGATGGCAATATGACAGCTGCGCGGACCAGCCATACACACCCGCTTCAGATCGCCGAAGTACGTGCGAGTCCTTCGCATGGCCGGATCGGGATCACTTTCTGTCCTGGTAAGCACGACCATTTTGCTTACACGGGTGCCTGGGAGCGCGATCTTGGTATCGATCTGGATGTCATCGCCGCCTGGGGGGCAAAGCTGGTGCTGACATTAATCGAACCCGCTGAGTTCAAGGCGCTTAAGGTGCCGCAGCTTGGACATGAAATTCGCAGGCGCGGCATAGCATGGCGCCATTTGCCGATTGCCGACTATTCCGTGCCTACCCAGGCGTTCGAGCAGCAGTGGCTGACGCAAGGCCAGGAGATCCGGCAGATGTTGCGCAATGGCGAAGACGTGCTCGTGCATTGCAAGGGTGGCTTGGGGCGGGCAGGTATGATCGCGGCGCGGCTGCTTGTGGAATTGGGCATGGATGCCGAAGTGGGGATACAGGCCGTTCGGCACGTGCGTAAGGGCGCCATCGAAACGCCTGCGCAACTGGCGCTGGTGCGTCGCACTAAATCCATCCCCTAAGCCGGAACATAGCGATGTACGCAGATATATCAACGATTGATACCACCGTCATGCAGCGGATTAGCGGGCAACTGGGCACCAATCCCGCGGGCATTTTTCAGGACGGTAACGGCCGGCGTTACTACGTGAAGACTCTGGAATCTCCGGCGCATGCTCGCAATGAAATGATTGCAGCCAAGCTGTACCAACTCGCCGGTGCACCCACTTTGACTTATGTGAACACCAAAGCGCCTGAGCAGATCGCGACTGAGTGGGTCGAACTCGACAAAAAGTGCATTGCACATCTCAGTCAAAGCGAACGCAAACAGGCTCAGCAGTGGTTTGGTGTGCATGCCTGGACCGCCAATTGGGATGTCGCCGGCTTTAATGGCGAAAACCAGGGTGTCGTCAACGGCAAAGTGCTGACACTGGATGTGGGTGGAGCGCTGGCATTCCGGGCTCAGGGCGATCCGAAAGGCAAAGCATTCGGCACCCGCGTGGACGAACTAGACGTGCTGCGCAACGACGATGGCAACCCACATGCCGGCAAACTCTTCGCAGGCATGAGCCCAGAAGACATCAAACAGGCTATCATGGTGGTGCTCAGGATTCCCGACGAAAAAATTCGCCAGCTTATTATTGATTACGGCGGCGGTCATGCGCTGGCCGAAAAGATGATTGCACGTAAAGCCGATATGGCTGGGCGCTAGCCTATTTTTGCCGGGCCGTAGGGTGAAGAAGCAAAGTGTCATCCGCCAATTCTCAGGTTCTCCCATTTCGAATGAAGTCAAACCATGCTTGACCGGGGTGTAATGGATATAATTGATGTGTGCTGAATACGGCATCATAGATAGTGATCTTCCCAAAACCGACGTTGCCAGCGCGCCACGCTCCTGGTGTTTTATACTGGTTGCGCAGCAATATCCGTTTTACGACCTTAGATGTGCTGAACAAAGTGATTGCATTAATCGCGAACGATGGGCGAAGTGGCCTAAGCGGCGTCCTGGTGGTTTTTCTTTGGGGACTTTCTCTTGGCGGAGTTAATTCGGTCCGCGACACAACAAAACGCCAATGACCAATTACCACGAAATCCTAACATTCTGGTTTGAAGAAACAGCCCCCAAACTCTGGTGGTCAGCCAATCCGGACTTCGATAAAACCATCGCAGACCGATTCGTACTCACACTCCAACAAGCCGTAAAAGGCGAATTGTTCGCTTGGCGGCAAGAGCCAAAAGGCCGGCTCGCCGAAGTCATCGTCATCGATCAGTTCTCCAGAAACATCTACCGTAACTCCCCTTTGGCATTCGCCTATGATTCGCTAGCTTTGGTGTTGGCGCAGGAAGCGATAGCGGCGGGTGCTGATCTAGGCTTGTCGCCCATCGAGCGCAGTTTTCTGTATTTGCCCTTTATGCACAGCGAGTCCAAAACCATCCATGCATGGGCGGAAAAGCTCTACCGCGAAAATGGCTTGCCGGATAACTATCAATTTGAGTTAAAGCACAAAGTCGTTATTGATCGCTTCGGCCGTTATCCGCATCGCAATCAAATTCTGGGTCGTATCTCAACTGCCGAAGAGCTTGAGTTTCTTAAACAACCGGGTTCCAGTTTTTGAGGGCCGTCAGGAAAAGCAAGTAAATGGAAGTCTGTGGGTATATTACTCGAGTTCCCACATATCACGTGGGAACTCAGATGTACCGCGCGGCGGTGCGTGTGTGCCGCAGCGCGGCCAAGCCCTGCATTACCACGCGGCGCGTGGGAACGAGGAAATAGAGCTTCTACTAGCAGTACAGGCTAACGAGAGTTCCATGTGGGGGCCGATTATTGGTTTTAGGAATAAAGCGATAAGCAAAATTTACGATGTTTGGCGGATTGGTTTGAAAGCTAGGGTGCGCGCGAGTATCATCAAGAACTCACCAGTCTCGGTAGCAACCGGCCACATAGGTAAACACCATGAATATCATCGTTCGTTACTTGGCATTAATTTTTTCGATAATAGTGTCCGCCGGTTTATGCACGCCCGCGACAGCGGCATTGATTCAATACACCTATACCGGTAATACCTTTACCTACATAGATCCGCCGGGTTTTGGGGATGTCGGTGTAAACATTAGCTTTATTGTTGAAGAATCGCTGCTACCCAAAAACGGACGGGCTATTCTTGATGTTGACGACTATTCCAGCGCGCGCATCCCGTTTACCTTCAGTTTTGGTTTAGGGCAATTTTATAGAATGGACACTGCGGCTTTTTACACAAATCCCAATAATGCCGGGGTCGACCCGCACTTTCAGACCTATTACGACAGGAGTGCTCGAATAGAGTTCGATACCGACGCCGACGGGCATTTCAGCGGTAATTGGAGTGCGGTACTCAATAAACATGAATATGGTAGGCCCGGTTTGCTGGGGGGCGTTTCGATAAGTTCGGTTGCAAATGGCTTAGCTGCAATGGATTCGGGCGAATTAATTTACAGCGTTTCTGGGTCGGTGACCGGCAATCCGGGGGCTTGGACACGTCAGCTAGCGCCTGTGCCGTTACCCGCGAGTGGGTTTTTGTTCGGTTTTTCTATTGCTGGCCTGGGTCTTAGCAAACGTTTTAATCGCTAGCCGCTTGCTTGGTCGAAAATAATGTTCTCCGGGTTGGGGCGAGTTATGCGTCCTCTCCGTTCAGGTAAATAGCAATAAAAAAGGCCGGTTACCCGGCCTTTTGTTTAGCGTGATGAGAATTTAACCCAACAGTCCTTGCAACAAGCCATTCAACTTATGCACAAACGCCGACGGATCGTCGAGTTGACCGCCTTCGCTAAGAATGGCTTGATCAAACAAGATATGGCTGATGTCCGCGAAGCGGGCATCGTCCTGCTCGTTTTTCAAGGCCTTGACGATGGCATGGTCAGGGTTGATCTCAAAGATCGGCTTGCTGCCGCCCATGCCCATCATGTTCATCGATTGGCCGGCTTCTTTCATGATGCGTTCCATGTTCAAGCTCATGTCGTAAGCGCCGGTCACCAAGCAGGCTGGGGAGTCGGTCAGACGGTGACTGACTTTGACCTCGCTGACTTTGTCTTTCAACACGTCCTGGATTTGTTTCAGCACCGATTCGAAATCCTTGTTGATTTCTTCCTGGTGCTGTTTTTCTTCTTCGGTGTCGAATTTATCCAAATCCAGTTCGCCTTTGGCGATGGATTGCAGATGCTTGTCGTCGAAGTCGGTCAGGCTGGACACCAGCCATTCGTCGATGCGGTCGGACAGAAGCAATACCTCTATACCTTTCTTGCGGAAAATTTCCAGGTGCGGGCTGTTTTTGGCGGCTGCAAAGCTGTCGGCGGTGACGTAATAGATTTTCTCTTGGCCTTCCTTCATCCGGCTGACATAGTCCGCCAGCGACACGTTCTGAGTTTTGTCGTCGGTATGAGTAGACGAAAAGCGCAGTAACTTGGCGACACGGTCTTTGTTTTTGTGATCTTCGATCGGGCCTTCCTTGATCACGTTACCGAACTGTTCCCAGAATTTTTGGTATTTCTCGGCGTCGTTTTCGGCCAGGTCTTCCAGCATACCCAACACCTTTTTCACCGCGCCGGTTTTGATCGCGCTGATTTGCTTGCTTTGTTGCAAGATCTCGCGCGACACGTTCAGCGGCAGGCTATCGGTATCGATCACACCGCGCACAAAGCGCAGAAAGCGTGGCATCAGTTGTTCGGCGTCGTCGGTGATGAAGACTTTTTTGATGTATAGCTTAACGCCGTGTTTGGCGTCGCGGTCCCACATATCGAAGGGCGCGCGGCTGGGCACGTACAACAACAAGCTGTACTCGTTGGTGCCTTCCACGCGGCTGTGGACGTGGGTTAAGGGATCCTGGAAGTCGTGCGAGACGTGTTTATAAAACTCGGCATACTCTTCTTCGGAAATCGAGTCTTTCGCTTTCGTCCATAAGGCCGAAGCGCTGTTGACGGTTTCGTCTTCGACGCGGGCCGGTGCGGTTTCGTTGCCTTCCTCGTCTTTCTCTGCCGGAATTTCCTTGCTCATCACGATGGGCAGGGAAATATGGTCGGAGAATTTTTTAATGATGGAGCGCAGTTTCCAGCTGTTTAAAAATTCCTCTTCGCCTTCTTTCAGATGCAGTACGATTTCGGTACCGCGGGTGGCTTTGTCGACCGACTCGATGGTGTAATCGCCTTCGCCGGCCGATTCCCAACGCACCGCTTCCGAAGTCGGTGCGCCGGCTTTGCGGGTGGTCAGCGTGACTTTGTCGGCGACAATGAAGGCCGAATAAAAGCCCACGCCGAATTGGCCGATCAGTTCGCTGTCCTTGGCTTGGTCGCCGGTCAGGCGTTCGAAGAATTGCTTGGTGCCGGATTTGGCGATGGTACCGATATGGTCTTGCACCTCGGCGCGGGTCATGCCGATACCGTTATCGCTGATGGTGATGGTCTTTTTGGTTTCGTCGAAATCAATGCGGATTTTTAATTCGCTGTCGCCTTCGTACAAGCTGTCGTTGGCCAAAGCTTCGAAGCGTAGCTTGTCGGCGGCGTCGGAGCCGTTGGAGATCAACTCGCGTAAAAAGATTTCCTTGTTGCTGTACAAGGAGTGAATCATCAAGTGCAGTAAATGCTTTACTTCGGTTTGAAAACCTAGGGTTTGTTTGTTTGCCTCAACAGTCATGTCTATACTCATTTAGGTTGTGAAGTGGATTGGGGCGAGTTGGGGATGATAATTTTATTTTTCAAGTCCGCCCGCTGTGTGGATTTTATGGAGCCGATTTCTTGAGCGTTTTATTAGCCTTCCTGTCATGAGTTTTAGTTTAGCCGGCAAAAGTATCCTGATTGTCGAGGACAATCCCGTGTTCCGCAGAGCCATGCGCGACATGCTGTATAGCTTGCAAGCCGTTACCGTGGTCGAGGCGGATAACGGCATTGCCGCGATTAACGCGATGAGCAAAAGCAGTTTCGATATTGTGCTGTGCGATTACAACCTGGGTGTGGGTAAGAACGGGCAACAGGTATTGGAGGAAGCCAGATACCGGAGTTTAATCGATTATCGCTGCGTGTTTGTGTTGATCAGCGCCGAGCAGACTACCAGTGCGGTGTTGGGGGTCATGGACAGCAAGCCTGACGAATATCTGACCAAGCCCTTCAATGCTCAGCAATTGATGAGTCGGCTGACGCGTAATTTTGCCCGCAAGGAATTTATGGCCAGTATCGACAAGGCACTGGCGGGCGGCGATTTGTCTAAGGCAACTCAGTTATGCGACGCATTGCTGCTCTCGGCGGACAAGAAAATGCATCTGCATTTGCTGAAAATGCGTGCGGAGTTGGCTATTTCCGCGGGCGATTTCGACAAGGCCAGGCAGATATATCACGAAGTCTTGGAGCATAGAGAGCTGCCTTGGGCGCGCTTGGGCTTGGGGGTGATCGATTTCCAAAACAATAATATCGAGGAAGCGATTGCCGGTTTTCAGAGTCTGGTAGCGGATAATCCGATGCTGATGGAGTGTTACGACTGGTTGGGTAAGGCCTATGAAGCTTTGGATCAGTACAACGATGTCGAAAGTGTGTTGCAGCAGGCTCTGCAATTGTCGCCACAGTCGATACTTCGGCAAAAAAAACTGGCCGAGGCGGCGGATAAGAACGGCAATCTGGAAACCGCCGAAAAAGCCTATAAATCGGTGGTAAAGCTGGGCAAGCATTCCGTGCATCGCTCCTGTAGCGATTTTTCCGGATTGGCTAAGCTGTACGCCAAAACCAATGCTGCCGACAATGCCTTGAAAACGCTGGAGGAAATGCGCAAGGAATACTCGAATCATCCCGAGGCGGAATTACGCGCCTCGACGGTGGAAGCCGATGTGTATAAAACCCTGGGTAACGAGGAATTGTCGCAGAAGGCTTTGCTGAAAGCGGTGGAGATATGTAGCCGCTTGGGCAATAAAGCGCCCAGGGACTTACAGTTGGAGGTGGTGAAAACCTGTTTCCTGAGCGACGAACACGATAAAGCCGAAGAAATACTTTACGATCTGATTCATGCGCATATCGATGACGAACAATTTTTGAACGATTTACGCCGCATGCAAAGCGGCATCGGCATGGATAATCACTCGGAAATCCTGATTCAAAAAACCAAGCAGGCTTTGATCGCCACCAATAACAAGGGCGTGGCTTTGTACAAGCAGGGTAAATTCTCGGAAGCTTTGGAGCTATTCGAACAGGCCATCCTGACCATGCCGGATAACAAGACTATCATCGTAAATATGCTGAAAATCATGATTCACGATTTGAAGGTTAATGAATTTTGCGAAGAAAAAAATCAACGTATCAAAGCTTTAATCAATAAAGCCAAGCAAATTGGCGTTGATCAACATAAGCTGGGGATATTACAAATGGAATATGCAAAATTGAGACAGTCTCAGACGGCCAAGGCTTAAAACCATGCAAACCAATCCTAAAAGCAACGGCTTGTTTCCCACTATTCTCGCGTCCACTGTTCACGATATAAAAAATTCCTTGGGTACCTTGCTGGAGCTGGTTCGGCAAACTGCTGCCAAGCAAGACGGCCAGTCCGCCGAATTGAATCAGTTGGAGTTCGAGGCTGCCCGGATTAATCACAGCCTGATGCAATTGCTGGTTATGTATAAGGTCGATTCGCAAAAATTTAGTTTGGATATCGAAGAATGCCCGGTGATCGACATTGTCGACGAAGCGATTCATCAACAGGCGCGCTTGGCCGGTTTGCACAATATCGATCTACAAGTGGATTGCGTTGCCGACGAGATGTGCTATTGCGATAATGCCATCATCAGCAACTCGCTGGCAGCCGTCTTGAATAATGCTTTGCGCTATACCCACAAAACCATTTTGATTGTCGTGGCTGAAGAAGATGGCTACCTAACTATTGCCATCGAAGACGACGGTGAGGGTTATCCGCCCCATTTTTTAGCCGCAGACTTAAACGATACGGCCGAATTGGATTGGGTATCGGGAAATACCGGCCTGGGTTTGTATTTTGTATCGGTGATGGCCGGCCTGCACAAAAATGCCGGGAAAAGCGGATTTGTGCAGATCGACAACGAAAGTCGTTTGGGCGGGGCCAGGTTTAAACTGTTTTTGCCTTAATGTTTGCAGAATCACTAGAGACTGAGCGATGGTACTAAGGTACAATGGTCCCGATAAAATTAGCGTTTTTCGTCGGGCAGACGGTTAGAAAAATTAAAAAAATCTTTATATATGAGCATTTTAGTAACCGGTGGGGCCGGGTTTATCGGCAGCAATTTTGTGTTGGATTGGCTGTCGCAAACCGACGAATTGGTCGTCAATTTGGATAAATTGACCTATGCGGGCAATTTACAGAATTTGGCTTCGCTACAGGGCGATAGCCGGCATGAGTTTGTAAAGGGCGATATTGCCGATTACGACTTGGTACTAAGTTTGTTGGAAAAGCATCAAATTCGGGCTGTGGTTAATTTTGCCGCGGAATCGCATGTCGACCGCTCCATTCACGGGCCGGAAGATTTTATTCAAACCAATATCGTCGGCAGTTTCCGTTTGCTGGAAGCGGTGCGTCAATACTGGAATAACCTGAAGCAACCCGCCAAGCAGGCATTCCGTTTGCTGCATGTGTCTACCGACGAGGTTTACGGCTCCTTGGAAAAGGCCGTAGCGCCCTTTGCCGAAACCCACCAGTATCAACCGAACAGCCCATATTCCGCTAGTAAAGCCGCCAGCGATCATTTGGTGCGCGCCTATCACCATACTTACGGTTTGCCGGTGTTGACCACCAACTGCTCCAACAACTACGGGCCTTATCATTTCCCGGAAAAACTGATACCGCTGTGCATTCAAAATGCCTTGTCCGGTAAACCTTTGCCGATATACGGCGACGGTCAACAGATTCGCGACTGGCTGTATGTGAAGGATCATTGCAGCGCAATTCGCCGGGTGCTGGAGTCAGGCACGCTTGGCGAGGTGTATAACGTCGGCGGCTGGAACGAAAAAGCCAATCTGGATGTGGTCAATACGCTGTGCAGTATTCTCGACGAACTACAGCCGCGAGCCGACGGCAAGTCATATGCAGAACAAATTACCTACGTCACTGATCGGCCTGGGCACGACAGACGTTATGCTATCGATGCCGGCAAGCTGGAGCGAGAGCTGGGTTGGAAACCGGCGGAAACCTTCGAGACCGGTATCCGCAAAACCGTACAGTGGTATTTGGATAACCAAGCCTGGGTCGGCAATGTATTGTCCGGCGACTATCAGTCCTGGCTGGACAAAAACTATGCTGAGCGTAGTGCATGATAAATATGTCCCGAGGCTATTCATTAGCTGGTTCTGAATGAAAATTTTGCTGTTCGGTAAAAATGGTCAGCTTGGCTGGGAATTGCAACGGAGCTTGGCACCCCTGGGTAACTTGGTCGCGCTTGATAGATTCGATCAGCATTATTGCGGCGATTTAAGCAATCCCAACGGGATTGCCGAAACGGTCCGTGCGGTGCGTCCTGATGTCATAGTCAATGCCGCAGCCTACACCGCAGTGGACAAGGCCGAGTCGGAAAGCGAATTGGCGAATATCGTCAATGCAGTGGCGCCGGGTACTTTAGCCGAAGAAGCCAAGCGCTGCGGTGCCTGGCTTGTGCATTATTCCACTGATTACGTGTTCGACGGCAGTGGCGATAAGCCTTGGCGGGAAGGCGATCAAGTCGGGCCGTTGAATGTCTATGGCCAAACCAAACTGGCTGGCGAACTAGCCATTCAAGCCAGCGCTTGCCGGCATTTAATTTTTCGGACCAGCTGGGTTTATGCGGCCAGGGGCAATAATTTTGCCAAAACTATGTTGCGCTTGGCGCAAGAGCGGCAACAACTGTCGGTGATTAACGATCAAGTCGGTACGCCAACGGGAGCCGAATTGCTGGCGGATGTGAGTGCGCATGCCATTCGTCAGGCGCTGAAAACCTCGGAAGTGGCCGGTGTTTATCATCTGACCGCCAGCGGCGAAACCAATTGGTACGACTATGCACATCTGGTGTTTGACTATGCGCGTCGGGCCGGTATAGAACTGAAAACCGATAAGCAGTCGGTCGCGGCCATTCCCACCAGCGCTTACCAAACTCCCGCGAAGCGGCCGTTAAACTCACGATTGAATACCGAGAAGTTGCAAGCCGTGTTTGATTTACAACTGCCGGCTTGGCAATTGGGCGTCGAACGCATGTTGTCTGAATTGTATAGTCGATAGTTATGCGCTTGACCGACGAACAAGTCCACATCATACGTAGCACGGCGCATAGATTTTTAGGCGATAAGGCGCGGATATGTCTATTTGGTTCGCGCAGTAAAGATGGTGACAAAGGTGGGGATATTGATCTCTGTTTTGAAACGGATCAGGTACTACTTAACCGCGCAGAGGTGATTTGTCGGATATATGCCGCTTTGGTATTGGCCTTTGGCGACCGTAAAATTGACATAGTCGTTAAAGATGCCGACACGCCGCCAGCACGGATTTTCGAGATTGCGGAGCGCACTGGAGTTTATCTTTGAGTGCCCTTTATTTGGCAGAATATGCGGAAGACGCTTTGTTGGCATTGGCAATTGCTAGCAAGGAAGCAGGACACTTAAGGTATACGCAAAGCACTTTGTTTACAGAAGCCATTGACATGGCCTGGGTAAAGGCATTGGACGAAAATGAAGAACGGGCTGAAAAAGTCGATGCGTTTGTTGGTCGTTTTGGGCGATTACAAGATTTTATTGGCGAGAAACTAATCCCACGCTTCGCGGCATTGTTGGGCGAAAAGCCAAAATCGTTGCTGGACATCTTGGTGTTTGCCGAGAGAATGGGTTGGCTGACGGGGGCCGAGGATTTCATAGCGGCTAGAAAGCTTCGGAATTTGTTGGTTCATGAGTACATGGACGATGAAAAATTATTTTTGCAATCGCTGTTGTCCGCCAATGCGGCTACCGATGTATTGCTGGGCGTTGTAAAAACAATGGAAAACGAAGCCATGCGCTTGTCGTTGCCAGCGGTGGATGCCAAAACGGCTTAATATAAGGTAGGTAAAACACTAATGAACCAGCGTAAAGGCATAATCCTGGCCGGAGGCTCCGGTACCCGGCTTTATCCGGTGACGAAAGCGGTATCCAAGCAATTGCTGCCGATTTACGATAAGCCGATGATTTATTATCCGCTCAGTACCTTAATGCTAGCCGGGATTCGCGATATCCTGATCATTTCTACCCCGCAAGACACGCCTTTATTTCAGCAGTTGTTGGGTGACGGCAGCGATTGGGGCATCAATTTGCAGTACGCCGTGCAACCGAGTCCGGACGGTTTAGCTCAGGCATTTATTATCGGAAAAGAATTTATCGGCTCGCATCCAAGTGCGTTAGTCCTGGGTGACAATATTTTTTACGGACACGACTTACACGTGCAGTTGCGCCAAGCTGGCGATCAGGAATCGGGTGCAACGGTATTTGCCTATCATGTGCAAGATCCGGAACGTTACGGTGTAGTCAGTTTTGACGCGCAAGGTAGGGCGACATCATTGGAAGAAAAGCCGCTACAACCGAAAAGCAATTACGCAGTGACCGGTTTATATTTTTACGATAATCAAGTCGTCGATATCGCCGCCAATTTAAAACCATCGCCACGCGGCGAGCTGGAAATTACTGATGTAAACAGAGTTTATCTGGACAGTCAGCAACTGAGCGTTGAAATTATGGGGCGTGGATATGCTTGGTTGGACACCGGCACGCACGCCAGTCTAATCGAAGCCAGCAATTTCATCGAAACCATTGAAACCCGCCAGGGCCTGAAAATCGCTTGTCCGGAAGAAATTGCCTGGCGGAGCAATTGGATCGGTGATGAGCAAATCGAAAAACTGGCTAAGCCACTGGCGAAAAATGGTTATGGACAATATCTTCTCGCGTTACTCAATAAACAGGTTTTTTAGCCTAATTGCTTAATAAAAACGTCCCAAACTCAATAATCTCCTTATTTATTTGGAGGTTGCTCGGAAAAGCCCCCTCTCCCTGAGGGAGGGGGCTGGGGTCAATGCCGTTAAGTTAAGTTTCGGCGTGGTTAATTCCCCTCTTTGAAAAAGAGGGGTGCAGGGGAGATTTTCGGAATAAATCCCCCTTGATCCCCCTTTTTCAAAGGGGGAAGAGCCTTAACTTAACGGCGTTGGGGCTGGGGTGAGGGAATTTAAAAAGCAAAAAAGGAGTTTTTATTAAATCACGTAACAAAGATATTATATATACGAATAATGCGTTTAAGTAAGGAGCAAACCCAATTGATCGCGGAAACAATACTCGGCATAGCAGGAACTGATGTTGCAGTGTACTTGTTCGGTTCGCGGCTGAATGATCAGGCAAAGGGTGGCGATGTAGATTTATTTATAGAATCTGATCAGCCGATATCTTTACTACGAAGGGCGCAGATTAAGATGCAATTAGAGTCTCAGCTTGGGCTGCCTGTGGATATTATTTGTCAGGCAAGAGTCACCAAGGCTAGCCCTTTTCGGCAAATTGCTAAAGGCAGCGCAGTTAAATTGAGCGCATAGCAATGAATAAATCCACTTTGGATGCGGAAAAGCAGCATCTTGCTGATTTGTTGGAAGCAATTCAACGGTGCGTGTATTTTCTGGATGCGTCTAGCCGAAAACTAAAGTGGCCTTTAGCTTCGGGTTGGTTGGAAACCGAAAAAAAAAGTGTAGAGCTGTTTGAAATACTGGCGGCGGTAAATGAGCGCTTTGCCAAGCTGCAAGATACGCTGGCGGCGGCGATGCGTCATGCATGTCTACTGTCTGGAGAACCTGCCGACAGATTTCTTAAAGTATTAAGTTTTTACGAAAAGGTTGGAGTTATTGAATCAATAGAAACTTGGCAGTTATGCAGGACTGTTCGTAATTTGGCTGCGCATGATTATGAAATCGATTATGCGGAAATTACTGAACACTTCAACGCTTTACGCTCATTTACACCAGAGCTATACAAAGTTGCAGGACGATTTTTGGAATATTGTCGAGAGTCACTAAAGATTGAACCAAAGCTAAACGATTTTTCAGCTGAATTTGACTCAATTTTTAATATGTAAATATTCGGATCAGATAGAGCGCTAAGCAGAGTAGAGTATTTGTTATGCGCATCTTGATGCGGTATCATCTTGATGGAGTAAGATTGATTGGAGATTGCTATGCGTACAACTGTTGACCTTGAAGATGATGTTCTGGCAGCTGCCAAAGAAATCGCGCGAATACAGAATGTAGCAGTAGGACGTGTTATTTCCAGGCTGATGAGAGAAGCCCTAATGGGCACTCAGAGATCGAGAGAAGTTGCAAACGCAGAAGGCAAAACGATAGGGGGCTTTCGACCTTTTGCAGCTCGTGGTGTGCTAGTGACTAACGACCAAGTCAATGAATTGCGGGATACAGAAGGAGTTTGATGCGCGCGTTGCTAGATGTAAATGTGTTGATTGCGCTGATGGACGCCGGGCATGCGCATCACCAAATAGCAATGAATTGGTTGGATAAGAATTTATCATCGGGCTGGGCTTCTTGTCCGATTACCCAAAACGGATGTATCCGGATAATGTCGCAACCCAGCTATCCGGGCGCTCTTCCCGTTGCACATGTCGCCGAAAGATTAGCAGAAGCATCGGAGTCAGTGGAGCACGAGTTTTGGCCGGATAGTATAAGTTTGTTGGATTCCGGTGTGTTTAACTGGTCAAGTATGCTAGGTCATCGCCAAGTGACGGACATTTATCTGCTGACTTTGGCTTTGCAACATCAAGCCAGATTCGTCACGTTGGATCGTCGTATAACAATTGACTCTGTAAAAGGCGCCACCGCTGAGCAGCTTATATATCTTCATGGCTGAATATTCACCGGCTAGACTTAGCAGGATACCTCTAAAAATCCCCTCTCCCTCCGTGTCCACTGGGCATAAAGGAGAGGGCCAGGGTGAGGGGTATAAATTATTGATTTTATTAGCCCTGCTCTTAAATTCACTGGAGTCGTCATTCCCGCGAAGGCGGGAATCTAGTATAGCCGCTGGGCTCCCGACTGCACGGGGGCGAAGATATTTGGGGCCGGGTTATTAAGTTAATTCCCCACTCTTCTGCTGGAGATGGTTGGGGTGAGGAGGATTAAATTAAAAAAACGCTTTATTTGATACCCTCATCCTAACCTTCTCCTGGAGGGAGAAGGAGTTTGTTTAATTTATAGAGATCCCCAATAGTTAATTTTTCCGTTAATCACTAGGTAAATCATGCAAGCTACTCGTCTATCCATACCCGATGTGATTCTTTTTACCCCAAGAGTATTTGGCGATGACCGTGGTTTTTTCTTTGAAAGCTTCAATCAACAAAAATTTGAAGAACTTACAGGCCTCAAGCGCGAATTTGTACAAGACAATCACTCAAAATCGCAAAAAGGCGTATTGCGCGGCCTTCATTATCAATTGCCCCCCAAAGCCCAAGGCAAACTGGTGCGGGTAGTGCAAGGTGAAGTATTTGATGTGGCAGTGGATATTCGTAAAAGCTCGCCGTTTTTTGGTAAGTGGGTTGGTCAATTGTTATCTGCTGAAAACAAACAGCAAATGTGGATACCGGAAGGATTTGCACATGGGTTTTTTACTTTGTCAGACACGGCAGAGTTTCTTTATAAAACCACTAATTACTATGCGCCGGAGTTTGAGCGCAGTATCGCATGGGATGATGAAGAAATCAGCGTAGATTGGCTATTTAGTGGCAAGCCAGCCTTATCTATAAAAGATCAACAAGGTAAAAAACTGTTGGAAGCAGAACACTTTGTCTGATTGGAATTTGGTTGATTTTCCTATTGATTCCATCCATTGTATTTTTGGCTCGGTGTAAATAGCCTTGTGTTGCCAAGGTTTTGTTTCCCGATCCACTAGTCATAATGTTCTTTGCTCAATGCAATAACTAAGCAGTTTAATATTTAAATATTATGAAGCCATTTTCTGTTGGAAGCGGAATAGCGAGTCTTTATCAAAACAGAGACCTTTTACGTTCACTGGTAGGCCGAGAGCTACAAGCCAAATATCGCGCGACTACTCTAGGTTTCCTATGGGTTGTCATCTATCCACTCATGATGCTTGCAGTTTATAGCTTTGTATTTGGGGTTATTTTCGGTTCTCGATGGCGAGGGCAAGGCGATATTTGGGAATTTGTGGAAATGCTGTACTGTGGTTTGATAGTGCATGCTCTATTTTCAGAAACTGTTTCTAAAGCCCCCGGCATAATTGTTAACAACCCAAACTATGTCAAAAAAGTTGTTTTCCCGCTTGAACTGTTACCTGTTGGTAATTTATTGACATCTCTATTCAACTCGCTGATTGGATTTGGCCTGTTGTTGGTATTTGTTTTGGCTGAGCGGTTGTGTATCAATTGGACTGCAATATTTGCCCCCCTAGTTTTGATACCAATTATGTTATACGCGATTGGGTTTGCCTGGTTTCTTGCTGCCCTAGGGGTGTTTTTTAGGGATATTGAACAGTTTATTGGCATTCTAATGTCGATGCTTCTTTTCCTAAGCCCGGTATTTTATGCGACGTCTGCCGCACCGGAATTTGCGCAAAAGCTGATGATATTTAATCCTTTGACATATGGCATAGAAGAAATGCGTAATGTTTTACTAAACGGAGAAGTACTTCGCCTTATGCCGTGGGGGATTAATCTTGCTGTATCCAGCATCACTGCTTGGTGTGGACTTTGGGTTTTTGAGCGTTCCCGGCCTGCATTTGCCGATGTGATTTGATGATAGAGATAGCAATGCAACAAGATATAAAACCGGCTATTAAGCTGTCCAATATAAGCAAATGTTATAGGATTTTTCCTAATCCTCAGGATCGATTCAAGCAGGCCTTATGGGACCGTTTTCCAGCAATATTAAAGTCAAAAAAGCCAAAACAGTTATACCGCGAGCATTGGGCGCTTCAAGATGTTAGTTTTGAAGTCTTACCTGGCGAGGCTGTCGGTATTCTTGGGCGAAATGGCGCGGGTAAAAGTACATTACTGCAAATCATTGCCGGAACCTTATCACCTACCGCAGGAGTTATTGAGACAGCGGGTCGAATAACAGCCTTACTGGAACTGGGTAGCGGTTTCAATCCGGAGTTCACCGGCAGGGAAAACGTTTTTCACAATGCGCAAATTCTCGGACTATCCAGAGAGGAAACGCTCAACCGTTTTGATGATATTGCTGGATTTGCGGACATTGGCGACTTTCTTGAGCAACCAGTAAAAACATATAGCTCCGGGATGATGATGCGGCTGGCTTTTGCCGTGCAAACTGCTGTCGAGCCTCAAATAATGATTGTCGATGAGGCTTTGTCAGTTGGAGACATGTTTTTTCAGGCAAAATGCATGTCTAGGATCAATAAGTTAGTGGATTCTGGTGTGGCACTTTTGTTTGTTAGTCATGATATTGGCACTGTCAGGCAAATTTGTCAGCGGGCCGTGCTTTTAGAGAACGGAGTGATTCGAGCAAAGGGTGCTGCCGCAACTGTTTCTGATCAATATGTCAAATTGCAACTCGAAGACAGGAACCTGGCGGCAAAGAATAATGTTTCAAATGAGCACGTATCTCATAGTCTAGCAGTCGCAAAACCTGAAAGCGCAAGCCCAACAGACAATTCCAATTTCGAAATAACTTCTACCTCTTTTGGACAGGAAGCTTTTCAAAAACGAGCTCAATATCATCGTGTGAGCAATGGTGATGCCGAAATTATTAATGTAAATATGTTGCACAAAGGTGATTATTGCGCTGATTTTGATTTTGATGAAGACGTGCAGATTCGTGTTTTTGTGCGCTTTAAAAAGTCGTTGAGCAATCTTAATCAATCCATAAAGATTCGCACCCTTCAGGGTAAGGATGTAGTTTTTCTTGATACAAGGCTACTGGAGGAGATGGGTCATAAATATGAGGCAGGAAAGATTTATGAATTTGATTGGAAATTTAAGCTGCCTCTTTTACACGGTAACTATGCCTTGGCTTGCGGGCTTTCACATCCACCGTCAAAGCCAGGTGACGATTGGGTATTTGTCGATATGGTGCCACATGCCTATGAGTTTCGGGTTGCCCCTCGCCGAAACGGAATGATAGACGGATTCGTGACTTTGCCGGCTTCGCTAATAATAAATGCAGTTCAAACTGCATCGGTATGAGAATTGATTTTGAATAAAAGAGAAACCTATCTGGCTTTTGGGACCCCAGATTTTACTGACTTAGAGATAGACGCCGTTGCGCGCGTCATGCGTTCTGGTTGGGTCGGTATGGGGAAAGAGACGATAGCATTTGAAAACGAGTTGTCGGAGTACATTGGTGCCCCAGAGGTTGTTACAGTTAACTCCTGTACTTCGGCGCTTTTTCTTGCGCTCTTAGCTGAGGGTGTTGGGCCGGGTGATGAGGTCATCGTTCCCAGTTTAACGTGGTGTGCGACTGCAAATGCTGCTCTTTATTTGGGTGCAAAACCAGTATTCTGCGATGTCGATCCGTTGAGTATGTGCGTTACACCGGAAACTGTTGCTGCAAAACTCTCTGACAGAACTAAAGCCGTTATTGTTGTTCATTATGGCGGTTATGCAATAGATGTTGAGGCTTTGCGTACTGAGTTGCCATCCAAAATATCCATCATTGAGGATGCTGCGCATGCGTTTGGCGCTAAATATAGCAACGGTCAGCGTGTTGGAGCTTCGGGCAATTCCGTTTGTTTCAGTTTCTATGCAAATAAAAACCTATCCACGGCTGATGGTGGCGCTATTGCGCTTTATGATGCAGAGAAAGCTAATCATCTTCGTTCTTTGCGCATGAGTGGTATGGGGTCTGATGCATGGTCGCGATATATAAGGCCATCTACTGCCTTTGTGACCGGATTGACAGAGTTGGGCTACAAGATGAATTTTACTGACCTTCAAGCCGCAATTGGTAGAGTTCAGCTCGAACGTTTTGATGAGATGGCGGAAAAGAGAAAGTGTATTGCTTTACGGTATCAGGAACGGTTTGCTGAGGCTGCTATAAGTATCCCTTTTCAGAGCCAAGTATTTGAGGAAAGGCATGCTCGGCACCTGCTAGTCGGCTGCTTTGGCACGAAGAAGACTGGTAAGTCGCGCGATCAACTTTTGCTGGCGCTAAGAGATCAAAATATTGGTGCGAGCATTCATTATCGGCCGCTGCATCTTCAGTCGCTTTATAATCACGATGGGTCAAATTCCTTACCAATTACAGAGAGTTTGGCTGAAATTATTCTGACGCTACCTATAAGTGCTCGTATGACGTTAAACGATGTTGATTACGTTTTTGATCACTTAGTGAAATTAATATAAAAGAGAACAGTAAAATGAGTGAAAGTCCTTCTGATCTGATTGATGAAATTGAATACAATTTTGGTGGTCGCCTTACATCGGATTTTCCATCCCAGATACTCATGGATATCACCGAGGTTTGTAATCTAGCCTGCACACATTGTCCGCATCCCACTTTTAAGAAGTCAGAACACTATAGTGCTCGTTACCTAGATCCAGTTCTGAACGCAAAAATGATTGATGAAGTCAGGCAGCATGGTCAAGGTCAAACTCAATATATTCGCTACGCGAGTAATGGAGAACCATTGATACATCCTCATGCATACGACATGATTGAAGATGCGGTTAATCGTTCAGGGGTATATGTCACTCTAACGACGAATGGGACTATCATGAACGAAAAACGTACGAAAAAACTGTTATTGGCGGGTGTTCATATGATAGATATTAGTATTGATGCTTTTAACCCTGAGACGTACGCAAAAATTCGGGTCAATGGTGATCTAGGTGTAACGCGAGAAAACGTTCGCCGCCTGATAAGTTGGGTACGCGAATCAAGGGCCAAAACTAAAGTAGTTGTGAGCTTTGTCGAGCAACCCGAAAACGCCCATGAAGCGGTGGACTTCGAGAGATATTGGAAAGAGGAAGGCGCTGACTATGTGATTATACGTCGTCTTCACTCATGTTCTGGTGCGGTCCAAGAGCTTGCAGATATGCGCCGTAAGGATCAGAGCAAAATTAAGCGTCGCCCTTGCTTGTATCCATGGGAGAGAGTCGTGATTAATGCCAAGGGGGATCTGAGTTTTTGTCCATCTGATTGGGTTCATGGTTCCAAAGTGGCGGACTATCTTAATACTTCCATTTACAAGGAGTGGCAGGGTGAATTTTATCATCAGTTGCGTAGAGCACACTTGACAAACGACTATCAGAATCACGGTTTTTGCGGTAATTGTCCTGATTGGGAATCAACCCGTTGGCCTAGTCAAGGTCGCAGTTATGCGGACATGGTGGAAGAGTTTATTGAAGAAGAGAATTTATAAATAGTGATGAAAACAATACCCGTTGCAGCCTTGATTGAAGAGGCAACCAAAGATATTCCTGGCTGGTCACCACAGGATCAATTGCTTTCATTATTTACATTAGCATTTTCCAGCGCGGGCTTGGGGGGTGATATCTTAGAACTCGGTTCTTGGTGTGGTCGCTCTGCTGTGGCATTAGGGCTGGCAGCCAAACTTTCAGATAAGGGCAAGTTACATTGTGTTGATCTTTTTCCTGAAAAAAATGATTGGTACCAAAATGAAGATGGTACTTATTCTTTAGTAGTTAGTATTGATAATAGGAGAATAGGCGCATATGGAGATCAAACTGTGTGGGCTGAACCTTATTTACGGGATATTGCACCACTCTATGAACGTTTTTCTGGCACATTGCAGGCTTTCAATGTTGCAATGGCAGAAAATGAGTTGACAGACTTCGTTACTCCTTATCGAGCCGACTTAGAAAAGTTTATAACAATTGCTCCTAAGGGGCTGGAACTCAGGCTAGCGTTTATAGACGGTGATCATAGCTACTCAGCAGTATCGAAGGATATTGAAATAGTAGAGCAGTTTTTGCTACCAGGCGGTTGGATTTGTTTTGATGATGCATTTTCAAGTTATGAAGGTGTGAATCAAGCTATAGTCGAAAGCATTATAGATAGTGGGCGTTATTCAAATTGTCAGCAGATTACGCGTAAGTTTTTTGTTGCACAAAGACGTTAAGCCATCAAATTAACAGCACCTTAATTTTTGATTGTCATGATGTTAGCTTTGTTTTTTTCAGTCATTGATTAATGATGGTAGATTCAAATTGAGAGTAGGAGTCATTCAGTCATCATTTATTCCTTGGCGGGGATATTTCGATTTTATAGCAAGCGTCGATTGTTTCGTTTTTTTGGATGATATTCAGTATTCTAAAAACAGTTGGCGAAACCGAAATAAAATAAAAGTTTATAACGGTTTGCAATGGTTAACTGTACCTATACGTCATGAAAGATTAGATCAGCTGATTGATGAGACATGGATTGATAATTCTAGGGCATGGACAGAAAAACATTTCGGATCATGGAAAGCTAATTATTCGAAAGCTCCTTATTTTCGCGATATTACTGAATTACTCTCATGTTTGGATTGTCGGCAAGATCAGACTATAAGTCAGTTAAATATAAAATTGATCAGACAGATTTGCGAATACCTTAATATTTCGACTCCTATGCTATTGTCAAGAGAATTATCTCTGATTGGTAGCAAAACTGACCGGCTAATCGATTTATTGAAAAAGCTTGACGCAACGACATATCTAAGTGGCCCGAGCGCGGACTCATATTTAGATAAGCAGGCTTTTCGAGAGCATGGAATCCGCTTGGAATACAAGTCTTATGAATATCTGGAATATCCCCAACTTTGGGGGGATTTCGAGGGGGCAGTAACGGTGCTTGATTTGATAGCCAACTGCGGACCAGATGCTAAAAATTATATTCAAAGCCAAACGCCGAATAAAGTGGTTGTCGAGTTTGGTCTATCATGACTATTGGAAAAATCATGAAAATAAAAATTAGGCCTTTGGCGATAACCCAAGGTTTTGGTCGATGTGATTAGCAATATGATTATTTGTTACCGAGATCATTTTCGAATGGGTTTTACAGGTAGTCTACAAGACAAAAAAAATAGTTCAGAATTTGGGTATGGTGTCTAAAGTTGGATAAGGATTGATCAGGATGACACAGCTTTCCATTGCCATTTTTGGCAATACAAACAACTATCCATTGCTGTTGGCGCAGGGATTGAAATTGCTGGGGCATAATGTTCGTCTTGTTATAAACCGTAAAGAGTTATTACATCGTCCGGAAGCCCGCTATCACGAATGGGCTGGAGCCTATCCAGATTGGATTATCGATTGTTCTGATCTATCCGATGTGGATCTGGCCTTCGAAACCCCCGCATTAGATAGAGCGATTCATCATTTGACTCACAATGTCGATCTAGTGGTTCTAAATGATGTTGGACCAGCATTCGCCAGTTATCTGTGTACTCCTCATGTTGTGGTCTTGACTGGATCTGATTTGTCTTATTATGCAAACTATGACTCCTTACAATTTCGTACGAGTATGTGGGACCCTGGATTTAAACGCTCTCTGGAAGGTCGGCGCTACATCCGAAAAATGGCGGATTTTGTATCGCGACAACGTGATGGAATTCTTGGCGCCGAACTCGTATGTTATGGTCAACGAGGATTAGTACCGTCTGGAGATCAACAATTAGATGATATAGGCGTTGCGGATGCTCATCGATTTATGCTTCACCTTTCCAATACAATTGACTTGCAACCGCAAGCCATGCCAAAAAATGACAAATTAATTGTGTTGTGTGGCTCTCGTGTTGTATTTCGGCCTGAAGCTAATCGGGCGCTAAGTGCGATGGATTTCAAAGGAACGGATGTTCTTTTGAAGGGCTTTGCTCTCTATTGTAAAAGTGGCGGAAAGGGTGAACTAAGATTGCCGCGCAAAGGGCAGGATCTAGAGGCTGCCATTGCCCTTGTAAATGAATTGGGTGTATTTGACAGAGTTAGTTGGCTGGGCGAGATGTCTTTGGCTCAATTCTATCAAGAAATGATTGCCGCAGATTTGATATGCGATCAATTTGGAACATCATTCCCTGGGATGGTGACGACGGATGCTTATGCTCTCGGACGGCCGGTGATGGCCAATCTTAGGAATGAAATCTTTAGTGAGCGGTTCTCAGAACCCTTGCCGGGACTCAACGCAACGACCCCTGAAGAAATCGAGAGGCACCTCCACATTCTGGAGGCTAATCCTGCCGTGCTTGAGGACATCGGTGTCAAATCTCGACTTTACGCAGAAAAATATCTTTCGCCGGAAAGTATGGCTAAACAATTGCTTGAAGCCCTTTCTAAGCAGTGTAGCGATACAATTCTTCGGCATCATTTCTAGGGACATAAATAGTTATGTGCGGTATTGCAGGAGTTTATTCGTTTAGAAGCTTCATCTCCGAAGTGGATGGGCAAGAGCGCTTGGTTAAACAGATGACCAACCGTATGGTTCATCGTGGGCCTGATGCCGACGGAATTTGGGGTGACTCTAAAGGGCGTTGCGTACTTGGTCACCGACGCTTATCCATTATCGATGTGTCTGACGCCGGACGTCAGCCGATGCAATGGAATAACGGCGAATGGGTTATTTCATTTAACGGCGAAATTTATAATTTTCAGGAACTGAAGCTGGATTTAGTTGCTCAGGGGGTTCAGTGTCATGGTCGGACCGATACCGAAGTTTTGCTTGCCGCACTTGCAACATGGGGGCTTGATGCGCTCTCTCGTTTGGACGGCATGTTTGCTTTTGCGGCATTCCACTCGCCTTCGGGCGATTTGATTCTGGCGCGAGATCCATTTGGTGAAAAGCCGCTTTACTACATGGAGTTAGGCGGCGGAGCCGTGGCTTTTGCGTCGGAACTGCAATGTTTGGAGGAAGTGCCTGGTTTTAGCGGCGATGTAAGTGCTGATGCTATGGCTGAGTTATTGATGTTCCAGTACATTGGCGCACCACGCACGATCTATCAGAATATAAAAAAGTTAGCGCCTGGCCATTTGTTAGTTTTAAAGGATGGTCAAGAATCAAGACTACATCGGTACTTTAAATTTGCACCAGGGGCTGCGGGATTTAGTTCGGCCTCAAGAGAGCAACTTGCCGATGAATTGGAAGATATTTTAGTAAGAAGCCTAAAGCGTCGTCTTATATCGGATGTGCCGCTTGGAGCTTTTCTTTCCGGTGGAGTCGATTCATCCACCGTATGTGCATTAGCCAGGCGGAAATTAGGGGTCCCACTACAGACTTTTTCGATTGGGTTTGAGGGTGCTGAAGATAGTGAACACGAGCTGGCCAGGTTGTTTTCCAAACATCTGGGTACCGAACATCGTGATCAGATTCTTGTGCCTTCAGCAACTGACTTCCTTGAGCATGCCGGGCGGTATTTGGATGAGCCAAATGGTGATAGCTCTTGTCTGCCAACCTACTTGCTTTCAAAGTTTGCTCGTCAGCATGTCACTGTTGCGCTGTCCGGTGATGGTGGAGATGAGTTGTTTGGCGGCTATGGTCGATATTTTGAAACGCTCAATGAAAACTCATTAAGGCAGGGAGGTTATTCCAACTCAGTCTGGACGCCTGGAAGTGCCTATTATTCTGGACGGATTCTTGTCTTCACCCCCGATCGTTTGGGTAGTCTGTTCGGTTTGTTGCCTCAAGGTGCATCGGATCATCTTGATCGTCTAATTGGTGAAATAGACACGGACAAGAGGTCTCTGCTATGCCGTCTGCGGGCTACCGATGTCGAGAATTATATGCCTGGAGCTGTCTTGCCCAAGGTGGACCGTATGAGCATGCAGCATTCGCTTGAAGTCCGCACACCATTCTTAAATGTTGAATTGGCAAAATTTGCCGAGCGCGTGCCATTGGATTATTTGGTAGAGGAAGGAAAGGGAAAACTTCTCCTGAAAGATATCGCCTATCGTTATCTTCCAAGAGAAATTATCGATATGCCGAAAAAAGGTTTTGGGCTACCTCTTAACGCACAATGGGGTAAGTCGGCTTTAGTGAACTCATTACAAAACGCATTGGGTCCAGAAAGCAAGTTAGGCGAATGGATTGGGCGGGAGCGAGCGCAAAAATTTATTGATTTGCAAAGTACAAACGCTGGGTTTTCAATTTATCAGGTTTGGAGCGTTGTGATGCTGGAGCATTGGTTGCGCGACCGACCGGCAAAACTTCCTCAACGAGATGAGGTTAAAGCGATTCATTATGTTTCTGGTCACGGGTTCGATCACCCGAATGCAAATAAGTTAGTGCGCTACTTTAGTTGGATTTCGTCATCCACTCTATTAGTTAGTCAACCTGCAAAAGCATTGGATGAAATTTCGAATATTTACGATGTGTTAGGTTGGCATGCCCAACTATCTATTGCATCAGTTTTGTCAAAAATTGATCCTGAAGGTGAAGGAATAGATGGGGGGTTGTTATCGGACAAACCTGGATCCTTTGAGGTGTCTGGTGATGTTTTTGCCTGCCCACCTGATAAGGCATTAATTGAAGGTCTTGATCAGGCTGGAGTGAGTCTTTTTGGAAAGAATTTGATTGTCGCGGATTGGGACGGCTTTGTCCCGACTCCCTTCTTGATTGGGCAACTTAGAGAAAAACGAGCTGCTGGGTTGGTTGTCAGAAACATACATGATCGTGATGCGGGGCAACAGTATTATAAATTTCGTTACTTTTCCCTTATTGGGCAACTCGTAAATGCTTTGTTTGTAAGGTTCTATGCTCTTGCAATGTGGAAGCTTGAAGATGCCACGGCTGTTGATGGAACAAATAGATATGAAACACGTTGTATGTCTGCTTTGTCCTTAAAATCAACTGATGAGCTCGGAGCTGGTTATGTTTTATTTGAAGGCTTCAATCAGTTACCACCCATAACAACGCCGATAGAAGATATTGAGGCAGTTGGCGGTGGAAGATATTCAATTCAAAATCAGATCATAAGTTTTTCTAAGATGGGAGGCAGAAAGTGGCCATGGTATTTTGGCTTCCTCCCAGAATATTGTGTTGCCCTTAGCAACCGGAAACTGGAAGGGGCTTTACCGGTATCCGTATGCAAATTATTAGATGACTCCACAGGGACATTTCAAGAGTCTTTGGAATACTTGGTTTCTATATCGAATAAAAAAGCCTCCCCATCTGATACCACCATAGCCAGCGTAGTTATTTATACCCATGGATTGACTTCCGGCGGCGCAGAGCGGCAATGGTGTAATTTGGCAGTTGGACTGAAAGAGCTTGGCATAAAAGTTACGGTAGTTGTCGATACGCTCGAAGGTCCTGCAGCACATTATTTGCCTTTGCTGCAAAATGCCGACATCGCTGTAATCGAGATAGATAAAATCGGCCTTAAGGATACGCGGATAGCTATTCCAGCAGATTCTCAATTGTTTCCGTTGGTTGATCAAATCAAATCGCCCATAGCCGAAAAAGTGCTTCGCTTGACCTCTGTTCTAAAAAGATTAAATCCAGACGCGGTTGCTGCTCAGCTAGATTCGACAAATATTGTAGGAGCTGTTGCTTCCTTAATTTCTGGAATTGATCGGGTAATAATTTCATTCCGTAACTATAATCCCACAAATTTTTCATATCTAAATATTCCATGGTATTTGCCTGCTTATCGTTTATTGACTCAGTCAAATAAAATCATACTTACCGGAAACTCTACAGCAGGTAATATGGATTATGCTAATTGGATTGGTATTGATCCGGCCAGAGTACTATTGTTGCCAAATGCGTTGGATGAAAACGAGTTTATTGCACCTAACCCAGTTGAAGTCGAAAAAATCCGTCATGAACTGGGAATTATATCAAGCGAACAAATTATTCTCGGAGTGTTTCGTTTATCTGAGGAAAAAGAGCCACTTACTTTTGTAAATGTTTGCCAAGATGTAATCAATCGCGTGCCTAATACAAGGGTTTTGTTGTTGGGCGAAGGGCCGATGAAACTGGAAATCAAGGCTAGGGTTAATGCAATTGGTCTGCAAGATCGTTTCGTTCTTATGGGAAGACGGAATGATGTTCCCAATTTTCTTGCTCTTGCTACTTTACTGTTAGTTACTTCTCGCTTTGAGGGTACACCTAATGTTGTTATGGAGGCGCAAACGGTAGGTTTACCCGTGGTTGGAACCAAGGCTGGTGCAATTCCTGATCTGGTAGAGAACGGCCTTACTGGTTTTGTGGCTGAAATTGGGGACGAAAAACGGTTGTCGGATTCATGTGTTAGCTTACTAACCGATATACAACTCAGGCAGGCAATTGTCGAAAATTTGGAGAATTCGAAACTACGGTTTTCGAAAGCAGACAAGGCAAGGCTTGTTCTCAACTATTTTAGGTGGATTTATAAATTAGGATGAATATGTGTTCACACCAAGGCGATTTTCGATTATTCGAATTGGCCGATATACACCATGATTCAGGATACTGCTGGGTGACGAAGTTACCTGACGATATTATTGTTGGAGAGTCAGAAGATAATGATGAAAAGTCGAAACTTATCTTGTTTGAAGATAATATTGGTTTTTGCCAAGGTTCAGCACTTCATGATTCGATAAGAAATTTTGGTAATGGGCTGTTTTCGCATTGGGGAGATGATCTGTATTTTTCAACCCCAGATAACTCGTCTCCAATCACCAATGGCAGGAAATATTATGTGGCTGCCCCCATGAAAGGAAAATCAGCAAAAGATGCTAAGCGAATTTCTGGTAACACCCCTGTAAATTATAATTGGTATTCATTTGATGAGTCGAAAGTTACATTAGATGCTGAATATGCAGTAAACATTGCTTTTAATTACTTAAATGCTATTCCATCTGGTAAATCTTTCATTAAAGGAAAGTCTATTTTAGAATTGGGGCCAGGGATTAACTTCGCTACGGCTTTGATAATGCGATCTTGGGGGGCGCGTTCGGTTACTGTGGCGGATAGGTTTCTTGCTGATTTCAATGAAAATTATCATCCAAAGTTATATAGAGAGGTTGCTAATATTTTGACGACCTTGGACTCTGAGTCGGACGTTTCTATATTATTGGAATGTGCAAAAAATGGATACAAAGAGGAATTGATTAATCTACTGGAATCGCCATTAGAAGAGTTGCAAGAAATTGAACAGAAATTTGATATTACGCTTTCGAATGCGGTGTTTGAACATCTCTATAATCCGAGAATTGCCTCTAAGGTTTTATATTCAATTATGGAGTCTGGCGCGATTGGGATTCACCAGGTAGATTTTAGAGATCATCGTGATTTTTCTAGGCCGTTAGAATTCTTACTGATTGATGAAATTGAGTTCGTAAGGATGTTTGATGCGCGCCTTGGCGAGTGTGGCAACCGAGTTAGGCCGTACCAATTAGAGCAATTATTTTTCGGCGCTGGATTTTCTAGTGTTAAATATGATTCCAATATGAATGTTGAACCCGAATATTTTAACGATTTCCTTTCCAGGCTCTCTTTTGAGCAGTCGAGTTGCTATTCTAATATTTCCCCTGATAAACTCCGCTCAGTCAGCGGTCTTTTTGTGGTTACAAAATAAATATGTTTTTTATAAAAATATATAATATCTATAAGATGTATGTCGCTGGTCGTATGAACCTATTTACAAGTCGGTCTGATGACAGACTCTATAAAATTGATGGGTGCGTCTCGGTTGAACGGGTTAGATGAAACTCCAGCATTACTTAAATATGGACTGATAGCCGTTTGCGAGGATTTAAGGTCATGCTATTAATAGGTTCCGGTTTTATTACCAGATTTAATTATTCTGGTTGGAGGGGGCTTTTATGTTTTTTGTCTCTGTCTTGGTTAAGCTTGATCGCGGTGATTATGTCGACTACTGGGCAGCAAGTATATCGCTTGCCAGTGGAGGGAATTCGGCATGATTCTGGATGTGCCTATAGCACAATGTTACAGATGCGGCCATTTGGGTGGCCCATTACCTCTTTTACAAGTGATACATTATCAAATCAAAATGCTTCGACACTAGTACTTCGTGAAAATGGCGTCCCTATGGGAACGCCCCACGTACTGCATGACGTAATACGCACAAAAGGGGAGGGGGCTTATTCTCATTGGTACGAGGGACTTTTCTTTTCCGTCTCCGACTGCTCCGATCCCCGAAATAATGGGCGGCATTATGAAATAGTAATGGAGCCAAACCTACAGTATTGGGTTTATTTTTCTGCGCTGATTTCTGTTTTTATGCTCCATTTTTTTCTTAAAAGCAGGTTCGGGATAAATTTATTTTATATTCGCTGGGGATCTCGAGTAGGCGAAATAATTACAAAATATGTAACTCCTTCGCAAGATATTATCGAGAATAAGCCGTCAGTTAGCATATTAATTGCCGTAGTTACCGTGTTGTACTCACTCTGGTTTCTTATTTGGAATTGGATGCTTGGAAGTTCGATTAATCTCTCGACTGGAAGCGGTTATCAATACAGTGATTCTCATATGTATTGGATATGTGCCAATTCATTGTTGGATTTTGGCAATTTTGGGCATCCTTCGCTTACTGGGGAGTGGTGCCAGCGTCGAGGAATCTATCCAAGTCTCTTAGCCGGCATTGCGTGGATTGGGCAACGGAATATTCACGCTACTTTGATTTTACAGGCTGTCCTGGTGTCATTGTCGATTTATTTGTGTTCCCGAAGAGCATTGAGTGTTGCAGGTATGTTCGGTGTGGTAATAAGCACCTCTCTGCTATTTGTTTTTGCGGCTGAAAATGCATTTACGATGACGATGACCGAGAATGCGGGTTTGATCTTCGGAGCTATTGCTTTCGGGGTGCTATTCAATGCTTGCAATCGACGATCTATCCATTGGATTTTCGTTGGTATTGGAATCGTTTCTATTGCCTTAAATGCACGAGCAGGGGCTTTTTTTGTATTGCCATGTTTAGTAATTTGGACCGGCATTGTTGCCAGAATGTGGAATAAGCCGGTTGTCAATTGGCTTATTGCTGCATGTGGTGGGGTTTTAATCGGTTTTATTTTGCAATCTTTACTTGTTGCCGCAGTTGGAGGTAATCCCGGTAGTTCACATGGGAATTTCTCATATACCTTGTATGGTCTTTCAGTTGGGGGTAAAGGCTGGTCACAGGTGCAAATTGATCATCCAGAACTCATTGGATCTGACTCGGTGGTGTCTAGGGCCATTTATCAACTCGCCTGGGAAAATATAGTAGCGCATCCTCTAAAAATGCTGGACGGCTTAGTTGGTAACTTTACACTGTTTTTCAATGATGGTACTTATGGTTATAAGGCGCTGGGTGGTTTTGCGATATTTGTGAAATCTGCATGGTGGTTAGCTTGGGTTCCATTATTCATTAATCGCAGAAACCCACGTTATTTACTAGTTTTATTATGTTCAGTTGGAATATTACTATCAGTTCCATTCCTGTTGGGAGATGGTGGCTCAAGGGTATTTGCAGCAACCGTTCCTGTCGATGTGATGCAAATGACAATTGGGTTTTCTTGGGTAGTCTTTTTTCTGATGCGGGCTGGCAAAATAGCTACCAAACCAGTATCCGATATTGCGCAGAGCGCTATGGAATTATCAGATTCAAAACCCTATTTCGATATTGGTTTTGTATTGGTTTTGTTCATACTACTGTTGGTTCCTTATACCCCGATTAGAGGCCTTGTTAATTCTGAATCGTTAGTAGCGCCTGTTTGCCAGGAAGGTGAGCACTCGGTCACAACTATGCTTGGATACAATGGAACATTGCTGCTAGATCTAGTCGGTAGTGATATTAAGCCAGACTTCCAAAAAGGTCAGGTTGGGCGTATAGAGTTCATCAATCGTATCCCTATCAATTCATGGTGGAAGGAAGACGCATCTGACTTTAAAGAATTAGGGAGCCTTTTGACTGTTTATCAGCAAGATCGTCGGGATCCATTCATTCCAGGGCCTTGGCGAATTTTTTCAAACAGCAGCCTTGCCAGTTATTATGGCAAGAATGTTCAGTTATGTGTTGATCCTAATGAAGTTAAGACGGTTTTTGGTGAAACCTACAGGAAACTGAATTTAATCAAATTATTGGAATAAAAAATGCGTATGCAAAAGATAGGAACTTTTGAAGTAGAAGCGTCTGATTATCAGCAACAGCGCCGCTCGTTTTGGAGTGGTAATTTTGTTAAAGCTTCTAAATCATGGGGTGGGTTTTATCGTCAACGGCTTCAAACCTGTTATTCTAATTTGGTGCCGGTTGGTGCTAGTGTTCTCGAACTTGGTTGTGGCGGGGGGGATCTCCTTGCGGCTCTGCGGCCTTCCAATGGTGTTGGAATTGATTTTTGCCCGGAAGCTATTGAACAGGCTCGAACAGCACATCCGCAACTAGAGTTTGTCGTTGCGGATGCACATGAGCTAGAACTTGGTGAACGAACGTTTGATTATATTGTTGTATCGGAGTTGGTCAACGATCTCTGGGATGTGCAGGCCACGCTTGCTTGTTTACAGAGGTACTGTAATTCTCGTACAAGATTGATATTTAATTTTTATAGCCATCTATGGAATAGCCCCCTGAAAATAGCCCAAAAGCTGGGGGTTGCCACACCTAACCTTCCACAAAATTGGCTTACCCGGCATGATATGGCCAATCTCCTGGAAATATCTGGTTATGAAGCGTTAAGGGAGTGGGAGGAAGTACTTTTTCCTTTAGCTTTACCTGTTGCAAATTTTGCGAATAGGTATTTGGCAAAGATTTCTCCTTTTAGGTTGATGGCGATGGCGAATTTCATGTTGGCCCGCCGAATAATGTTACCGAAAATCAAGAATCCATCAGTTACGGTAGTGGTAGCAGCCAGAAATGAGTCTGGGCACATTGAAGAATTGATGACGCGTATCCCTGAGATGGGTGGAGGTACAGAAATTATTTTCGTAGAAGGTAATTCCACCGATGACACATATGAAGTAATCGAAAGGGCCATCGCTGCGCATCCAGAGCGCAATTGCAAGTTACTAAAGCAGCCTGGAAAGGGGAAAGGTGATGCAGTTCGTGCAGGCTTTGATATTGCCAGTGGCGATATTTTGATGATTTTGGATGCAGACATCACAGTGCCACCCGAAGATCTCCCGAGGTTCTATGAACTAATGGTAAGTGGCGTTGGGGAATTTATTAATGGCGTTCGTTTGGTTTATCCCATGGATGAGGATGCGATGCGCTTTGCTAACCTCTTGGGTAATAAATTTTTCTCATGGGCGTTTAGTTGGCTATTAGGTCAGCCGATCAGAGATACGCTATGCGGTACTAAGGTTCTATGGCGCAGTGACTACCAAAGAATCGCCGACAATCGTGGTTACTTTGGAGATTTTGACCCCTTTGGGGACTTTGATTTATTGTTTGGGGCTGCTCGTTTAAATCTCAAAATTATGGAAGTTCCGATTCGTTATCGTGCTCGACGCTATGGAGAGACAAATATTTCCCGTTGGCGGCATGGTTGGCTATTGCTAAACATGGTTGTCTTTGCTGCTCGTCGTATTAAGTTTATCTGAGCGGAAAAATACTAATGGGTTTTTTGCATCATGTGTTGTCACACCCGTTGACGCGTGGTTTTTCCGTGGATGATCCTCTGACTACTAGTCTGAGGCGCGAAATTATTGAAGATAAAGCATTTTTGCGTGCCTTATATTCCGAATGGTATCAAAAAATTGTCAGCGCTTTACCCGTGAAAACGGATATTCTCGAATTAGGTTCCGGGGCAGGTTTTTTCGAGAAACTCCTCCCAAATGTGATCACTAGCGAGATCTTCGAAACACCAGGCGTTAAACTGGTGGCCGATGCTTGTGATTTACCCTTTTTGGATGGTTCTTTAAATGCAATAGTGATGACCGATGTTTTTCACCATATTCCGAATGTACGGCAGTTTCTTTTAGAAGCAACTCGTTGTGTAAAACCAGGGGGTAAAATTGTGATGATTGAGCCATGGAGGACTCGTTGGTCTGAGTGGGTTTACACTCATTTACACCCTGAGCCATTTTCCATCGAGAGTGGCTGGGAAATACCGAATGATGGGCCACTTTCAGGAGCGAATGGTGCTTTGCCCTGGATAGTGTTTGAACGGGATCGCAAAACGTTTGAGTCAGATTTTCCTCAATGGCGTATAAACGTTATCGAGTTAATGATGCCGTCTGTATACCTGCTCTCCGGTGGAGTGTCGATGCGCAGCTTTTTACCTGCGTGGATATATAGGCCATTGCGGACATTGGAGCGTTACTTTGGTGAAACGCGATATGCAATGTTTGCTTTTATTGAGTTGGAACGGATATCGTGAGTAGATTTAACTTGCGTCGTTTTGCCGCGCTGGGTTTAAGTTTATCGTTTAGCATTTTTTTCTTGTGGTTGGCCCTTCGGAATGTAGATTACGATAGCTTAGTTAGTGCCTTTACCGAAGTGCAGATTGGTCCTTTAATGGTCTGCTCGGTATCATTATGGCTTGGGATTACACTTAGAGCTATGCGATGGCGTATCATTGCCGGATTTACAAGAAGTGAACAGCACAAATTTTCCCGAGCTACGACTCTTGGTGTTCTTTCCAATCTGATATTTCCAGGGCGTGCTGGTGAAGTAGTGAGAGTCATTACTTTAGCCAAAATGACCAAGACAACCATCGCAAGTCCTTTAGCGAGCGCAATGATCGATCGATTAATAGATGTCTTTGTACTTATGGGTTGTGCAGCCTTACTCTACCTGCTTTTTCCTGTTAGCGACGTACTGGAAAAATGGGTCACTACTTTATTTTTAACTAGTGTGATCGTAACCCTTGGGATAGTAATGTATGCAAGGAGTTCTGGATTTATGGACATATTTTTTACGAAGTTAGTAAAGCGTTTGTTGCGGCGCTGGCCAATCAAATTAGAAGTGTTTCTAACTGAATTACGCACGGAGCTCCGCCATTTGGTAACGGGCTGGCTGAGCATTGAGCTTGTATTGATTGCATTTTTGATTCTGTTTGCAGATTATGGCGCTATTTCCGTATTGCTTCGTGCTTTTAATCTGTCTCTTCCATTAGAAGCTCCTTTGTTGCTTTGGGTATTTTTTTCTGCTGGCTCAGCTTTACCCTCAGCACCCGGTTATGTGGGTGTTTATCAGGTTGCTGCGGTCTGGGCGTTATCCCTGTTTACTGTTTCAGCACCCACTGCTGTTGCTGTTGCCACTGTACTTCAGATTGCTACGTTGCTTGTTGCTTTTGTTATGGCTGGTTCTTCAGCATGGGCTTTTTTAAGGCCAACTAATATTTCTTAAAAAGCCTTGATTAAGTTTTTGAAAAGGGCATCGAAATTTAAACTCCTAGTTGCGAGTATTAAGGGTCATTCTACGGACACTCAACAGTGTTTGAAACAGATAGATCCGGGTTCCAGAGTTATTCCGATATTAAAAGGGGCTTGGTTTACGCAGCGTATTGATGTTATATCGGGCACAATCGACATCCTGGGGCTAAGAGTTGCTACTTACAACCGGGCGAACGAATGTTCGCTGTTAGTGAAAATTCACACGGAAGCCGGCCGAATTCTACACAGCAGCGTAGTTCATGCCAAAGATTGTCGCGACAATTCAATTATATGGATTGCACCCGATAATCCCATTGCGGTAAAGGGAATTGATGTTTACGTTTCTATCAAGTCGTCTGAAGGTCGTCCCGGTAACAACTTGGGTTTATGGGTTGCAAAAGAAAATGGTTCGGATCTTTTAATCCGTAAGCCTCAAGGCTATTATGGTTTGGGTTTGCGTCGGAATCCAGCCATCAGTAGTTTTCCGGGTTTAGGCTTAGAATTGGATGTCAGAGTTTCCAGTTTTGCCTTGTATTATCGTCGTAAGTCAATACAAGCAACTGGGATGAAATCATATAACCAACCCGTTCTCGTTTGGGTGTCAGATTCGCCTCTTGATTCGCAAGGTGTGATTTTTACGTCTCTTTTTCAAAACACGCTCGTTAAGCTGGAACTTATAAATACCCATCTTGGCTTTGAGATAAGCAAGTTGGCTATGGTGCTTATTCCCGCTACAACCACTCAAGAAATAATACGCAAGGTCGTATGTCGTGCGCGCCAAATGGGCGTGCCCGTTATCTTGGTTGTGGAACGAGGAGTGATAATTTCTGAACAGCTCAAGAAGACTTGGCATAACTATATTGATTATGTTATTTCCGTAGAAGCTCAATCTGCGTTTCCGGCGGATGTAAATAGTATTGTGGATTTATCGAAAACTGCTTTACAGTTGGAGGAGATACGTCATCAGCTTATAGTTCGCCAACAGCCCCTGGTTTCTATTGTTTTTTCTGTCTGCAATATTCTAATTTGGGGACAGTTTGTAGTTGAATCGTTAGTTCGACAATCGTATATAGGGCCAATTGAGTTGGTTCTAGTAGGTCCATCAGATAGTTATGACTGTATCCAATGGCTACGTCTTGTTATTCAGCAATTAAGCAATCAGTATTCTAGGAAACAGCCAATAACCTGCTCTTATGTCACCAACAATTCCGATACAAACTCGAAAATATGGCAGTTGGGGGCTAATGCGGCCAAAGGCGAGTTGATTGTTCTTTCTGATTCCGGAATATTTGTGAATAGCGCTTTCTTAAAGGCTCATGTAGACGCTCATTCTTACCGGGATTGCGTTGTTGTTATTGGGCCGGTAGTTAGCTTAGATAGGCCTGATGCTTCGTTGGCTAAGCTTTGCGAATTGGAACAAGATATTGAAGCATGCCAGCTTAGGGCTCTAAATAGGGGGCCTATCTATATTGAGAGTTTTCTAAATTGCAGAGTTGGTAATTTATCTATCCGTCGATCAGATATTTCCTTATTAGATGAGTGCTCAGTCAATGATCAGAAACTATCGTTAAATTTAAAAGCGATATTATTAGGATACAAAATTTATGAGAACGGTGGACGTCTAAAGTTTGCAAGTGAGGCGATAGCATTCACTGTTGGGTGGGAAGGGGGAAATAAGGATTCGAAAGACTTTCTTTTCGATTTTGATGATTGTAGTAGCTTTTTGGATCTACGGTCTCAGCTTAGCACATTAATCCTTAGTGAGAAGTCAGGATTAGTTGATGATATACAAATATCCTCTGAATTGGTTGAAGGGTTTAATGTTGATAAATTAAAAGATCAATTTGCTATTAAAAGCCTTTTTTCTAGGTCTCCGCTTTATGCTCGTTATAACCGGAAGCTTAGGGTAATTACCTATCGTTGGCATGTGCCTCATCAGTATGAGTTGTACAAGTTACCCTATCAGTTTGATTTGATGGTGGGATTGGGGTCGCCGATCTCTGAGTTTTGGGATTTTAATCAGCGTCCAATGCCGGCAAACGCAAGATTTATTACACCTGCTCAGTTTAATGAGGGACTCTATGATTTGGCTATTCTCCATTTTGATGAAAATGTCTTGTCATACGAGAATACTAATGGTCATTTAGGGGTGGAATGGGGTGCCACTTTTCGTTGGTTTGTCGAGAATATCAAACTGCCAAAGGTTGCGATTTGTCATGGAACACCCCAGTTTCATGGGCAATACACGCCAGGGTATGATGGAGATGACCTGATGTCGGTAATAGAATCGGCCAGAGATAAACTCGTAGAATATGTTGGTGATATAGAGGTTGTGTGTAATTCGCATCAGGCGCGGCGGGAATGGGGATTTAAAAGATCAAGAGTGATATGGCACGGATTTGATCCTATGGAATTTCCTCCTGCTCGGTATGAAAAGGGTATTTTATCCCCACTGGGACCACTCGTAACGTCACGTCCTCATTATCGAGGCTATTACCTTCATCAGAGAGTTTTCGACGAAACCTTTCCAAAGCAGTTTTGGCCCAGCCAATTGCGTGTTCCAGACCCTGATGTGGACTATTTTGGAAATGTTTTTGCATTGGCGAAGTATCGTAATTATGTCAATGAGTTGCGTAAATATAGTGTTTATTTTAATCCAACTTTGCGTTCTCCTATGCCTAGAGCAAGGGCGGAGCCAATGATGTGCGGGGTAGTTACAGTAAACGCCGATAATCATGATGTTGATATGTTTATTAAGCATGGCGTAAATGGATTTTACTCAAACGATCCGGAAGAATTACGTGATATTTTGCTCTATTTGCTTCGAAATCCAGAGAAAGTGTCGAAAATCGGTGCTAAGGCGCGTTTGACAGCAATTGAAGTTTTTAACTATGAGCGCTATTTGGCTGAATGGACTTCATTGATTACCGATGTGTTAGGTTGAATTTGTATATTAATATGTTTTATTTTTTTGACCGAGCTAAATCATTAGTTGCGGTCAGTACTCTTTATATCGATGAATTTGAATATGAATAATCAAGCTGAAAGTAAGCTTCCCAAGCGCTCGTTGCTTGTGGTTTGTAATGATGTAATTGGTGAAAAGATGGCGGGGCCCGCGATTCGTTGTATCGAAATCGCTCAGTCCGCAGCCGAAAAATTCGATACCACACTTGTAGCTCCTAAAGTTAGCGGTAAGAATTTTGTTAGATTCAAATTATTGGAAATTCAGCCGGATATATTAAAATCGTTGGCGGATAAATCAGATGTTGTTCTAATCCAAGGAGACGCCTTGGTTAGATACCCCTTTCTGAAAGAAATATCAGGCGTGCTAATTGCCGACTTATATTGCCCTATTCCTTTGGAGTATCACCAAGTATCTGATGGCATTGATATGAGCGAGCGATTGAGTATGGGTAAACATCTTTCCAGTGTAGTTGCCGAGCAGCTCGCCTATGCTGATTATTTTTTATGCGCTAGCGAGAAACAAAAAGATTTTTGGCTAGGTGCATTAACTGTTATGGGGCGGATTAACGGTCTACGATGGGAAAAGTCAAATAGGGCTAATATAAATGACTTAATCCTTTTGTTACCTTTTGGTTTGCCAAATGCCGATCCAGCCCCGGAACAGGTTACATTACGTGCTAAGTTTGATATTCCTAAAGACCATTTTGTTGCAGTTTGGGGGGGGGGGATATACGAGTGGTTTGACCCGTTGACTATCATCAAAGCAATTCGCATTCTGAATGATAGAGGAGATAATGTTCATCTCGTGTTCATTGGGGTTAAGCATCCAAATCCAGGTATCCAGGATCACGATATTTGTGCTAGAGCGATATCGCTTTCACGTGAACTAGATTTATTAGATCGCTTTGTTCATTTCAATTCTGGATGGGTTGACTATGAGACACGCAGTCAATATTTCATGGATGCAAATATAGGTGTCAGTGCTCATTTCGACAACCCGGAAACCAGGTTTTCATTCCGTACACGCATGTTGGACTATTTATGGTGTAATTTGCCTATTGTTACGACGCGAGGCGATTATTTCGGCGATACAGTGACTTCTGAGGGTTTGGGGGCTACAGTTAATTTTGAGGATTTGGATGGTTGGGTCGAAGAGATAAGCCGTTTGCAGCAAGATGTTCAGTTTTACGAAAAATGTTCATCGCAAGTTGCTAATTTTAAGATCCGTTTTCGATGGGAAAATGTTACAAAACCTCTGTTAGATATAGTGGCCTCAATTGAACCATCAGCAGATAGAGAGTTTGCTAGGAATTGTTTTGGAAAGACAGCCATTAAGCCTTCTCTGTTTACAAGAGTTCGTCATGTTTATTCCACTGGTGGTTTTCGAAAGTTATTTACTTTGGGAGTTCGGCGTATTCATTTAGCATTTAAGCTAGGTTAGTTATAGTCATTTTGGATATTCAGGAAGTTAATAAAAATTGACACATCCTGGAAAACATGGTTTCCACATTAAGTTGCTCGGAATTCCGCTCCTGATTTTGTTTGGAATTTCGGATTTATGTGTTCGGGCTAAGATCTAAGCAGTTTATTATGTCGGACTAAATGCAGAACTTTTCTTCTTGTAATCCCAAGGTTGTGGCTGTTGTTGTGTCCTATAACCCCGATGTGACAGGCTTTGAAGCATTATTGGAAGCGTTGCTTCCACAGGTGGCGTATATTTTCGTAGTCGATAATGCCTCCTCAGCTGATATGTTGCGGATTATGGACCGCTGGGCAAATTTAAATGTTGAGCTATCGCAACTGCCTGAAAATATAGGTATCGCGGCGGCTCAAAATGTAGGCATTGAGAAGGCAATAAATTTTGGGGCTGACTTTGTTTTGCTGTCCGATCAAGACAGTATTCCTTATCCGACTATGGTTTCAGGACTTGTCTTTGCTTTGACATCTGCCAAAACGGATGCAATTGCTCTTCCTGTGGCGGCAGTTGGACCTGCTATAGTAGACAAGCGGACTAATAAAACTTCTTTTTTTCTGGTTGAACGCCGGGGGATTCCGAGAAGGTGGTCGCCTCAAGTCGGCAGTGATGAACTTCCTGCTCGGATTGATGTGGGTTTTTTGATTGCATCTGGAACACTGATTTCGACAGATGTAATAAAGCGTATTGGTGGTATGCGCTCATCCTATTTCATTGATCATGTGGATACGGAGTGGTGTTTTCGAGCAAGGGCTATGGGATATAGATTGTTGGGTGTTCCTAGTTCACGATTGACTCATCAGTTAGGTGATGAGGTTAAACGTGTTTGGTTTTTCGGATATCGGCAGGTGATGTATCACTCACCTTTACGCGACTATTACATGTTTCGGAACACCCTGTTTATGTTGCGTGACACACCGATGTCTTGTGTTTGGAGGCTTCATTTCTTGTGGCGATTAATGCAGTTTGCAGGATATTTTCTAGTTTTTGCTGGGGAGCGATTTCAGCGATTCCGCCATATGAGCCTGGGATTATGGCATGGCCTTAATGGGCAGGGTGGACGCCTTGACAAGGATGGTAAGCGATGTCGCCGTATGCCTAATTCGATTTTAGAACCTAATAACTAATTAAGCGAGGTTGGTTCAATAGTTATAAATTAGCTATATTATTTGGTGTATGATTATTGACAACTATAGAGACTTCGAATAAACACCAAAATTAAGTAGTATTTTGCAAAAAATTAATAGCATTTTTAGTGTCTAAATTTGGCATGATAAATTATCAATAATTTAAAAACTTACAATAGTTTAATGTTATTTCAATTAAATGACCGACAATTTTTCGAAGGTTAAATAGACTATGCCCGCTACTATTTCGGCAATTATCGTAAATTATAATTCTGGCAACTTATTAAAAACTTGTTTGGATTCTTTATCGGCATGCGCCTCGAATGTCGAGATTATTGTTGTTGATAATGCTTCGAAAGATGATAGCTTGGATGTGTTAGTGGGTATCCCCGACGTAAAACTTGTAAACAATTTAGTAAATGTGGGTTTTGCGGTTGCATGTAATATAGGAATACGCTTAGCGAATAATAATAATTTATTATTCCTGAATCCGGATTGCACAATTGAGCCGAATGCGCTGAGCCAGTTGATAATGACACTGGCTGCGAATGACAGTGTTGGTATGGTTGGTGGTCATTTGATCAACCCAGATGGTACTGAACAGGCTGGGGGGCGGCGGGCAATTCCGACGCCATGGCGTTCCTTTGTGCGTGCTTTTGGTTTGGTGCGTTTTTCCGGGCGTTGGCCTCGGTTGTTCTTTGATTTTCATCTTCACAATCAGCCTTTGCCTCAACAACCGATTGAGGTGGAAGCAATTTCTGGGGCTTGCATGCTGGTAAAACGTGAAGCTATCAAGGATGTTGGTGTTTGGGACGAAGATTATTTTTTACATTGCGAAGACCTGGATTGGTGCATGCGTTTCCGGCAAAAGGGTTGGAAAATCATGTTTGTCCCTTCGGCCAAGATAGTGCATGAACAAGGTGCTTGTAGCCGTTCTCGTCCATTGTTCGTGGAATGGCATAAGCATAAAGGTATGCTGCGTTTTTATCGTAAATTTTTTAGACATCAATATCCCGGCGTTTTGATGGGTTTGGTGACGCTAGGTGTCTGGTTTAGGTTTGTGTTAATAGCGGGTTATTACACTTTCAAACGCTTCGGTAAGTCATAGGTCACACACATGGCTAATGGCAAAACCATAGGAGTATTAGGTGCAACTAGTCATGTCGGTTTGGCGTTGTTACCTTTATTGACACAAGCGGATTTTGAAGTAGTCGCATTTTCGCGCCACATAGTTACAGATAGTGCATCCAGTGTTGTTTGGCGCCCCGTCAAATCCTTGGGGGCAGTAGGTGGGCATCAAGACATTTCTTATTGGATTTGTTTGTCACCTATTTGGAGTTTGCCGTCGTATCTCCCCGCAATTCAAGCGAGTAACGCAAAACGCATTGTAGTCTTGTCATCGACTAGCCGCTTTACTAAACAGGATTCTTTCGATCCTTCGGACCAAATGCTTGCTCAGCGTTTTGCAAAATCAGAACTTGATTTACAGGAGTGGTCTGCCCATGCTGGCGTTGAATGTGTAATTTTGCGGCCAACATTAATTTACGGCTTGGGGCGCGATAAAAATATTTGCGAAATTGCGCGCTTGATTCGCAGATTCCGCTTTTTCCCGTTGCTAGGCAAGGCCAACGGATTGCGACAACCGGTTCATTGCTCTGATGTGGCACAGGCGTGCGTCTCCGCTTTGTTTGCCGAGAATGTGGCAAATAAGAGTTACAATCTGTCCGGTGCGGAGATATTGAGCTATAGAGACATGGTAGCACGCATATTTAATGCTATGGGTCTTAAGCAGCGTTTTATTCAAATTCCTATGTTTTTAATTCGGATTGGATTTGTTCTTCTAAAGGTCTTACCGCGCTATCGTAGTTGGTCGTTCTCAATGATGGAACGCACAAATCGCGACTTAGTTTTCGATCATCAAGATGCAAGTCGGGATTTGGAATTTAATCCAAGACCATTTCGGCTTGGACCTGAAGACTTAGATCCAACGTGGAACCTCTAAAAATCGAAGAATCTCTCTCCGTTTATGCCCTGCGGGTAAGGATTGAGAAGGAATGATTTTCCTTGCTTAACGGCATTGCCCAGAGAGCGAGGGGATTTTAGAGCTTCCCGTAGATTGCGGTTTGAGGGGGCATAGAAGTAGATATTCACCCATCATTAAATGTAGCTTTTGATAAATACTGTGATTTTCAAAACCTGCATTAGGCATATCCAATCGGGAGCTACATGGGGCGGGTTTTGAAGGAGATTAGTCTAGTGTTAATAGAGAACGATCTTGCTCTGGATATGGATTTACCAGATCAGAGGGGGAATGTTCAAGTTCCGAACCAGAGTGCCCAGGCTTTTAGGGTGACTTGTCGAGCTCCGGGGGAGAACTGCCGAGCTTAGAGAGAGATCATTCAAGCTCTGAACGAGAATGATCTAGCTGAAAGAGTGGTTTGTCTAGTTCCGAGCTTGAATGATCATGCTCAAAGTGAAAATTGCCGAGCTCAGAAGGAGGGCTTCCAAGCTCGGAAAGCGAATGATTGTGCTCAGAGGTAGGTTGGCGAGGCTTTGATTGAGAATGATCAGGTCCAAAGAGCGAACCTTGGGGTTCTGAAGTAGATCGTTGTTGCTAGTTGTTTGCGTCTTGCGCTTTCAGATGACAATGCTGAGGCCGTGAGTGAAACTGCGCTACCTCAAAACCTCAGTTGCCACATGCTAGGCTAGTTACGCGGGATTTGCTGCGCCATGGTTGGGTCCAGGCGATTTGCGTGCGAAGCGTTTGCCTAGGCTGTCCAGGTGTTCGGCCAAAGAGCCGTCTTTACCAGCCAGTTTTGCGGCCTGATAAACGACCAGCGTTTGTCCATAAGCATCGCTGCCGGCGGCCAGATAGGTATCTTCTATACGTTTGATTAATTGCCTCGCGGCCAGAACAATTGGCTCCAATTGCCGAACCAGCGCTACGTCACGGCGGTATTCTTCCAAATCGAAGTTACGCGGTAAAATGCCTTCATTCTGTGTTGCCATGACTAAGCCTTGATCGACAAATGCTCGACTTCTGTCGCCCATTTTTGGCAAAGTTCGCCTATCGTCTACTGTTAAATCGATTAGAAATGGCAATTTGGATTGAATATCGTGTAGGGAGTTTAAAACGGCTTGCTGTTGTTCCGGGAGTAGATCACCCTTGATAAGGTCGTTGGTCATAAAGCCTCCATTATAGAAGGATGTGAAAAATCGCCATAAGTATTGATGCTTTGGCGGGTTTTACTTGAGCAGTTTTCAGACATGCTCAGCAATAGCGGGTTGGGTTTTTTTAAAGCTATGCCTGCTGCAAGCTTTGAGAGGTGCAGTTGGCTCATGGGTGTTATTGGAGAAAGTGTAGCCTGAGTTAAGAATATGTCAAACGGATAGGATTAGCTGACAGGGGGTTAGAGGTTTCCTTAAAAGTGTTTGGATGAGAAGGTATCTTTGGTTTTTAGAGGTAGTCATAAGAAAGTGAGGTTGACCGAATATGAAATCAATGCAATCAAGCAATCTGCCCACGAAATTTTTGGGGCAGGGGTACAGGTTTTTTTGTTTGGCAGTCGGGTCGACGATTTAAAAAAGGGTGGCGACATCGATTTATATATCAACGCAGATGCTAACAAGGATTTTCAGCACAAAGTTAAGTTTCTACTTGCACTGGAACAAAAAATTGGCGAACAGAAAATCGATGTGGTTTTTGCTGAAGACCAAGCTAGGGCTGTGGAACAGCAGGCGATCAATACCGGGGTGTTGTTATGATTGATTTAAGGCTTTCCAAGCTTTTTAATGAATGTGACAAGCACCTTCAACGGCTCAATCATGCCGTTACAAAAATGTCTGTATTTATGCCACTAGATGCAAGTCGATATTTACAACTTACCGATGATGAGATTGAACACATCGATCAATTTTTGTTCCGCTTTGCAAAGTTGCAAGACGCAATAGGCGAAAAATTATTTATAGCCATGCTTGAGTTTTTAAAGGAGGAAAACCTCAGATCCAAGCCTTTCATTGATATCCTAAACAGACTTGAACAACTCGAGTTGTTGGAAGACAAAAATGTCTGGCTTGAGTTACGGAAAATAAGGAACAGCATCGCCCATCAATATGAAGATGAACCCAAACAAGCGACTGATGCTTTGAATACCATTTATCAGGCGAAAGCTACGCTTGATTCAATTTATAGCTTACTGAAAACGCGATATATATCTTTTCAGGATCAGTCGTACGGTTGAAAAGATAGCGATTTAAAAATTACTCGGCTTTTTGTTCAGGTTGTAGCGGGGTTACCATGCCCGGTTTTTGGGCTAGCAGCTAAAACGACATTCTATTTTTATATTCAGTATTAGTTCTAATTTGTCCGATTTAAGCAAATGCCGTTATGTCCGCCTGGATACCGACGGGGCACAAGAGCGGGTATCCAGTGCCATAGATGGCAAGCTTCGACCCAGCCTCGGGCCTGGATTCGCTGTGTAGTCTAACGGCTTCGGCAAGCCCGGAATGACGAGCACCTTTGAGAATCTGACAAAGTAGTATCAGCCACACATCGTAATATTACCAACATGAAAACAGTCATCCTAGCCGGCGGATTCGGCACGCGCATTAGCGAAGAGTCACACCTAAAACCTAAACCTATGATAGAAATTGGCGGCAAGCCAATTTTGTGGCATCTGATGAAGATTTATTCGCGCTATGGCATTAACGACTTCATCATCTGCCTCGGTTATAAGGGCTATGTCATCAAGGAATACTTTGCCAACTACTTTTTGCATATGTCGGATGTAACGTTCGATATGGAACATAATCGTATGGAAGTGCACGAAAAAAACGCCGAGCCTTGGCGAGTCACGCTCATCGATACCGGGCACGATACGCTGACCGGGGGGCGGTTGCGGCGCGTGAAAGACTACATTGGCGACGAAACCTTTTGCTTTACCTATGGTGACGGTTTGGCCGATGTGAATATCGATACCCTGATTCAATTCCATCGTTCGCAAGGCAAAGCTGCGACGCTGACGGCGATTCAACCGCCTGGTCGATATGGCGCACTCAATATTGTCGGCGATGCCGTTCTTGATTTCCAGGAAAAGCCTGCTGGCGATGGGGCCTGGGTCAATGGTGGCTTTTTCGTGCTGGAGCCGTCGGTGTTGGACTACATACAGGGTGATCTGATTAGTTGGGAGTCGCAACCGCTGCAACGTCTCGCAGCCGAAAATCAATTAGCCGCTTATCATCATAAGGGGTTCTGGCAAGCGATGGACACCATGCGCGATAAGAATCACCTTGAGGAATTATGGAGCCTTAATCCGCCCTGGAAGGTATGGTAATGAGTGCGCAGTTTTGGAAGGACAAGCGCGTCTTGCTGACGGGCCATACCGGTTTTAAAGGTAGCTGGCTATCATTGTGGTTACAGTCCAAGCAAGCGCATGTTGTCGGCTATGCGCTTGAGCCGCCGACCAATCCAAGTTTGTTCGAAGTCGCTGAAGTTGAAAAAGGCATGACCAGCATCATCGGCGATATTCGTGATTTGTCGCAGTTGCAAGCCGTGTTTGACAAGTATCAGCCGGAAATTGTGATCCATATGGCGGCGCAGCCATTGGTGCGTTACTCCTATAGCGAACCGGTCGAGACTTACTCAACCAATGTGATGGGTACGGTGAATTTGCTTGAAGCGGTGCGTCACACCGGAAGCGTCAAAGCTGTAGTCAATGTAACCAGCGACAAATGCTACGAAAATCGCGAGTGGGTTTGGGGCTATCGCGAGAACGAAGCCATGGGCGGTTACGATCCTTACAGCAACAGTAAGGGATGCGCGGAATTGGTGACGGCCGCTTACCGCAATTCCTATTTTCATCCGGATAAGTATTCCGATCATGGTGTAGCACTGGCGTCTGCCCGAGCCGGCAATGTGATTGGCGGCGGCGATTGGGCGGAAGACAGGCTAATTCCAGATATTATACGGGCGATTAGCCAAGGCCAGCCGGTTAATATCCGCAATCCTCACGCCATTCGCCCTTGGCAGCATGTATTGGAGCCGCTATCCGGCTATTTGTTACTGGCGGAAAAACTGCATGAAGCAGGACCAAACTATGCAGAGGCGTGGAATTTTGGACCAAACGAAGACGATGCCAAGCCGGTGCGATGGATAGTGGAACACTTGACTATGAACTGGGGTGAAGGTGCCAGTTGGGTGGTCGATAGCGGAGAGCACCCGCATGAGGCGCATTATTTAAAATTGGATTGTTCAAAAGCCAAGGCACGATTGGCTTGGTCTCCGCGTTGGTGTCTTCAAGATACTTTAAATGCAATCATTATATGGCAACAAGCTTACCGCCAAGGCAAGGACATGCATAATGTTGCGCTTCAGCAGATTGCTCAATTCCAGTCTGAAGCCATTAAAGAGTCCGTGTAAAATAGTAAAATCTAGGTTTTGGAGTTGGTTATGAGGCAAGCGGTGTTAAGAGAAATTTTGTGTGTAGATGCGAATCGTCAAATACACATCGATATACCCGCCGATATGGGTGATCAGTTTGAAGTGATTGTAATGCCAGTTGGCACAAACAGTGCAATCCAGCTCAGCGAAGACGAGCAACTATTGCTTGCCAATTATTCTGCTGTCATTGAAAGCAATCCAGAAGAAGACGCGCTATGGGAAAAGTATGTTCGAAGCTAACGCACTTCAACCTGGAACCATCCACATTTACAAGGTGCCATTCGTCGATTCCAAGGGGTCTAAACCACGTCCCGTGTTAATCACCTCATCGCCCAACAGCAAGGGTGATGTCATGGGGATACCGGGCAGCAGTCAAGTTCAGCAATGGTCGGACGAAGATCAGTTATTGGTTAATCCCAACGAGCTACTTTCTGGTCAATTGGACAAACCTACAGCTTTTCCGGTTAGTAAGCAGATGGTGTTTTCGCCGCGTTTTTTTTGCGGTGAAGTGGGCGTTGTAGATCCAAAGGCCTTGGATAAAGTAATGCGTATGATTATTGGTCGCCAAGTCGAACAGTTTCAAACAGCAGTCCGTCCTACTAAAGAGTTTGTGTCGGGAATAAGTGTCATCCCACCTTCCGGTAAAGTGCTGGGTGCCAGCGAACTAAAAAACATGGTCGATGCGTCCTTGGATGGTTGGTTGACCACCGGACGCTTCAACGAAGCATTTGAAAAACGTTTTGCCGAATTCGTCGGCGTGCCGTATGCGTTGACGACCAATTCTGGTTCCTCGGCAAATTTGTTGGCGTTTACCGCATTGACCTCGCCTAAGCTAGGCGAGCGCGCCTTAAAACCGGGCGATGAGGTGATTACCGTCGCTGCGGGATTTCCGACTACTGTCAATCCGATTTTGCATGCCGGCATGGTGCCGGTGTTCGTCGATGTGGAAATCCCGACTTACAATATCGATCCGCAAAAAATTGAAGCAGCAGTGTCAGAGCGCACGCGGGCCATCATGATCGCCCATACCTTGGGAAACCCGTTTGATTTGGATGCGGTCATGGCCGTAGCCAACAAGCATAATTTATGGGTTATCGAAGACTGTTGCGATGCGCTGGGCTCCACCTACAAAGGTCAACATGTGGGACAGTTCGGCGATATTGCTACTTGCAGCTTTTACCCGGCACACCACATTACGATGGGCGAGGGCGGCATGGTGTTTACCAAGGATCGCAAACTGCGCAAGATTATCGAATCGTTCCGCGACTGGGGACGGGATTGTTATTGTGCGCCGGGTTGCGACGATACGTGCGGCATGCGTTTCGGTTGGCAACTAGGTACCTTGCCGAAGGGCTACGATCATAAATATACCTACTCACATTTGGGCTACAACCTGAAAATCAGTGACATGCAGGCTGCCTGCGCTCTGGCGCAAATGGATAGGTTGCCGGAATTTATTGCGATACGTAAGCGTAACTTCAACTATCTGAAACAGCGGCTAAAATCCTGCGAGCAGTTTTTAATCCTGCCCGAGGCGACGCCAAACAGTGAGCCTTCCTGGTTCGGTTTCCCCATCACCTTAAGCGAATCGGCCGGGTTCGCCCGCGTCGATCTGCTGAAATATTTGGACCAGTACAAGATCGGTACCCGCTTGTTGTTTGCCGGAAACCTAACCCGTCAGCCTTATTTTCAAGACCGTAGCTATCGTATCAGCGGCGAACTGAATAATACTGATCAGGTCATGAATCAAACCTTGTGGATAGGTGTTTATCCGGGATTGACTGAAGAGATGTTGAGTTTTGTCGTTGAGAAATTAGAATTGTTTTTTGGTGTGAGTCAATAGTTTGCGTGTCCTTGTCACTGGAGTGACCGGCTATTTAGGCAGTCACTTAGCTACGGAGTTACTCAAAGAAGGGCATGAGGTGATCGCCCTTAAACGAAAACTATCCTCTTTGAACAGGATCCAAGCTATTTTACCCAGGCTGGCTTTGTACAATTTAGAGGAAACTAATCTGGCTGAGTTGTTCGCTGGTTTTGGAAAATTCGATGCAATTATTCATACCGCTACATGTTACGGCAGAAACGGGGAGAGTATTAGTCAAATAACCGAAGCCAATCTTTTGTTTCCGCTGAAGTTATTAGAAGCAGCTGTGTTTGGAAATGTTGATGTTTATATCAATACCGATACGGCATTGGATAAGCTTCTAAATCCCTACACACTTTCCAAAGGGCAATTTTCAGAATGGGGGAAATACTTCGCGCACCAAGAGAAAATTCGTTTTATCAATTTGAGACTTGAGCATTTTTATGGCGCGGGTGACGATGATTCTAAATTTACCACCCACGTTATCAATAGTTGCTTGGCTAATGTACCGGAATTAAACCTGACACTGGGTGAGCAGCGACGCGATTTTATACACATAAATGATGTGATAACAGCCTACCTGCTTTTGCTGAATAAACGAGATGCTTTTGCAGACTGGTTTATCGAGTTTGCAGTGGGTAGTGGTGTTGCTGTCACTATCAGGCAGTTTGTCGAAACGGTACATAACTTAACTGCATCGACAACCCGCTTAAATTTCGGTGTATTGCCCTACCGGGCAGGGGAATCAATGCTTTCTCAAGCAAATGTAAGTGCCTTGCAAGCATTAGGCTGGCATTGCGATCATGATCTCGTGCAAGGATTGCAGATGACTATTAAAGGATCAAAATAATGAAACTGTTGATTACTGGCGGATGCGGCTTTTTGGGTAGTAATTTAGCTGCCGATGCGCTATCGAGGGGCGACGATTTGTTGGTGTTCGATAATCTCTACCGCAACGGATCACGTGCGAATTTGTCATGGTTGCAAACTCAGGGGGAATTCGTGTTTGAACATGGCGATATTCGCAATCAGAATGACATTACCCGTGTTATTCAGTCGTTCAAACCGGATGCCATATTTCATCTGGCCGGACAAGTGGCCATGACCACATCGATTGCCAATCCACGCATGGATTTCGAGGTGAATGCAATCGGGACGTTCAATCTGCTGGAAGCTGTTAGACAGTATTCGCCGGACGCGGTTGTGGTGTATTCCTCCACCAATAAAGTCTATGGCGATTTGGAGCAGTATTCTTATGCACAGACCCAAACGCGCTATCAATGCAATGAGTACCCCAGTGGTTTCAGTGAAAATGTGCCGTTGGAATTTCATTCGCCCTATGGCTGTTCCAAAGGAGCTGCTGATCAATATATGCTGGATTACGCGCGTATATTCGGGCTTAAGACCGTGGTTTTTCGTCACTCGTCGATGTACGGCGGGAGACAGTTCGCGACATTTGATCAAGGCTGGGTTGGCTGGTTTTGTCAAAAGGCGGTGGAAACCGCTAAAGGCCTGAGCAAAGAGCCTTTCACTATTTCCGGTACCGGCAAACAAGTACGTGATGTGCTTCATGCCGAAGATATGAAAAGTCTTTATATAGCCGCACTGAGCAACATCGATAAAGCTAAAGGGCAAGTGTTTAATATTGGTGGCGGTATAGAAAACAGTCTGTCTTTGTTGGAACTGTTTGAATTATTGGAAAAAATCGTTGGTATTCGGCTTAATTACAAGCAATTACCTGTGCGGGAAAGCGATCAACGCGTGTTTGTGGCCGACATAGCCAAAGCTAAACGCCTGCTTGATTGGCAGCCTCAAGTCACTGCACCGGACGGCGTATCGGCCATGGTGAAATGGGTTGACCAATCGCAATGAGTGACGTAGTTTCCAACGAACGTACCCGAAATTATTTGCGGCAGATAAAAGGATCGGTGATTTACAAAGCTGTCAGTATGGCGGCGTCGTTTTGTGCAATTCCTTTGATGATTGATTATCTGGGGCAGGAGCAGTTTGGTGTTTGGTCCACATTACTTACGGTGATGTCATGGATTGTGTTTTTTGATCTAGGCATAGGCAATGGTCTTCGTAATAAGGTGGCAGAAGCTCTGGCGAAGAATGATCGTGTAGAAGCTGCTCATTACATCTCATCAGGTTACAGCTTGATTGGTGCGATAGCGCTGATATTGTGGGCGGTAGTTACCTGCGCCTCATTTTTTATTCCTTGGCAAATAGTTTTTAACTCCCAGGCGATTCCGGAAGAGACGCTGCGCATAACAGTGCAAATCTCGGTATTTTTCATATTGTTGAATTTTTGGATTGGTTTGATCAGCTCGCTACTTGGCGCAGTGCAAAAATCATCTCTGATTGCTTTAGGGCCATTGATTGCAAACATACTTACCTTAACTTTTATCTTTGTTTTGACGAAGTTAACTGATACCTCGATTAGTAATTTGGCAATTGTTTATGGCGTTTCAATGATTGTTGCAAACTTGATATTGAGTGTCAGATTTTATCAACATAATCCTGAATTGTTGCCTAAGTTTTTTTGGGATAAACATCATATTCACCCGTTATTATCAGTAGGCATGCAATTCTTCATAATTCAGCTAGCTGTGTTAGTTATATTTACGACCGATAAGTTACTTATTGCTCAGATTTTTGGTCCAAGATATGTAACCGAGTACGAGGTTGTTTTCAAGCTTTTTAGTATAATCAGTTTTGCGCATACTTTAATTTCCGCACCGCTTTGGTCTGCCTATACGGATGCATACCATAGAAGCGATATTATCTGGATTCGCCGTATGTTGCGAAAACAACTAATGTTTTTAGTTGGCATCGCTATGGTGGTAGTAATCTTGGTCTTAATAGCGAAATCCGTTATATCCTTTTGGATAAGTTTTGAATTTGATGTTTCATTACAGTTGGTAGGTGCAATGGGGTTGTTTGTCTTTATCTCCATGTGGAATAATATCTTTGCGATGTTTGTAAACGGAATAGGCAATATATCCGTTCAGCTGTACACAGCAATAACGGCCATGCTGGTTAATATCCCACTGGCTCTGTTTTTTACAAATCAGTTAGGCTTTGGTTCATATGGTGTCGTATTGGCAACTTGCATAAGTTTACTTTTTGCAGGTATTGCTCTGCCGATTCAAGTGCTGTATATAATTCGTAACCAAAATTAGGTGTCACAGTAATGAGTTCCGATGTGGCTGATATGCCAAAGGTCAGCATCCTAATTCCTGTATATAACCGTGAGAGATTCATTTCTGAATGTATTCAGTCTGCACTGGATCAAACATTCACCGATTTTGAAGTTTTGGTGGTTGATAACGCTAGTAATGATGGAACCTGGCAAATATGTCAACAGTTTGCGGCAAAAGACCCACGAGTTCGTATTTTCCAGAATGATACTAATATTGGTCCAGTAAGAAATTGGCTGGCCTGTGTAGAAAAAGCACGAGGCGAATATGGGAAAGTACTGTTCAGTGATGATTTGATATTTCCGAAATTTCTTGAGCACACACTCCCTTTTTTGGAAAACCCAGAAGTAGGTTTTGTTTCCACAGCAGTAATAATTGGTACTTGGCCCGAGAATGGAAAGATAAAATTTTTATTATCCACTAAGGAACAGCATATTCCTTCGGCACGGTATTTTCAATTGCTACTGAATGCCAGGGTTCCATTCTCGCCTGGGGCTGCTGTTTTTCGTATGCTGGATATTAGGAAGAATCTACAGCTATCTTTCCCTACACGTATTCCTCGAGATTTCACGTTAAATGGCGCCGGGCCAGATGTTTTGCTGTTTGCATTAACCGCAGCAGCTTATAAATCAGTGGTGATGCTTCCATCGTCCGATGTGTTTTTTCGCTCCCATCCAGATTCGTTTACCACGCTAAATAATGACAATGAAGTAGAGAAAGGCTATCGGGCAGCGTTGGCATGGTTTTTTGCTGAAAAATTGACAAGAAACTATTGGGTCAAGTATGCCGCCCGTTCTTGGTTGTCGAGAATGCAACGCACACGGACTATAATCTCATTAACCAAGCATTGCTCTGAATTCGAGGGGAGCGGGACTGTTTTTGAAGCATTGATCGTATTGGCTGCAACGTTTCCTATTGCCATTGATGAAATAATAGAATCGCTGCGCCGGGCCAATACCAGCCATGAACAATCGAAATTTTAATCAATCATTTAGTATTACAGTAAATTCCTGTAAGGGATTTGCTATTTTGCTAGTGGTGTTAGGGCATATACAGTCACCATTAGGCTCTTTTATATATTCATTTCATATCCCTTTGTTTTTCTTTATAGGAGGGATTTTTGTCAATCCTGATAATTCCGTAATTGAATTTTTTAAGAAAAATGCTAGACGTGTTTTTGTGCCATACTTTATATTTGGGTTGCTTGGCTTAGTGGTTAATGCAATAAAAGAAGTTGTGTTAGGGCGTGAAAGGCAAAGCGTTTTAGATGAGTTGGTCGGGCTTTTCTGGTGGATGGATATCGATCATCTGCAACACTATGGATTTGTATTATGGTTTTTGCCGGCTTTATTTTGGGCGAGAGCCTTTGTTTTTCTGTTGATAAAATACATGAAAATAAACGTAATATTATTGTTGATTTTGGTGTTGGTATTTTCGAGTTACATATTGGAAAGTCAAATTTTGCCATTGGCTTTGGATAAAGGTGTTGTTGCTTTACCTTGGGTGATGGCAGGTTATATTTTTGCTAAATATAAAAAAAATTTGCTACGTAATTCAATTTGGAAATTATTGTTTTTTATACTGGGATTTTTAGTGATTTATTCTTTTGATTTGTTGTTGCCGCTTGATATGGCCAGAAATAGTGTCGACAATATTTATTTGGTTTTTTCTTGTACTTCATTCCTTAGTTATTTTTTAGTTTTTTTATTTGTTAACTTTAATTTTCTGCTGCAACGGTACCCATTCCTAACAGTATTCGGTATCGAGTCTATGCTCGTTTTGGTCTTGCATGCTTACCTGAATAATGTTTTTCATCTGATTGTAGAGCATTATTTTAATGGGGAATGGTATTTAAAGTTTTTATGTACCGTAGCGGTTTTGTCTTTGTTGATTTTTATCAAAGGTAAGTATAATGAAAACAAAATATTCAGTTTTGTTCGGAAACAAACGTAAATTTTAAAAGTGATGTTAGCTAATAATTTGTTAATTTCTAACATTCATGTAAAACCCCGATTTGAACGAATGCTTTTCCCTGCGCATAACCTTCAACGAAATAACGAAGGTGGGCTGAGAACAGAGGGAGTTTTTAAATCGTCCAATCCCGAGAATCCCTTAGTTAGTATCTTGACGGTTGTATTTAACGGGGCTGAGTTTATTGAGCGTACGATGTTAAGCATTCTTGATCAAGATTACGAAAACCTTGAATTCATCGTAATAGATGGTGGTTCGACCGATGGAACCTTGGATATCCTCCAGCGCTACGGGCACGTAATCGATTACTGGGTTAGCGAGCCCGATAAAGGCATTAGCGACGCATTTAACAAAGCGGTTATGTTGTCGGCAGGCGACTACCTTAATTTTCAGGGAGCTGGGGATTATCTATTGTCTAGCCATGTCGTCACTGAAATGATGGAAGGTGTTGACGCGGAACACGATATGTTGGTTTGTGGCAGAATTCAGCGAGTTTCGGAACACGACGATAAGCAAGTTTTGTGGGTAGCACCTAAGCGATACACATCAAAATTTAATAAGCGATCACTACTTTTCCGGATGTCTTTGCCGCACCAAGCGTTATTTACGCATAAGAAAATGTTCGAGCGCTACGGCTTATTCGATATAGACAATTCTTTTTGCATGGACTACGAGCACTTATTGCGTGCTTATAGAAACTTCCCGGCAGTAAAGCTAAAAGATATTTTTTTTTCTGCTTGGCGAGAAGGTGGTGTCGGTACTGATAGAACACTGGAAGTTCTTAAAGAATATGGAAAGATTAAAATAAAGAACAAGGTAGCCCCTGGTTTTATTTTAATGTTAATTGAACGCTGGATTCTGTTCAAATACTACACCAAACGCAGTTTGAGGCTTTTTAGGGCGCTACAGTGACAAGCCATTCGAATCAATTTACGGGAACAAAACGTGTCGCCATCCTTTGGACCCTTCTCTCCGGATACCTAAATGCCTGCTTAAAGGCTCTCGCAGAAACCGATGGTGTTGAAATTTTCGTTTCCAATATTCGGGTTTCTGCGGATGCTCCTTACGATGAGAGCTTATTTTCCTGGATTAAAGAGCGTTACGAATGGGACGCTAATTTGGATGAAAATGAATTATTAAACCGACTGGAAGAGTTTAGACCCGATGTGATTGTTTCCTGTGGATGGAATGTGCCGGGACACAGACATATTCTTAAAAAATATAGGCATCAGGCAGTTAGGATTATTACGGTGGATAACCCATGGCGAGGAACCGTCAAGCAAAAGGTGGGGCTAATGGTTTCTCGGTTCTACTTAAAACCGATTTGTGATGCGTTATTTGTTGCTGGTGAACGGCAGGCTGATTTTGCACATAGATTGGGGTTTCCACAGCGGCGAATTTTGCGTGGCGTATTGAGCTGCGACCATCAGAAATTTTCTCCTATCCACTTTAAACGGCAACATTTGTTAGAAGAGTCCCGTGCTTTTGTTTATGTCGGTCGACTCGCGCCGGAGAAGGGTCTGGATGTTTTGGTTGAGGCTTATCGGCGCTATAGACAGTCGGTTTCGGAGCCTTGGCCGCTCAGGTGCTATGGGACGGGGCTGTTAAAGCCTCTACTCGAACATGTGGAGGGTATAGAAATTATGGGTTTTTGTCAGCCCGACGATTTATCTGGCGAATTACTCCGGGCATGTTGCTTAGTCTTGCCGAGTACTTTCGAGCCTTGGGCATTGGTACTGCACGAAGCGGCGGCGGCGGGATTGGCGCTCATTTGCTCGGCGGAAGTAGGAGCATCGGTGCATCTGGTACAAAACGGTTACAACGGATATGTGGTAGAAACCGGGGATGCCGCAGAGTTGGCTTGGGCAATGTCGCATTATGCCGCTCTGGGGGAGGATCAAAGAAATGTCATGTCGCAGAACAGTTATTTAATGTCTTTACAATTTACGCCGGAAAGATGGGTGAGCAATTTACTTGATGGTGCCAGTCGACTTGTAAAAGAGATAGAGCATTAGGCTTTGCTACTTTTAAATTCAATCTGTTTAAACCTTGACCAATAATGTCTGAAAAATGCTTCGTCGTCGGAACCTTTATCAAGTGAGAGAACGTATATCATCCGTGCGAAGATTTACAGCCAATTACGGTTGGGAAGTCTAAGGCCTGCCCCTTGATCTCACTCGTATCATTTTCAGAGTCTCGCGGCGGTGCGGCGAAAGCCGCTCATAAGGTTTTTCTAGCTTTAAGAAAAAAACAGGATGCCGTTGAATACGTTGTTGTCGAAAAATTTTCGAACGACGAATCGGTAATAGCACCAGGAAAACTGGAGTTTTTTTTGCATTTCATTAAAAGAGTATTTGCTTTTATGTTGCAGAAGCTCCAGTTAAGTAAAAACTCCGTTAAGCATTCGATTAATTTATTTAGTTGTAGCAGCGTTTTGAACGCCATTCGGCATTCTGAATTGGTTCATTTGCATTGGATAAATAATGAAACCATTGCATTGGAGAAAATTCCCAGTATAAAAGGGAAAATAATTATTACTCTACATGATGAATGGTTTTATTGCGGAAGCGAACATTACTCATTGGAGAGTATGCGATTTATTGAAGGTTATAGTTTCGCGAATAAAAATGTAATCGGCATTGATCTGGACCGATTGACCTGGATTAGGAAAAAAAGAGTTTTAAATGCTATCAAAGATAGAGTTGTTTTTACCGCCCCGTCTAGTTGGATGGTTGAACGGGCAAATAAAAGCGCTTTATTGAAAGACTTCGATATACAGCTTATACCCAACTGCTTGGATACAGAGCTTTACAGCCCGACGCCTAGTAATTTTTTAGTGGATTACGGCGTGTTGGCCCATGACAGAGTCATTTTGTTCGGAGCCGTGCATGGCAAGCATATGGGTATGAAAGGCTTTCACTTGCTGCACGAAGCTTTACGTTTGCTGGCAACTCGTGTAAAGGATAAAAGTAATATTGTGCTGGTTAGTTTTGGGGGGACGGCAGGCAAAAATCCCATTTATTTTGGCTTCCGGCATGTTGAGATTGGACATGTGATGGAACCGTCGAGACTGGCGAGACTATACAGCCGCGCTGACTTTACCGTTGTACCATCGCTACTTGAATCATTTGGACAGGTTGCAGCGGAAAGTTTGGCGTGTGAGACACCGGTTATCGCATTTGATTGCTCAGGTCTTAAAGAGATTGTATTTCACAAAGTCAACGGCTATCTTGCCGCTCCTTATTCCACGGAGTCATTGTGCGAGGGAATGCTATGGATGCTGGACTGCGATTTGTCCTCCTTACGGAAATTGGGTGAAAATGGTAGGCGGCACATGGTTGAGACGTTTTCCGAAGAGATTGTCGTTGAAAAGCTGCTTAGGCTTTATCGCGAACATGCTCCATCCAGCATAGTATTCCAATGAAATAATCAATTGTGTCTAATTTAATCTCGATCATCACTGTTTGCTTCAACAGTGCCTCGACTATCGAGGGCACCATTCTTTCTGTAGCAAAGCAAATATACCCGGACAAGGAGCACATCATTATCGACGGCGCGTCGACGGACGGCACCAGGGCTGTGGTGCAGCGTTACGGGGCATTGCTGCGTGCAGTTTCCGAACCGGATCAGGGTATTTACGATGCCATGAACAAAGGTCTCGCCATGACGACTGGGGAAATTGTCGGGATACTTAACGCCGATGACTTCTACGCTAACGACACGGTACTGGATCAAGTCGCCAGCGTCTTTACCGATGCTACAGTCGATGCTTGTTATGCTGATTTGGTGTACGTAGATCAGAAAAATACCAACCACGTAACGCGCTATTGGCAATCAAAGCCTTTTCAACATGGCCTTTTTGAAAAAGGCTGGATGCCCGCGCATCCCACTTTTTTTGTGCGCCGGAAGATATATGAACAATTCGGCGGGTTCGATCTCGAGTTTCCGCGGCAGGCAGACTTTGAATTGACCATGCGTTTTCTTGAGGTTCACAATATCAAGGCAGTGTATGTGCCGAATATTTGGGTAAATATGCGTATAGGAGGGGTTTCCAATAATAGTGTCCGAGGCGTGTTAGAAGGTAATATCGAGGCATACAGAGCATGTAAAAAGAATGGGCTACGAGTGTCCATGCTGCCCTTCATTGTTCGCAAAATGCTATCGCGAGTACCGCAATTCTTCAAACGTCCGAAAGTTACCGGATAGATTCTTTGTTAAAATGCCTGTCAGCTCATTTTTAAGTACAGACATGAAACACATCGAACTTCTCTCCCCCGCCGGTACCATTCGTAATATGCGCTATGCTTTTGCTTTCGGCGCCGATGCCGTTTACGCCGGGCAGCCGCGTTATAGCCTTCGTGTACGCAATAACGATTTTATGGCCGACAACCTGGCCAAAGGTATTGCCGAAGCGCATCAATTGGGCAAAAAATTCTTCCTGGCTGCGAACGTGATTCCGCATAACGCCAAAGTCAAAACCTTTATTAAAGATATTGAGCCGATCATTGCGATGGGGCCGGATGCCTTGATTATGGCCGATCCGGGTTTGATTATGATGACCCGCGAGCAGTGGCCGGATATGCCGATTCATCTGTCCGTGCAAGCCAATACCGTAAATTACGCCAGCGTCCGGTTCTGGAAAAGTATGGGCGTGGAACGGGTGATTTTGTCGCGGGAATTGTCTTTGGACGAGATCGCCGAGATTCGTCAGCAATGTCCGGACATGGAGCTCGAAGTATTCGTGCACGGGGCTTTGTGTATCGCCTATTCCGGTCGCTGCTTGCTGTCCGGTTATTTCAATCATCGCGATCCGAATCAAGGTACTTGTACCAACTCTTGCCGTTGGAAATACGATACCAAGCCAGCAGTGGAAAATGCAGAAGGCGATTATTTATTGGCCGATAGCGCGGTCATCTCCATGAACGATCTGAATCAGGGACTAAATACCGCTAGTTGCGGTGGTGCCGATCGGCATCCTTTGGCGGACAATATCTATTTCCTGGAAGAAGAAGGCCGTCCGGGCGAGTTGTTGCCGGTGATGGAAGACGAAAACGGCACCTATATCATGAATTCCAAGGACTTGCGGGCGATCGAGCATGTACAGCGCTTGGTGGAAATCGGTATCGACAGCTTGAAAATCGAAGGCCGCACCAAGTCGCATTTTTATGTAGCGCGCACCGCGCAGACTTATCGACAAGCGATAGACGATGCGTTGGCGGGCCGGCCATTCCAGCCCGAGTTGTTGGGTATCCTGGATAACCTGGCAAATCGCGGCTATACCGACGGCTTTTATCAACGTCACCATACCCACGAACATCAAAATTACTTGTCCGGCTATTCTAAAAGCCACCAACAGCAGTTTTGCGGCGAAATTACCCGTTACGATACGGAAACTGGCTTGGCGGACATTAGCGTGAAAAACAAGTTTGCGCTGGGCGATAAGTTGGAGTTGATCCTGCCGCATGGCAACCGGGATATAACGGTCGAGAATATGGTCGATAAATACGGCCAGCCTATGCAGGAAGCGTCCGGCGGTGGTTATGAAGTGAAAATTCCACTGCCAGATGTCGATTGCCAGTACGGATTGCTGGCGCGTTATTACTAGCCTTTGGAGGCTGTATGTCATTTCTTACCGGCGCTTTATGTGACCGTTTTTCAAGCTTGGAAAACTTTCAAATTGCCGAGCCCTTGTTTCGATATTTCGGCGCTAAAAGCCAGTTTAGTGGGCAAATCACTACTTTAAAAGTGTTCGAGGACAACACCTTGGTACGCACCGCACTGGAAGAAAAAGTGACTGATCGGGTGCTGGTGATCGACGGCGGCGGCTCTAAGCGTTGTGCCTTGTTGGGTGATACCTTAACTGCTTTGGCAGTGCAAAACGGCTGGCAGGGCATAGTCGTGTACGGCAGTATTCGCGGCTCTGAAGCGATTAACCGCATGCCGATTGGCGTGATGGCGCTAAATACTCACCCGCTCTGTAGCAGTAAACATGGGCATGGTCACAGGGACACAGTGATCACGTTTGCCGGCGTCAATTTCAAAAAAGACCATTATCTGTATGCCGATAGCGACGGAATTATCGTCTCGGAAACAAAATTGGATTAAAATCGCTTCGTCTTAACCAAGTAAAATACTCAAGAATATGCAAATCGTACTCGCTAACCCTCGTGGATTCTGTGCCGGCGTTGACCGGGCTATTGAAATTGTCGATCAAGCGATCGATACCTTCGGCGCGCCTATCTATGTGCGGCACGAAGTGGTGCATAACCGTACTGTAGTGGATGGCTTGAAAGAAAAAGGCGCTATTTTTATCGAAGAACTGAGCGACGTGCCGGTCGGTTCGTACTTAATTTTTAGTGCTCACGGTGTTTCCAAACAGGTACAAAAAGAAGCCGAAGAACGCAAATTGACGGTATTCGACGCGACCTGTCCCTTGGTTACCAAAGTACACATGCAAGTTGCCAAACACGCCAAACAGGATAGGGAAGTGATTCTGATCGGCCATGCCGGTCATCCCGAAGTGGAAGGCACCATGGGTCAATATGACAAGTGCACCGAACATGGTGACATTTATCTGGTTGAAACCCCGGATGACGTAAAAAACTTGAGGGTCAACAACCCGGATAATTTGGCCTATGTGACGCAAACCACGTTGTCTATGACCGACACCAAAATAATGGTTGACGCGTTGCGCGAGCAGTTTCCGTCCATCAAGGAGCAGAAGAAAGACGATATTTGCTATGCCACGCAAAACCGCCAAGATGCGGTCCACGATCTGGCAAAGATTTCGGATCTGATTTTAGTGGTAGGTTCGCCAAACAGTTCAAACTCTAATCGCTTGCGGGAAATTGCCGAACAGCTGGGTAAACAGGCGTTTTTGATCGATACCCATAAGGATTTGAAACAAGAGTGGCTGGACGGCATCAACGTGGTCGGTGTAACTGCCGGTGCCTCCGCGCCTGAAGTGCTGGTACAGGAAGTCATTAATCAACTGAAGGAATGGGGCGGCGAAACCACCCAGGTTCGTGAAAATAAAGGTATAGAAGAAAAAGTGGTATTCTCGATTCCGAAAGAGTTGAAAAAGCACATGGAAGCTTGATTCCGTTTACGACTGGAGAATATTTATGAGCGTTACTGCCCAAGAACTGGTGGCTGCCGCCAAACAACAGATTACTGAAATCGACGTGGTGACCGCGCAAACGCGCTTGAGTAATTTATTGCTGGACGTGCGTGAGCCCGCCGAATATTCCGCTGGGCATTTGCCGGGAGCCGTCAATATTCCTCGCGGTTTGTTGGAATTTAAAATCGACAGTCATCCGGATTTTCAAGGCCGGCAACAGGCGGACATAGTCGTCTATTGCCAGACTGGCGGGCGTTCGGCACTGGCTACTCAGGTATTGAATCAACTGGGTTATAGCGGCGCGGTGAGTATGGCGGGCGGTTTTAAAGCCTGGACGGAGAGCGGTTTAAGCGTTGAGTGAGTTAAACCAAGTCCGCATCGATAAGTGGTTATGGGCCGCGCGTTTTTTCAAGACGCGTGGTTTGGCCGGTGATGCGGTCAACGGCGGCAAAGTGCATGTCAACGGCCAGCGTTGCAAACCGGGCAAGGAAGTGAAAGTCGGGGATGTGATTAGCGTCACCAAGGATCAATACAGTTGGCAGATTACAGTCACCGATCTGAATAAACAACGTCGTCCGGCGCAAGAGGCGGCGGCACTTTACAGCGAAGACCAAGCCAGTATCGATAAGCGGCTCAAGCAAATCGAGTTGCACAAGCAGCAACAAGCCTTGCTGCATCCGTCCGAACGCGATCATAAACCCAACAAAAAACAACGCCGGCAAATCCATCGCTTCAAACAGGACGCGCTGTAAGCTCTATTGCCGCGTCGAACAAAACAATAGCCACAAAACCCGCTTCAATTTATCATTCCCGGCTAACTTGCATGGAATTAGTGCTTGAATAGCGTCTATCCTAGGCATTAATTATGCCTTACGATAAATTTTATCGATTCACGATTAAGCGGCGCCTAAGAACTCGATTCTACATTTAAACGATATTGCATCGGGCGCATGCTGCATGCGTGCCTGGGTTGCGCGACACCATAGGATATTTAATGTCGATACGTTGTTTTTCAGTCCTTACTATTGCATTGCTAACTAGCGGTTTGCTGGGCGGTTGCGCCACGACCCGGCAAATTGCCGTCGATTATCCCAAAACCGAGTCCTTACCGATCAAGCCGTTACGCGGTCAAAACACGGTGAGTGGCGACGATTACTATGTCCAATTGGTATCGGACTTTGACTTCAAGGGTGACAATGCCCTGAAAGGCGGTTGTTCCGATGTTGGCGGCCATTACGAAAATGGTGACCTGTCCGCGGCGCTGGTATTTAGCGTGCATAACGATCCGTTAAAACTGAAGCGCGAAGCCAGCGGCTTTTTGTATCAAGCCACCACCGGCAAATGTAATTTCAAACTGGAAACCAAAAAAGCCTCTCTGACGCCTTGGTTACGGCTCGATTCCAGCAAAGATACGCTGATCGAATACAATTTTTTGACCAGTAACAGCCACGAAGCCAATCTTTCCCAGTTGATCAGCGATGTCAATGCCGCCAGTAGTTTGTTTGCATTCACCGGCGTCGGAGCCGGTATGGCAGTGATGGGCAAACTGGCCGGCAACTGGGTGGAGAGCAATCCGCAAGTGGTGGCTAAAACCCCGGCCGCCGGCGCTTCCGGTAACGGTAAATACAGTTCCGAGACCCATTCCTTGCCGGCTAGTGTGGTACTCGCAGGCGACAGCAGTAGTTTCAATCAAATTCGTCTGGGGGTTTATGAGGTGGTCGAAGGCGGATTGAGCGCCTGGTCTTCCGAAAGCAAACTGCTGGGTGAGTTGCGGGTATACCCGGAAATTGTCTCCTCATTGCTGTTGAAAACCTCGGGTGAACTGACGCCCGACGCGCATGATTTGTCTCTTGATGAATTGTGGCGGGTACCGATTCAAACCGCCAACGGCGAAGTGAGTTTGCGGCAGTTGATCGATCAGGTGGACCCAGCTGCCAAACCCAATTTGCAGCCGGATTGGCAGAATTACCCGGATGTGGAAAGCCAATGCCGGCGCTTGAAGTTGGCGATGAAGGATTTGGGCTTCAATAAATTTGATCGCAATGCGGTCTTGTATTATTTCCTGAGCAAAACCTCGCCGGATTGGAAAAATTTCAATATCTCCGCACAGCGGGCCATGACCGACGAAATCCGTCCCAAGTTGCTGGAACAATATCGGACCAAGGATTTCGCCGGTTGTCTGGCCAGTGAAGATTATGCCGTGATGAAGAGCATGAAACTGGCGGTTAATACCGAGCAGGATTGGGAGGCGCTGACCAACTCCAGGCAGAAAAAAGAAGGTGTCATCAACCCGATTCAATCGGCGGCCCGGCAATTTTTATCGGCTTTGCAAAACCCCAATAAAGACGAGGCCGCTCGGCAGTTGTACCCTTTGTTAAATACCGAAAAAGGCGGGAACGGCACGGTGTTGCTGCAAAACCATTTGAGCAACTTTGGTTTGGAAACGCTGTTGCAAGTACCGACGGTTGCCGACGAAGGCGTGCTGATCAACGCCGGTCAGCTGGCGGGCGTGTTTAGTGGTCTGAGCGTCGAGACCTACAGTTGCGCGCGTCCGGCTCAGGATCAAGGTCAGCCTTTGGCGAATATTGGCATCATGCTGTTTGTCACCAAGCCCGGCAGTCCGCGCGAAAAAGGCGGGGCTTTGGAATTTGAGTTAGTCCAAGGCAAGATTGCCCGCCTGGCTTTTCAACATCCGTCCTTTCGGGATTTCGAACAAAACCTAGCCGATTATCCGGATCTCGGCGGATGTCGGATAGAAGCCGATTTGTTGAATAAGCTGCACTAATTTCCAGCGCGTGGTGATGACAATGAATCGGAAAAAAGGCTTGATCGCGGCGTTGGGGCTAATCGCGCTTTTGGCTATCTATGCCTTATTGGGTTTTTATCTGGTGCCGACGCTGGCGTTAAAAAAACTGCCGGCCTTGCTGCAGGAAGAAACCGGACAACAAGCCCGGCTGTCGGCGATTCGCTTCAATCCATTTAACTTCACGTTGATGGTGGAAGGCTTTGCCTTGGGGCCTACAGACGCCAAAGACCTAGTGGGCTTCGAGCGTTTATTCGTCGATTTGGACGCAGTGGAATCGGCAAAGCTCGGCGGTGTGGTGTTAGATGCCATCGAGTTGCATAAGCCGCAATTCAATATCGAACGCCGCGCCGACGGCGCGTTCAACTTTGCGGATATAAAAGTCAAGCAATCAGAGCCACAGCCGGACCCAAAAGACAGTGGTGGCGATAGCTTGGCGCTGTTGGTCCATCAAATCGCGATTAAAGAAGGACGCATTAGCTGGCAGGATGCTGTTACCGGTCAAGTGCTATCGGAAAACCTGTTACCGCTTAATTTAACACTCAACGAGTTCAGTACCCAAGCGGCAAGCAGCGCGGTCGGCGATTTGAGCATGGGTTTGGAGTCGGGCGGTAATATCGAATGGCATGGCGATTTCTCAATTGCGCCACTGGCTTCAAAGGGTCATTTGAAGTTGGAAAAGATTGGTCTGGCAAGAAGCTGGCAATTATTTTTGCAACAAATCCTGCCTGTGGAAATCGTCAACGGTCTGCTCGGCTTGCAAGTCGATTACACGCTTGCCGAAGCGCCGCATGGCTTGCTGACAAAAATCAGCAACGGCAACATCGACATCAAGCAGCTGGAAATCACCGAAAACAATCATGGTAAGCCTTTAGTCAGCGTGCCGGCCTTGGCGGTCAGTGGGATTAATGTCGATGTTAATCAACAGCAAGTTGAAATTAGCGCGGTATCCAGCAGCGATGCGGCGATTAGCGCATGGTTGCAAGCGGACGGTATTGTCAATTACCAGGCCTTGTTTGCCGGCGATACCTCTGCTCCAGTCGCCACTCAGCCACCGGCAACACCAGCGGTTGCGGAGGAGAGCAAGCCGTGGCTGGTTAAAGTGGATGAGTTAGCACTTAACAACTACAACATTCATTTTACCGATTTCAGTCTGCCGAAGCCGCTGGAGCTGCAACTGAGCGAGTTGAGTTGCAAATTGCAGAAATTCAGCACGCAGGACGGCGGCAAATTGCCTGTGCAATTGAGCAGCAAGTTTAATAATACCGGCGGTTTAAAAGTTGACGGCGAGATGAGTTTGCAGCCCTTTACGGGGTCTTGGGCGCTGGATATTCAGGATGTTAATCTTAAAGTGTTCCAGCCTTATCTGGATCCATTTTTGAAACTGGAATTGGTGGATGGCGACTTTAGCGGGAAGGGCAATCTGCAATTGGCGGTTGCCGAGCAGCTGCAACTTACCTTTCAAGGTGGCGCCAATTTAGAAGGTTTGGTGACTCGGGATCAGGTCAAGAACGTGGATTTTTTGAAATGGTCCAATCTGGAGGTGTCAGGGATAGAAATCGATTTGGCGAAACAGGATTTCAAGTTCGCCAGGGTGATGTTTGATCGTCCTTACCTGCGGTTTAATATCAAAAAGGACGGTCAAACCAATATCGACGACCTGATGGTATCGCAAACGTCTGCAAAACCAGCGCCAGCGGCCAAACCTCCCGCAAAACAGGCGGCCGACAAACCCGCCGAACCGCGTGTCAGTATCGGTAAAATCGAATTGAAAGATGGTAAATCCGATTTCTCAGACTACTCCTTGATTTTGCCGTTCGTGGCGGCCATGAACAGTCTGAACGGCGAAGTCAGCGGATTTTCCTCGGATAAAGACGCCGAGGCCAAGTTGGCTTTAAAGGGTAAGGTTTACGAGATGGCCTCGGTGGGCATCAAAGGCAAATATCAATTCGATACGGGTGATTCGGATATTGCCCTAAATTTTACCAATATGCCTTTGCCGTTGATTACGCCTTATATGGCTGAGTTTGCCGGCTACCGGATTGAAAAAGGCCAGATGGCTCTGGACTTGCGGTATACGATCAAGCAGGGGCAGTTGGCGGTGCAGAATAAATTACTCATTGATCAGCTGACACTCGGCGAGCATGTGGAAAATCCCAATGCGGTGTCCTTGCCCTTGCATTTGGCGATTGCCTTGCTGAAAGACGCCGACGGCAAAATCAATCTGGATTTTCCAATCACCGGCAGTTTGGAAGATCCGAAATTCAGTATTGGCTCCTTGCTGGCCAATGTGTTGGTCAATCTGATCTCTAAAGTGGCTCTGTCACCGTTCAAGGCGCTGGGTTGGCTATTGGATGACGATAAGGATTTTAGTGCCGTGGCTTTCGCGCCAGGTAGTGCCGAATTGGCCGTCGAAGAATCCGCTAAATTGGATCAACTTAACAAAGCCTTGCTGACCAAACCCGAGCTGACCCTGGAAATCAAAGGGATCGCCTATGAAAACATGGATTGGCCGGCGATGCGTTTTGAAGCGGTAAAGGATGTATTGAAAAAAATGCGCTCAGGCGAGTTGCGCGACAAGGGTGAGAAAGTTCGGCACGAATACATTGAATTGTCCGACGATGACTACAAGCGTTTGCTGGCCAAGTTTTTTGGCGAAGTCTTCCCACTGGAGATGGATAGATCGTTGTTGGGCAAACCACGGATCAAGAGCAATCCGGAAGCCGATTTTTACCCGTTGGCGCAACAGAAACTGGAAGGTATTTTCCCCCCCGATCCGCAGCGTCTCAACGATCTGGCGATTGCCAGAGCCAACCATATCGCGCAGTATCTGGCCGACCCCGGCGGCATTAGTAAAGACAGGCTATATCTGCTGGCAACCGAGTTGAATCAGGCCGAAACAGCCGAAGGGATTAAATCGGTGTTATCGTTGAGCGCTTCACAGTAAACGGAAGCTTACACCGTTTGTAATATAATGACGTTTACGCAGTGATACTGGCACATCGATTTGTATTTAAGGTTTTATAAAAATGGAGATTCTAATGACAACCCAGTTTTTTCGATTTATTCCGCTGTTGGCGCTAAGCCTTGGCGGACTGTTTTTCGTGTCTCCGGCAGCCGCGCAATCGTTAACATCCTGCACGATGACTTACAAACTAAGCGGCTGGTCATTCGTTTATAAGCAATACGATGGCCTTGGCAATATCAGTTGCAGTAACGGACAGCGGGCGCAAGTAGCACTGGCTTCAAAGAGCATAGGTTTTACCATCGGTAAATCGGAAATCGAGGGCACCGGGGTGTTTTCCGAAGTTAGAAATCTGAATGAAATTTACGGCAGTTTTGTGGCCTTTGAAGGGCATGCCGGCGCCACCAAGTCTATAGACGGGCAGCTACTAACCCGAGGTGAAATTTCCCTGGCACTCTCCGGCAAGGGCCGCGGTATAGACATTGGTGTGACTCTGGGCGCTTTGACTATCTCGCCTAGATGATCGGTTTTTGCGTTGCCAGTGCTCGCCGATAAGCTTCGATATTTTGCTGATTATGACAATGGTAGGTGATCTGTGCCGTTTATAGTCCGAGATCAGGCGGGAGCAATTGTGCAACTGCGCGACAGCGGCGACGAGTGGCTCGATGTCGACCACCCGGAAGTGATGGTATTTTTACAGCAGCTCTCTAACGATAAGGCCATGCAAGCCTTGTCGGCCACCGATAACGATATGGTCAGGGTGATAGACGACTTGGTCGATTTACTGGTGGCCAATCAGGTATTGATTTTTACCGAGCTTCCCGAGCGCGTGCAAAGCAAGTTATTGGCAAGGAAACAACTCAGAAAGGATGTGAATGCCTTGCAAAATTTGATGATAGACGACGAAGGGTTGTTCTAGGCGATGGCTGATGGCGTAGCAACGCAGAATGCTGTTGGTTTTGTCGCCTATTGGGATGTCATGCCGAATAGGGAGGGCTTCGCAGTACTTTCATCAATAATGGATTCTTTGTGAAAAACTCTTTTTTTCTGGTTATCCCCCAGCAAAAAAATGATCCTCAATTATCGGCGTCGTTTACAGACGATGCGCTACGGCAATGGATTGCCGAACTGCCGACAGCCAATCCCGGTCTGGCTGCCCGCTTGTTTTATGAGTTGCTGGGAGAATTGATTTCGGTGGAAATGCCGGCGGCAAAACGCCTGCATGCCTTGGAGTTACTCAGAGACAGTTTTTACTTGATCGACGATTATCTGCGCTCGCGACTGATCAAATTCGGTTTCCCGAAGGGTGAAAGCGAAAAAAAAATATTCGGCTTGGCCTGCGCAATCGAAAGACAATTTACCATCGGCTATTGGAGCGTGGTGAAGGATTTGACCCGCCGCGAAATCGGCTGGTTGCAGGGTAAGTCCACCGCGTTGGCGATACAGCGGACTATCCGGGGCTTGAGCCGCATAGTGATAAGTCACTACATGATGAGCTATCCGGTGCCGGATTGGATCTGGATCGATTTGCATTCGTTGTATAAACTCGCCGTGAAGCTGGATAAGGCTGGCTCCAAGGTGGCCGACCAGGGCGGTATATTCAGTAAACTATCGTCAGTCGAAGACAGCTATAAACAAATATTGCTGCTGAGTTTGGCCTACCCATCCGGCTTGATGCAGAAAGAGTTTCAATTGGTGTATGAGTTTTTGGAGAAAATCAGCGATTTTCTGCAAATCGAAACCAAACCGGTCGCCGAGCAAGCCGTGCAATGCGCGATTTTAATGGACGAAGACTTGCCGCCGGCTTTTTTGCTGAACACGACGCCAACGGATCGCAGGTCGGATTCGGCCATGCTTTACCTGAATCTGACCAAGCTGGGTAAAGTAATCAAGCAGGCAGACAAGCTGTGCAGCAAGGAGGAAGCGCGCTTTAGTTCACTTGAGATCGATAAAAATAATCATCAAAAGCTATCGGCGGAACTGTTCGACTATCTGATGCAGCGCTGGCAAGGTAGGGAGCCGCAAGGGACGGTATATTTTGCCGATCGGCTGGATAGATATGTGGCTATTGGTTTGGAAACGACCTATGATCTATTGGAAACCGGTAGACCGGGTTTGGAAACCAGCCTGGAAATACGTGCCGAGACTGACTCCGAGCGCGCCTTGTCCTGTCATTTCCACAAGGAAGGCGTGCTGTCCATCGGCAGCTTGGTTAGTTTCCGCAAGATAGACGCGATGCCGCAACAACGTTCGCTCGGCGTGGTCTGCAAAATACTGCTCCCCAAGCAGGATTCCAAGCTGATATTCGAGGTGATGGTAATCGCCGCACAAGCCTTCCCGGTTGCTTATCAGGCGCTGGAGGCGGATACCGACGCGGAGCGCAAGAAAGCCTTAATTTACGGCACAAGAGATAACGAAGGCGAAAAAAGCTTTATCATCATGGATTCTTTTCGCTTGAAAGACGGCGATTTATTGCGAATGTTTATGGGGCATGAAAATTTTCCCATCATCTTGAACGGCCGCAGAAATATCGGCTTGGGCTACTGGCAGTTCGAGTGCCGGCGCATTCTGGACGACGTAATTCCCACCCAGAATAAGAAGAAAGGCTATGATTTTATATAACAAAGACGATTGCCGGCCGGTTCCGAGAGGGCATTGGCGGCAGAACCCAGCAAACAGATTCAATGACATCAAATACCGATCAGACTTCTGATTTTAACGCACTCGTCGATCCGCACGCCCAGCGTGAGGCCGAAAAATACGAGAACCCCATCCCCAGCCGCGAGCTGATTCTCCAGCTTATTCAAGAAGCCGGCAAGCCGTTACGCCGCCAACAAATCGCCCAACAATTTTCCCTGGAAACGCCCGATGCCTTGGAGGCTTTGCGCCGCAGGCTGCGAGCGATGGAGCGCGACGGTCAGCTAAGTTTTAACAGCCGGCAAAAATATAGTCTGGGCTCCGGGGATAACACCATCGCCGGACGGGTGCTGGGGCATCCGGAAGGCTTCGGTTTCTTGAAACCCGACGACGGTAGCGAAGACCTGTTTTTGTCGCCGCGCGAAATGAAGCCGTTGATGCCCAATGATCGAGTGGTCGTTCGTGTGGCCGGCATTGATAGACGCGGCCGCCGCGAGGCGGCGGTGATCGAAATCAGCGAACGCAATACGCATCAAGTGGTCGGCCGGTTTTTTACCGAAGGCCGCGTGGCGTATGTGGTGCCGGATAACAAAAAAATTGCCCACGAAGTGTTGATTGCCAAGGAAGACGTTGGTCATGCCAAGCAAGGTCAGATCGTGGTGGCCGAAATCATTCAGCAACCTAGCCAGCATTGCCAGCCCTTGGGCCGCATCACCGAAGTGCTGGGTGCGCATATGGCGCCGGGCATGGAAATCGAAATGGCGATTCGCTCGCACGATTTACCCAATCAGTGGCCGGATCAGTTGCTGGAAGAAATCAAGGCACTAACCCCGCAAGTGCCCGAGTCCGCCAAGCAGGGTAGGGAAGATATTCGCAAACTGCCTTTGGTAACCATAGACGGTGAAGATGCCCGCGATTTTGACGATGCCGTCTACGCGCAGAAAACCCCGAAAGGCTGGAAACTGCTGGTGGCGATTGCCGACGTCTCGCATTATGTCAAAGTGGATACCACTTTGGATGCCGAAGCCAAAAATCGCAGTACCTCGGTGTATTTTCCGGAAAAAGTGATTCCGATGCTGCCGGAGATACTCTCCAATGGCTTGTGTTCCTTGAACCCGGACGTGGATCGCTTATGCATGGTCTGCGAGTTGCTGATCAACGAAGATGGGAATGTCCTGCGTTCGCGGTTTTTTGAAGCAGTGATGCGCTCTCATGCGCGTTTGACCTATACCGACGTAGCAAAAATGCTGGTGGACGGTGATCAGAAACTGGCGAAAAAACACGCTGCTTTGTTGCCGCATCTCCAGACCTTATACGGCTTGTATAAAGTCATGCGCAATCAGCGCGAGTTGCGCGGGGCGATGGATTTCGATACTCAGGAGACCAAGATCGTCTTCGGGCCGGAACGCAAAATCTATGAAATAGTACCGCTGCAACGCAACGATGCCCATAAGTTGATCGAAGAATTTATGATCACCGCCAACACAGCTGCGGCGCGGTTTCTGAACAAGAAAAAAATGCCGCGCCTACTACGGATTCACGATGGCCCCGGCCCGGAAAAATTGCTGGCGCTGAAAACCTTTCTCGGCGAACTGGGCTTGTTTCTGGGCGGTAAGGCTCAACCTACGCCATTGGATTACATGCATCTGCTGGAGTCGGTAAAGGAGCGTCCCGACGCGCATTTGATTCAGACCATTTTGCTGCGTTCCATGTCGCAAGCGGTTTATAGTCCGGAAACCAAAGGCCATTTCGGTTTGGCGCTGGATGCCTACGCGCATTTCACCTCGCCGATCCGCCGCTACCCGGATTTGCTGGTGCATCGGGCGATTCGCCATTGTCTGGCCGGCAAATCGGTGGATAGCTTTCATTACACGCATCCCGATATGGTGTTGCTGGGCGAACATTGTTCGGCGAACGAGCGCCGCGCCGACGACGCCACCCGCGACGTGGTGAGCTGGCTGAAATGCGAATACATGATGGACAAGATCGGCGAAGAGTTCGAGGGTGTGATTTCCGCCGTCACCGGTTTCGGGTTTTTCGTCGAATTGCAGTCGATTTATGTGGAAGGCTTGGTGCACATTGCCTCTTTGGTGCAGGATTATTTTGCCTTCGACGCCAGCAAGCATCAGTTATTCGGCGAACGCACCGGCGTGCGTTACCGCTTGGGCGACATGGTGAAAATTCGAGTGGTGCGGGTTAATCTGGACGATAAGAAAATCGATTTTGAATTGATACAATCAGGCAAGAAAATCGCCAAAACCAAGTCTTCGTCAAGTCGCAAAAAAACCGAAGCTGGCGCTAAAGCCCCCAAGTCGGACAAAGATAAAAAAGCCCCAAACAAGCCAAAAGCTAAAAGACGCCGTCGCTCATGAATTTAACCCAATTGTTCGGCATTCACGCGGTGCAGGCCGCGTTGGATTATTCACCGCAAAAAATCCGCCGAGCCTGGATAGATAGTCAAAGGCAGGATGTGCGTCTGAAGCAAGTGATAGACGATCTAATCAAGCTTGGCATCAATCCGGAAAAAACCGAGCGCAAAAAGCTCGAAAAGATGGCCGACGGCAAAAATCACCAAGGCATCGTCGTGGCCGTGGAATTGCCGGCGATGCGCAGCGAAGACCAACTCAAGCACGATGTCGAAGTGCTAACCAATACGCCGTTTTATCTGGTGCTGGATCAAGTGCAAGATCCGCATAATCTCGGCGCTTGTCTGCGCACTGCCGACGCTGTGGGCGCCCATGGTGTGATTGTGACGAAGGACAATGCCGTCGGTATTACGCCAACGGTTTGCAAAGTAGCCAGTGGCGCGGCGGAAACGGTGCCGGTTTATCAAGTCACCAATCTGGCCAGAGTCCTACGCTGGTTGAAAGAGCAGAATATCTGGATCATGGGCGCGGCCGGCGAAGCTGAACAAACCGTGTTTCAGATGAAGCTGGATATGCCCTTGGCGGTGGTGATGGGCACGGAAGGTACCGGCATGCGCCATTTGACCCGTCAGCATTGCGATTTTCTGGTGAAAATCCCGATGGCCGGGCAGGTGGAAAGCCTGAACGTATCGGTGGCGGCTGGGGTATTGTTGTACGAAGTGTTTCGGCAGAAGCTGCTTGCTTAAACTGCATGAAGCGAATTTGCTATGTCGCGGTGGCTCTGGTTGCTAGTACGTTAAACGCTATTGCTCATGCCGAAATCGATGCACGAGCGATTGCTTTTAATTGCCGGAATTGTCACACCGAGTCGAGCTTGGATTCCAAAAGCTCAATCCCGTCGCTAAAAGATTTATCCGCACAACGGATCCGGCAAGCCTTGCTGGATTTTAAATACGACAAAAAACCCGCCACATTGATGCCTCGTCTGGCTAAAGGTTATAGCGACGCGGAACTGGCAGCGGTTGCGGAATATTTGAGTCGCAATTGATGGCCGGCTTATCCAGAAGACGTTTTTTACAAGGCGTTGCCGGGTTTGGCGCCGGCGTTCTTAGCGGTTGTGGCGGATTGCCACTCCGTAGTGGTGGCAAAGCGCATGTCGTTGTGGTCGGCGGCGGCTTCGGCGGCGCGACGGCGGCGAAATATCTGCGTTTGCTGGATGCGAATATTCAAGTCACGCTGATCGAACCTAAAGCTAAATACATCACTTGTCCCGGCAGTAATTGGTTGTTTGCCGGTTTGACGAGCCTCGACCAATTGACGGTCGATTATCAGGCTTTGCAATACAGATATGGAGTCAAGCTGTTAGTCGATCGCGTGAGCAGTTTGGACCCCGCGCGACGGAGTTTGCGGACGCTAGGTGGGCAAAGCCTTAGCTATGACAGGTTAATCTTGTCGCCCGGCATCGATTTTCGCTGGGATGCGATTGCCGGCTACGATCAGGCCGCCACGGAGCAGTTTCCGCATGCCTGGCAGGCCGGTCTGCAGACCTTGCTGTTGGCGCGGCAACTGCAAGCGATGCCTGACGGTGGCGTGGTGTTGATCGCGGTGCCGGCCGATCCTTATCGGTGTCCGCCCGGCCCTTACGAGCGGGCCAGTATGATGGCTTATTGGTTGAAACAGCGTAAACCGCGTTCGAAAATTCTCATTCTCGACGCCAAGCGCAGCTTTTCGAAGCAAACGCTGTTCGAAGCCGGTTGGACGAAACATTACGGTTACGGCACCGCTAATAGCCTGATCGAATGGCATAGCTTGGCGGATAATCCTCTGCTCGAACTAAACAAGCAGAGTAGGGTGCTGACTAGCGAATTCGGCGACCAGTTTAGTGGCGATGTGCTGAATATCATTCCGCCGCAAACTGCCGCACAAATCGCCTTGCAGCATGGTTTGACGGATAGCACCGCTTGGTGTCCGGTTCGGCCGCTGACCGGGCAATCATTATTCGACGATTTTATCCATGTCATTGGCGATGCCGCGCACTACGCGCCTATCCCCAAATCAGCTTTTGCCGCGAATTCCGAGGCCAAAGCGTGTGCGTTGGCGGTGACGAGTTTGATTAATCAGACGCCCATCCCTGAAGCGCATTGGCTGAATACCTGCTATAGCCTGATCGCGCCTGAGCACGGCATTTCCGTGGCAGGGGTTTACAAGCTGGACGCGGCCAACGCGATTATGCCGGTGAAAGGAGCCGGTGGTGTTAGTGCGGGAACGGATGGCGAAGCGGTTGCTTTGGAAGCGGATTATACGCGTGCCGTTTATCGGAGCTTGATGGTCGATACATTTGGTTGATTTGATCATAAATGTTTTATTTCAATGGTTTGTGTTGGTTTTTTGTATTTTTTTTTGAATTGTTTTTCCTTGCAATTGAAACTGAATAAGAAAGCAATTTTTCGGCCATAATTTACGAGTATTTGCCATTGAAGGCGCGGGAATCCGAAAACAGCGTGTTACAATCGCGCCTGTTCCTTTTCCATGGTTGACTGCGTGAAGAAAAAACCGCTATTACAAATACTGTTGCTGAGTATGCTGTCCGGCAAGGCCGCTCATGCAGGCAGCTTTGTAGTTGAGGATATTCAGGTCAAGGGCTTACAAAGAATTTCCGCCGGTACCGTTTACAACTATTTGCCGGTTAATGTCGGCGAAACTTTTTCCGAAGACAAGCAAGCCGCGGCGATCAGAGCCTTATTCAACACCGGATTTTTCAAGGATATATCGCTGGAACGCGATGGCGGTACGCTGGTTGTGAATGTGGTTGAGCGGCCTTCGGTCGCGAAAGTGGTTATCGAAGGCAACAAGGACATCAAAAAAGAAGATTTGACCGAAGCCTTGAAGAAAATCGGCCTGGCGGAAGGTAAGGTTTACAACAAGCAAATTCTGGACAAAGTCGAACAAGAACTGCGCCGACAATATTTCAGCCACGGTAAATACGGCCTGAAAATTAAAACCGAAGTCTCGGAATTGACGCGTAACAGGGTCGGCATTCATATCGACATTTCCGAGGGTCGGGTTGCAAAAATCAAGCAAATCAATATCGTCGGCAGCAAATCGTTTGCCAACGATCTGTTGCGGAAAGAATTCGAATTAAGCACTACCAACTTCCTGTCTTTTTATTCCAAAGACGACCAATATTCCAAACAAAAGCTGTCCGCCGATTTGGAAAAGCTGCGTTCGTATTATCTGGACCGCGGTTATATCAATTTCTCCATCGAATCTACCCAGGTCGATATCACGGCTGATAAAAAGGAAATTTACATCACTATCAACGTCAAGGAAGGCGATGTGTACACCTTGGAAAAGGTGAAATTGTCCGGTGAATTGATCGTGCCGCCGGAAGAGTTGATCAAGTTGGTTAAGGTCGGGCCGGGCGAGATTTTCTCCCGAAAAAACGCTACTGAAACGTCCAAGTCCATTTCTGATCGCCTGGGTGACGAAGGCTACACCTTTGCCAACGTGAATATGGTGCCGGAGATCAACGAACAGCAAAAAACCGTGGCGATGACGTTCTTTGTCGATCCGGGCAAACGTGTGTATGTCCGCCGCATTAACGTCAAGGGCAACACTAAGACCCGTGACGAAGTCATCCGCCGCGAAGCCCGGCAGATGGAATCCAGTTGGGCAGCCAGCAGCAAGATTGAACGGACCAAGACCCGTCTGGATAGATTGGGTTATTTCGAGGAAGTGGGGGTGGAAACCCCGCCCGTGGTCGGTTCGGCCGATCAGATTGACGTCAATTACACGATCAAGGAAAAAGCCTCCGGTAACTTGCAGGCTGGTGTTGGTTACTCCCAGGTGCAAGGTATTATTTTTAATGCCAACGTATCGCAAGACAATATCTTCGGTACCGGTAAGCGGGTGGATTTTGCGTTTAACAACAGTAGTATTTTGACACGCTACAATCTAGGTTTTTCCGATCCCTACTACACGCTGGATGGCGTGGCGATGGGCTATAACCTTGGTTATACCTCCCGAAATGCTTATGCGGCTAACTTGGCGGCTTACAATACAACCATCACGAACGCCGGTATCAACTTTGGTATCCCGTTGAACGAGTTCGACCGCATTGGTTTTGATATTGATCTAAAGCGCACCGAGATCGAAAACACTAACTTATCGTCGGACACGATTCTGAAATTCTTAGGGTTTCAGAAGGGCGACAATATTTCGGCTATCAGATCCAAAAGTTTCGATACCCTGTCAACGTCTGCGGGTTGGACGCATGATACGTTAGACAGAGCCACCTTTGCTCATAGTGGTGGTCAGCAAAGGCTGTCCGGATTGATTACCGTACCCGGCAGCGATTTGGAATATTTCAAAGTTGGCTATAAACACCAGCATTATTTTCCCTTATCCAATGACTTTACCTTCCGCTTGTTGGGTGAGGTGGCGCACGGCGGCAGCTACGGTGGTAGTTCCGGTTTGCCGTTTTTTGAAAACTACTTTGCCGGTGGTACTGGGGACGTTCGCGGTTTTATGCAAAACACCCTGGGTGTAATCGACACAAACGAAATCAATACTGCCAACACCTACAATCGTCCTATCGGTGGTTCTACAAAGATGATTGGCAAAGCCGAACTGTTTTTCCCTGTGCCGTTCTTAAGCGATATGAAATCGGTGCGGATTGGCTCTTTTGTTGACGCTGGTACTCTGGCGCCTGGACTCAATACCGGCGATTTGCGCAAGTATTTCCGTTATTCGGTGGGCTTGTCCGGCGAATGGTTATCCCCGTTTGGGGCCTTGGCGGTCAGTGTCGCCCAACCCCTGAATTCGGAGAGTACCGATAGAACTCAAGCCTTCCAGTTCACCTTCGGCTCGGGATTTTAGTTTAGTTTGAGCCTGTTTTGCCCTATAATCGCGTTTGCGTTCTGTCTTAAACTCAAAAAAATTAACCGGAGATGGTTTTGACCATGAAAAATAGAATTTCTTTGTTTCTAATGCTGATGATTTTTGCTGGCGTAAGTCATGCAGAGCTGAAAATCGGTTTTGTCAATGTGGCCAAGGTTTTGGAAAAAGCCCCGCAAGCCGCCAAAGCAAAAACTCGCTTGGAAACTGAATTTTCACCAAGAGACAAAGCGCTGGTTTCTCAGCAAAAAGAGATCAAATCACTTGAAGAAAAGTTGGGCCGCGACACTGCGGTAATGGGCGAAGAAGAGCGTCATAGAATCGAAAAAGACATTCTGGATAAAAAACGCGACGCGGCTCGTGCGCAACAGGAGTTCAGCGAAGATTTCAACATGCGTAGAAACGAAGAGTTGGGCAACCTGCAAAAACGTATCGTGGAAGCAGTAAGAGCGTTAGCCAAGGAAGAGTCGTTTGATTTGTTGCTGACCGACGGTGTTATTTATGCCAACGATCAAATTGACGTTACCAGCCGCGTTCAGCAAAAACTGGAAAACTTGTCGCAGTAAGATTTCCCCCGATGCTTCCCTGATTGCGGAAGCGTGCAGCACTTTAAGTCGGGAAGTTCCCAGTCTAAGCGAACTTCCCGCTTCCCCTCTAATTCGCGCAGATAACTCATGGCCGGCACACTCGATATTTTACAAATTCAGGAACTTTTGCCACATCGCTATCCTTTCTTACTGGTAGACAAGGTACTTGAATGCGAGTCTGGCGTGCGTTTGTTGGCTGTGAAAAACGTGACATTTAACGAGCCGTTTTTTCAAGGCCACTTTCCACATAAGCCTATATTCCCTGGTGTGCTGATCATGGAAGCACTGGCGCAAACCACCGCGTTACTTACCTCACAGAGCGACGATAAACTGGGCAAAGGCACCACGTATTTTCTCGCCGGCATCGACAATGCCCGGTTCAAAAAACAAGTCATTCCCGGTGATCAATTGCGTTTGGAAGTCACTTATATCAAACACAAGCGTCATCTATGGTCGTTCGACTGCCGTGCGGAAGTAGATGGCGAGCTGGCCGCCAGTGCGCAAATTATGTGCGCGGCCGTTGCCGCAGAGGCCTAAATGATAGATCCCAGAGCGGTTGTTCATATCAATGCCGAATTGGCCGAAGACGTTAAAGTAGGGCCATTCTCGGTCATTGGCCCGGAAGTGCAGATAGATTCAGGTACAGAGATCGGGCCGCATGTGGTGATTAAAGGCCCTACCGCCATCGGCAAGGATAATACGATCTATCAATTTACTTCGATAGGCGAAGACCCGCAAGATAAAAAATACGCCGACGAAATCACCCGCTTGGAAATCGGCGACCGCAATGTGATCCGCGAATTTTGTACGATGCACCGTGGCACGCAGCAAGATCGAGGTTTGACTTTGATCGGAAGCGATAATTTGTTCATGGCTTACACGCATGTCGCGCACGATTGTGAAATCGGCGATCATGTCATCATGGCCAACGGCGCCTCGATTGCCGGCCATGTGCATCTCGGCGATCACGCTATTTTGGGCGGTTTTACCTTGGTGCATCAGTTTACCCAAATCGGCGAATACAGCTTTTCGGCGATGGGTAGTGCGATTACTCAGGATATTCCGCCGTATGTCATGGTTGGCGGCAGGCCGACTCGCCCGCACGGCATCAACTCGGTCGGCATGGAACGCAATGGTGTGCCGCCGGAAGTGATCAGGCAGATTCGCAAAGCCTATAAAATCCTCTACAAAAATAATTTGCGCTTGGAAGACGCTATCGAAGAAATGGAAGATATGGCCGGCGAAAGCAACGAACTTTCCAATATGGTCAGCTTTCTCCGCAATGTCACACGCGGTATCCTCCGATAACCCCCTGCGCATAGCCGGTATCGACGAAGTTGGCCGCGGCTGCATAGTCGGTCCGGTGGTTGCGGCCGCAGTGATTCTCGATCCCGCCCAACCTATTGCCGGTTTGACCGACTCTAAAAAACTCACGGAAAAGAAACGCAAACTACTTGCCGAACAGATCAAAGCCAATGCCTTGTGTTGGGCGGTTGCCCGCGCCGAAGCCAGCGAAATAGACCGTATTAATATTCTGCAAGCGACGATGGTGGCAATGCAGCGAGCGGTGTCGCAATTGGATTACCGCCCTGACTGGGTCAAGGTGGACGGCAATCGGCTGCCGACACTCGATATGCCAGGCGAAGCTATTGTGCAAGGCGATTTATTGGTTCAGGAAATTTCCGCTGCCTCGATATTAGCGAAAGTCGCGCGCGATGAGGAAATGCAGACGCTGGATAGGCTGTATCCCGGTTATTCTTTTGCGGTCCACAAAGGTTATCCGACCCAGCAGCATTTAGCAGCCTTGCGACAATTGGGTATTACCCCACACCATCGAAAATCGTTTGCCCCGGTCAAGAAATATCTTGTTTAAACAGCCATGACGCCGAGTTTCGTTCATCTTCGTATTCATACCGAATTTTCTTTAGTTGACGGTATCGTCAGGATCAAGCCCTTAGTAAAGAAGCTGGCTGAGTATGCAATGCCGGCCGCCGCAATTACCGAACAGAGCAATCTGTTCTCGCTGGTTAAATTTTATAAAGCCGCGCAAGGTGCAGGCATCAAGCCCCTGATCGGCGCCGACGTGCTGATTTTTAATCCCGATGAGCCGGCCTCGCCGTTCCGCCTGACCATGTTGGCGCGCAATCAAAAAGGCTATGTGACGTTGACCGAGCTGATTTCCCGAGGCTACCAAGAAGGGCAGCATCAAGGGATACCGATGCTGCAGAAGGACTGGGTTACCGAAAATCACGAGGGTTTGATCGTGCTATCTGGAGCGATGGATGGCGACATTGGCCAAGCTTTGTTAGCGGAAAATGCCGAGCAAGCCAAGCGTTGTGCCGAATATTGGCAGGATCTGTTTCCGAACAGTTTTTACCTGGAATTGCAGCGGGTTGGTAAGGCAGACGAGGAGCGTTACATCAAATTGGCAGCGGATCTGGCTGCCGAGCTGGATTTGCCGGTGGTCGCCACCAACGATGTGCGTTTTATCAGTAACAACGACTTCGACGCGCATGAAGTGCGCGTCTGTATTCATCAAGGTCGAGTGCTGGACGATAGCCGCCGGCCGAAAAACTATACCGCTCAGCAATATTTGCGGACGGCTGAGGAAATGGCGGAATTGTTTGCCGACATTCCGGAGGCTCTGGCCAATAGTGTTGAAATTGCCAAGCGCTGCAATGTCGAGCTGACTCTGGGCGAAAACTATTTGCCCGATTTTCCGGTTCCGGAGGGCATGACCCTGGACGACTATTTCAAGCAGGCTTCGCGCCAGGGTCTGGAAGAACGTTTGATCCAGTATCCGCCGGTAGGCAAGGGCAGCTTCGAGGAAAACCGCAAAGTTTATGACGAGCGCTTGGAAGTTGAGCTGAGCGTGATCACCCAGATGGGGTTTCCCGGCTATTTCATGATTGTCGCCGACTTTATTCAGTGGGCCAAGAACAATGCGATACCCGTCGGGCCGGGTCGGGGATCGGGCGCAGGTTCCTTGGTGGCTTATGCCCTGAAGATTACCGACCTCGATCCTATCGAATTTGATTTGCTGTTCGAGCGGTTTTTGAATCCGGAACGGGTGTCGATGCCGGATTTCGATATCGACTTTTGCATGGAACGCCGTGACGAGGTGATCGATTACGTGGCCCGCCATTATGGCCGCGATCATGTGTCGCAGATCATTACCTACGGCTCGATGGCGGCCAAGGCGGTGATTCGCGACGTGGGTCGGGTGATGGGGCACGCCTACGGTTTCGTGGATAGGCTGGCAAAATTGATTCCATTTGAAATCGGCATGACCCTGGATAAGGCGCTGCAAGACAGTGCCGAGTTGAAGGCTTTGTACGATACCGAGGAAGAAGTTAAATCGTTGATCGATATGGCGCGTTCCTTGGAAGGTATTTCCCGTAATGCCGGCAAGCACGCTGGCGGCGTGGTCATTTCGCCGACCAAACTCACCGATTTCAGCCCATTGTATTGCGAGCAGGGGGGGGGCAATCTGGTAACGCAGTTTGATAAGGACGATGTCGAAGCGGTCGGCTTGGTTAAATTCGACTTCTTGGGTTTGCGCACGCTGACGATCATCGATTGGGCGCTGCAAACCATTAATCGCCAGCGCGCGCAACGGGGCGAAGAACCGGTGGATATTACCCAGATTCCGCGCGACGACCTGCCAAGCTATGAATTATTAAAAAATGCCCAAACCACCGCTGTATTTCAGCTGGAGTCGCGCGGCATGAAGGAGTTGATCAAAAAACTGAAACCGGATTGCTTCGACGACATCATCGCGCTGGTGGCTTTATTTCGTCCCGGGCCGTTGGAGTCGGGCATGGTCGACGATTACATCAACGTCAAACACGGTGCCAAGGCCGAATATGCTCATCCTTTGCTGGAACCGATTCTAAAGCCCACCAACGGCGTTATTCTGTATCAGGAGCAGGTGATGCAGATCGCCCGGGAATTGGCCAGTTATACCTTGGGCGGCGCCGACATGTTGCGGCGGGCGATGGGTAAGAAAAAACCGGAGGAAATGGCCAAGGAACGGGAGAAATTTATGTCGGGCGCGGTGGCAAACCAGATAGATGCATCGATCGCGACTTACGTTTTTGACCTGATGGAGAAATTCGCCGGCTACGGTTTTAACAAGTCGCACTCGGCGGCTTATGCGCTGGTAGCCTATCAAACGGCCTGGTTGAAGGCGCATTTTCCGGCCGCGTTCATGGCGGCGGTGATGTCGTCGGATATGGATAACACCGACAAAGTGGTGGTGTTGATCGACGAATGCCGGGAAATGAAGCTGGATATTTGCCCGCCGGACATCAATGTTTCCGACTTCCGTTTTACCGTAAACGACCAGGGGCAGATTGTTTACGGTATCGGCGCGATCAAGGGTGTCGGTGAAAATGCGATTGAAGATTTGTTGAAAGAACGCAACGCCAACGGGCCCTATGGCGGCTTGTACGACTTATGCAAGCGCGTCGATTTACGCAAGGTTAACCGCCGGGTTCTGGAAGCATTAATCAGGGCTGGGGCGCTGGATGCCATTGACCCTAATCGCGCGGCACATCTGGCCGAACTGACCACGGCGCTCAGAGTTGCCGAACAACATGGAAAAATGGCTCTGGCCGGTCAAAACGATCTGTTTGGTTTGGCTGTGCAGGTGGAAGTTAGCGATGGAGAAGCGGAAGCTTATTCCACTGTAGTCGAACCGTGGACCGAAAAAGAAAAGCTGGAAGCGGAAAAGCAGACGCTGGGTTTGTTTCTGACCGGCCACCCCATAGCCGAATATCTGCCGGAATTGAAACATATTACTCATGGTTCGCTAGCCAGCCTGGAGGTCGATGCCGGCCGTTCCAGAGGCAAAATGGAAGGGCGGGTAGCCGGTTTGGTCGTGGAAATGCGCACCCGGCAAACCAAGCAGGGCAAGATGATGGGCTTCGCGACGCTGGATGACCGTACCGGACGTCTGGAAGTGGCGGCGTTCAGCGGCATTTTCGACAAATACCGGAACTTGCTGGCCAAGGACACTTTGTTGGTCGCCGAAGGTTCGCTGGCGATGGACGACTTTACCAATAGTCTGCGCATGACCGCCGAAAAACTATACAGCATGGAGCAGGCACGGGAAATGTTTGCTCGGGCCATTGTGTTGCATTGGGATAGCAGGCAATGGCGGATGGAGCGCAGTTTTGTTGATGCGCTGGCGGAGACACTGAGACCGTTCTGCGGCGGGCTTTGCCCGATCAGCATCGAGTTTGCGAAAGCGGAAGCCAAAGCCAATCTACAACTGGGCGACGAATGGCGCGTACATCCCAGCGATGAATTGTTAACCCGTTTACGACGGTTGTTGTCGATGGATGCGGTGCAAGTCAGGTATTAAGCCGGCGTGAACGTCAGCGACAGGCATAAAAAAGGGAGGCGCTAACCTCCCTTTGACGTTATCGGGCTGGTGTTAACTCGCCCGATATTTTCAGTGCCTACTTGTCGGTACGTTTGTAGTTTACACGACGGTTGTAAGCGCGGCCTTCATCGGTTTCGTTGGTATCAACCGGTTGAGATTCGCCATAACCGGCTGTCGATAGGCGTTTGCCATCCACGCCCAGTTTAACCAATTCGTTTTTAACGGCATTGGCTCTACGTTGCGACAATTTTTCGTTGTACGCATCGGTACCGTAGCTGTCGGTATGGCCTTGAATTTCGACAGTCAAGCCTGGATTGAGCTTCATCACCTCCACCGCGTTTTGGATCAGCGGGTCGTATTTGGACTTGACCTTGTCGCTGTCGAAATCGAACAGTACGCCATGGAACGCCCAGCAACCGTCTTTATCGACGATAGCACCTTTAGGGGTGTCAGGGCATTTGTCCACACAGTTGCTTACGCCATCTTTGTCGTCATCTTGTGTTGAACAATCTGCCGCTTTTGGTGTACCCGCTTTCAGGAACACGTTTTTAACAAAATCGCTCATGCCTTTCGGACTGGAAATGGCGTCCGCCGTGGTTGAGAATCCGCAACCCGATGCATTAGCCAAATCTTGCAGCACCGTTTGACCTAAAGCATCTTCGTCATTGCCAACCCAAACTGTATAAATGCACAGCTTGTCGCCATATTGGGTTTTGAGAGCTTCGGCAGTCGGGATTGGCGAGACTTCTTCGATACCGTCACTGAAAACGAGTAAGGCAATATTTCCGGGAGCGCTGCTTATATCTTTACCCGAATCGCTTAGCGCAGTGGCCAATGGTGTGCCGCCACTAGAGCATTGCAGAGAAGTGATGGCACTTTCGAAACCGGCTTGGGAGTAATTTTGCACGGCTTGGTTGAGATAAGTTGAGCCCCAAGATAGACATGGGCCAAAACCAAAGCTGCGTAAGCCTGATGTCAGCGGCATCACCGGAATGGATTTGTTAAACTTGTTGAGCAGGTTTTTTTCGACATCAAGTTTAGTGCCACTGTAATCGGTAGAATTGACATAGGTACGGCTCATTGATGACGATGAATCATTTACCACGAAAAAGCTGTTGGTTTTTTGTACCAGTTTTCCGGACTTAACCAGTGCATTAAGGTCTTCCGGCTGGAAGGCCTGGAAATTATTGCTCGATTGCGTCGCGCAACCGGAAAGCAGCGCTCCGGCCAAAGTTGCCGTGAATAAAAGGTTTCTTTTCATGTTTTAATTCTCCAGGTTGTTATTCTGCATCTACAAGACCTAGCGTACCGCCTTGGTGTCTTAAGTCTAACATCAATCCCTTATTTTGAAATAGTGCGTTCATCTTATTCAGACGCCGTGAAATAATGCCGCTTTGTTTTTAATCCGTAGGTTTCCTTGGAGAATGTAATGGGAAAAATTTTAATTTTCTGTGCGATTTTTTTACTCGCTAGTGCGGTAAGGGCTGACAGCGTGAAAGAAATGGCTGATCAGGGTAACGCGCAGGCGCAAGCCAAATTGGCGTCGTTGTATTTACTTGGTCGAGAGGGTTTTGAGAAGGATGAGCATAAGGCCGCGGAGTGGATGGAAAAAGCGGCGAACCAAGGTTTGCTGGATGCTCAGGTAGTCATGGGGGCGATGTACGATAGAGGTATGGGTGTCATCAGCGATAGAGACAAGGCTACCGATTGGTATGAAAAAGCCGCTAAGCAAGGGCATGCCACTTCGCTGGCCATACTAGGCAGAAACGACGCAGCTAAGGGCAGCGTGCAATTTAACTATCAGGCGATGCGTTTAAGCGCATCGCGCTCCATTCCCGGCGAATACGCCAAGAAATTTTTAACCACTAAGTAATTAGAGATGAGTATTAGAACCCGCTTTGCCCCAAGTCCCACTGGTTATTTACATGTCGGCGGTGCTAGAACCGCTTTGTTTTCGTGGTTGTATGCGCGTAAACATGGCGGCAAATTTATTTTGCGAATCGAGGACACCGACCTTGAGCGCTCCAGTCAGGAATCTGTGAATGCAATTCTGGAAGGCATGACTTGGTTGGGTCTGGAATATGATGAGGGGCCGTTTTACCAGACCCATCGCTTTGATCGTTACAAAGAAGTAATTCAGCAACTGCTGGCTCAGGGCGATGCTTACTATTGTTATTGCAGTCGCGAAGAGTTGGAGGTTTTGCGCGAGCAGCAGATGGCTAACAAGGAAAAGCCGCGTTACAACGGCAAATGCCGGCATGGCGTTGAAAATCCGCAAGGCGAGCGGGTGGTGCGCTTTAAGAATCCGGAGCAGGGTGAAGTTATCATCGATGACCTAGTCAAAGGCCGTATCGTCGTTGCCAATAAGGAGTTGGATGATCTGATTATTGCCCGTTCCGACGGCACCCCAACCTATAATCTGACGGTGGTAGTCGATGACATGGATATGGGGGTTACCCATGTGATACGCGGTGACGATCATGTCAATAACACGCCTAGGCAGATCAATATTCTGAAAGCCTTGGGTGCGCAATTGCCGGTGTATGCACATGTGCCGATGATTTTAGGGTCGGACGGGGCGCGCTTGTCCAAACGCCACGGCGCCGTTAGTGTAATGCAGTATCGTAACGACGGCTATCTACCCGAAGCCTTGTTGAACTATCTGGTGCGCTTGGGTTGGTCGCACGGTGATCAGGAATTGTTTTCCTTGGAAGAGATGGTGGCGTTGTTCGAGTTGGAAAAAGTCAATGTTTCCGCTTCCACGTTCAATACCGAGAAGTTGTTGTGGTTGAATCATCAATACATCATGAATAGCGATCCGGCGCATGTTGCCAGGCATTTGGCGTGGCATATGGGGGGGCGCGGTATCGATCCGACAACTGGTCCGGTCTTGGCTGATGTCGTTAAAGCGCAGCGCGAACGTTGCAAAACCCTGGTGGATATGGCAGCCGAAAGCGAATACTTTTATAAAGAATTCGACGGTTACGAAGAAAAAGCCGCTAAGAAGAATTTCAAAGCGGGCGTGGACGATGTATTGCAGCATTTACTGATTCAATTTAGCGCTATCGGCGATTGGGAAGCGTCAGGTCTGCATCAAGTGGTATTGGATAGTGCCGAACAATTGCAGCTTAATCTGGGTAAAGTCGCGCAACCCCTGCGCGTAGCGGTTTGCGGTAGCGGCGTATCGCCGGCTATTGATGTGACTTTAGCACTACTCGGCAGAGAGAAAACCTTGAACAGAATAGAACGAGCCATCGGATACATAAAGAATGTAGAAAATTCCTAGACAAAGTTCTGAATATCCGTATAATACGAGGACTCAACTACGGGGCCATAGCTCAGCTGGGAGAGCGCTTGCATGGCATGCAAGAGGTCAGGAGTTCGATCCTCCTTGGCTCCACCAAAATAGTTGATTTAGTCCTGAGTCCCCATCGTCTAGTGGCCTAGGACACCGCCCTTTCACGGCGGTAACCGGGGTTCGAACCCCCGTGGGGACGCCAATTTGGCTAAAGTCGGTTAAGCCGACAATTCGTATTAAAGAAGTCAATCTGCAAATAGTCCTGAGTCCCCATCGTCTAGTGGCCTAGGACACCGCCCTTTCACGGCGGTAACCGGGGTTCGAACCCCCGTGGGGACGCCATCAATTCTTAATTTATAGCTCGCTGCAGCACCAATAATATGCTGCTGGGTTTGCTATTTTGTCTGTTTCAAATGCATATTTTAAGTGGAATCGCTATTTCTATAGGATGTAGCGATTACTATTTTTCTGTGCTGATCTAGCAAAGCTAAAAGGTAAACCTAAATCGTTGGTTTAGGTTTACCTTTATGGCGACTAGAAAGATCTGCTTCGCAAATCAATTTGAGCTATACGTGTATTTATCCGAACCATTAGGTGGACGGATGGCCGGCTTCAATCATTACTTTTAGTTTCGAGCCCGGCTTGATGTCCGCTTTGTTTTTGGGGACGTTATTCCATTTGCGAAGCTCGGTGACGTTGACATTAAATTTCTTCGAAATCTGTGCCAATGTGTCGCCGGCTTTGACCGTGTAGCTGATTTGCTTGATAGACGGCGCGGTTGATGCAACGGTTATACTGCTGCTGGTTTTCTTGATAGTCAGTTTTTGACCCGGTTTCAGCGCCGCTTTTTTGGGTAATTTATTCCAACTCACAATATCGTCTTTATCAACGGAAAAACGTTGCGAGACATCCCATAAGGTATCGCCTTTCTTAACCGTATATTGCTGTTTGCTTGATTGAGCAGGGGTTGGTGTGGTTTGTTGAGACACCGAGGCAACAGCCGGTGTTGTCGGTTCGCCTTTTTGCGAATGAAAAGAAACCGGGATTAACAGGATAGTGCCTTGGGCAACCGTATCGTCGTCAAGATGATTTACATTGATAATCTCTTCGACACTGGTGCTGTGCTTGCTGGCTATGCTTTTCAGAGTCTCTTTCTTGCTCACCGTATGGTGTTCCCACTTGATTCTTTCTTGGTGCGGCAATTCAGCCAGTTTTTCTTTAAAAGAATCGGCTTTGCTTACTGGAATCAGCAGATGTTGTGCGCCGTTCGGATCAGTACTCCAGCGGTTATAGCCGGGATTGAGCTTTAAGAAGTCATCCAGCGGGGTTTGTGCCATTTCGGCGGCTTTACCCAAGTCAAGCTGGGATTTGACATCGACCAATTCAAAATAAGGCTGGTTGGCGAATTGATGCAGATTGACGTTATATTTTTCTGGATTGGCGAAAATTTTGGCGATTGCCAGCAGTCTGGGGACATAAGCCGAGGTCTCGTTATTCAAGTCCAGGGACCAGAAGTCGGTAGGCTGTCCACGCTCGACATTTCTGTCTACGGCGTTTTTGATATTGCCTTTGCCGGCGTTATATGAGGCGAGTGCCAGTAACCAGTCGTTGTTGAAAGTCTCGCTCAGTTCTTTCAGGAACGTAGTGGCTGCCTGAGTCGATTGCACGACATCGCGCCGGGCGTCATACCAGCTGTTCTGTTTTAACCCGTAAAGACGCCCGGTAGGCGGAATGAACTGCCAAAGACCGGATGCTTGAGCAGGCGACATCGCGTCAGGTCTAAAAGCGCTCTCAACCGCAGGTAACAGTGCCAGTTCTCCGGGGATGTTTTTGGCTTCGATTTCGTTGAGGATGAAATATAAATAGGGCTCGGCGCGTTGTTGTACTCTGGTGAGATACTCAGGGTTTCTAAGATACCAGTTTACTTCGCGGTCGATTCTGGCATTATCGATTTCCGGCAAGGCATAAAGAGACAGCATCCTATCCCAGATGGTGGCGTGCTCTTTTGATTCTACCTGCTTGTTGTGGATTTTTCCGGTATTGCCATTGCGGGTAAACACGGAAAACTTGCTAGTTGATGATTGGCTTAGATGGTCTTTTTGCGCATGTTGGCTACAACCGGTTGCTAGCAAAATAGGCAGTAGATAAGACAGATGACGGCCTGATTTTTTGGAAATTGAGCGGGGCATTGTCTGAACTCGCTAAAATAAAAAAATTAGATCCTAGCATGGCTTTCTAAAATAGCCAAAAAAACATACCCTTAGCGGCGGTTAAATGAAGAGACAATTTCTATTTGCGTTGTACCAAACCCCAAGAGGTAAGCTACTGCAAACCATGGAAGCCAACTATCTGCGCAGATCGATAACGGTGAGTTGCAAACAACAACAACTCCAGATAGGTGGTTTAGGCTGGGAAAATGAGTTTGTCGATTTTTCCTTGTATCGGAATTATCTAATTCTGGACGGCAAGGCCATGGGTGATGCTGGTGCGTTGAAAGTGACCGCTAAAGCCTTTAATTTGCCTATCCAAACTGAATCGATGGATTTAGTCATACTCCCGCATATTTTGGAGTTCGATGCGCGTCGGTTTCAAACCTTGCGCGAAGTTAACCGCGTATTAAAGCCGGGCGGCGAATTGGTCATGTTGAATTTCAACCCGTTTAGTATGTCGGTACGTTTCCAGTTTCTATGGGATAGAAAGCTTGCGGAATCATGGCGGGCGCATTTCATTACTAAGGCGCGGGTTTTGGATTGGTTGAAGTTGATGAATTTCGAATTGCTAACGACTGCCGAGTTTGGATTAGACAGTTACACCATTGCTCACGGTAAATTCGAATTTAGCTTTGCGTCTTTGTTTGCTATGGCTTACGGCATTAAAGCGGTGAAGAGGCAATATACATTGATTCCTTTGACCGCGACGCAGCAACACCGAAGCAATTTGGCTGCGGTTGGATTAGGTTTGAAATCGAATTTACATAGATAGGTTGATCATGACTGACGTTATTGTTTACACAGATGGTGCATGCAAGGGCAATCCTGGGCCCGGAGGTTGGGGAGTGCGCTTGGAATATCGAGATAAAGAAAAAGAGCTGTGCGGCGGTGAGCATGAAACGACTAACAACCGGATGGAGTTGTTAGCTGCAATACAAGCTTTAGACACTTTAACTAGGCCTTGCAGCGTCAAATTGCACACCGACTCTAAATATGTTTTGCAAGGGATCACCGAATGGATGACTAACTGGAAAATGCGGGCATGGAAAACAGCGGCAAATAAGCCAGTGAAAAACGAAGATTTATGGCGACGATTGGATGCGGCGATCCAGCGTCACAACATCGATTGGATATGGGTGAAAGGACATGCCGGAGATTTAGGTAACGAGCGTGCTGATCAGCTGGCCAATCTAGGAATCGAGCAATTGTCTCGCCGTTAAACCACTTAAAATCAGGGAAACACATGTTAGGTTCGATAGCAGCCGCATTAGTCGGCATCTGGTTTTACAACACTGCGGCACGATCAGGTCGTCCGGCTGTTTCATGGGCGGTCTCGGGTGTGGTGGTCTATTTTTTGGCGGCGCTGCTCTGGACATTAGCGGTTACGCCCGGTGTCAAAGATGCTGCAAGTCATAGCCAAAGCGGTGCACTGATCTTTATCGTTCGCTATGCGTATATTGGTTTTGGTGTGTTGGTAGCGGTTCTTCTAAACGGCTGGTTGAATAAATCCGCCGACTCTCAATAGATCGCCAGTGCTAAATTGGTCGGTCTATATCATTCAGTGTGATGACGGCAGCTTATATACCGGTATTAGTACCGATGTTGAGCGACGTTTTCAACAACACAGTGCAGGACGTGGTGCCAAATATTTTAGAGCTAGGCGACCGTTAAAGGTGATTTATGCGGAAGTTGGTCACACTCGCGCCAGTGCTAGTCAAAGGGAGTCTGCGATAAAAAAGCTGTCCCGAGTTCAAAAAGCAGAGTTGATTGATCGTGAGAATTGTGAAAAAGATCTTGTGGTATAGCTTTACGCCAAACTATTTCGTTTAACCTGCTCGATCAGTGAGAATTCTAGGACTCATCCCACGCTATAAGTTCATCTTCCCAGTTGAAAAGTTGCTGTCTTGCTATGTAGAAATTGGTTTTCAAAAATGATATAGATTCTCATTAAGATTAAATGTACTATACCCCCATCTTTTACAAGATTTTACATTTCGCAAAATATCGTCAATGTTTAGGGGTGAAGTAATGTTTGAAAAAAAATCACTTGTTGGGGCAATATCGCTTGCGTGTCTTTCGATGGGGGCTGCTTCCGTGAACGCAGCGGAAAAAGCTGAAGAAGACATTTTGGACGTTGTAAGTGTGTTAGGTGATCCTTCGGATGTTAAAGATTTGCCCGCTTCGGCTACGTATATAAAAACCGAGGACATTCGTGATCAAAGTTACAGCGATATAAACCGCATTTTACGTAAAGCCCCTGGTGTGAATATTCGAGAAGAAGACGGTTTCGGCTTGTTCCCCAATATTAGCTTTCGCGGGGTTGATACTACGCGCAGCGCTAAGATCACGGTTATGGAGGACGGGATAATGATAGCGCCCGCTCCTTACTCTGCTCCAGCAGCGTATTTCAATCCGGCTGGTGGGCGTATGAGTGGAGTAGAGGTTTTGAAAGGCGGTAGCCAAATCAAATACGGCCCCCATATTACCGGTGGCGTTATGAACTACCTTTCGACGCCAATTCCAGCCAATGGTAGGGCCTATTTAAAAACCATTTATGGTAGTTACGGTGAGTTCCGCTCACACGGTTTTGTCGGGGATACCTTGGATACTTCGCATGGTAAAGTTGGCTACTTGCTGGAGGGTTTTTATCGGGGATCCGACGGTTTTAAAACTATAGACAGCACACCCGACTTCAAAAATGGTGATCAAACAGGCTTCCAGCAAGTTGAACCTATGTTGCGTATGTCTTGGGAACCGAATACTGCGATGTACCAAAAACTAGAAGTCAAATTTGGCTATTCAAGCATGGATGCCGACGAAACCTATTTAGGTCTGACTGAGGAAGATTTTCGGAACAGTCCTTACCGGCGCTACGCTGCTTCGCGGTTCGACAATATCGATACGACGCAAATTGGTGGTTTTGCACGCTATTTGATTGCGCCGACCGATAATCTGGATATCGTCACCACAGCCTATTATCGTGAGTTTGATCGTAACTGGAGCAAGCTGGACGGCGAACAATGGTCTCGTGCATTGGCAGGGAATAACATGAATGATCTCGCATGTCTCAAAGGCACTAGAGCTTGCAGTTTCAACGTGAGAGACAACAATCGTAGTTATTACTCGGCAGGCGTGGAAACAGCGGCAATTTACCGCTTCAATCTAGGCCCCACTCATCACGAGTTAAACGGAGGTTTCCGCTATCATGAAGATGCCGAAACACGGTTTCAACACGATACAACCTATACCCAGAATGCGAGTGGCGCGATAACCAATCGGGTGGTTGGTGCACCGGGTAGTCAAGACGACCGGACCGGATTTACTCAAGCCTATGCATTCTTCTTGAAAGATAGAATTGAACTGGGGAAGTTTGGGTTCACGCCGGGTTTACGCTACGAGCATTTGAATCAAGTGTATGAGGATCGTAGGCCCGCTTCGAGACGATTGGCGAGTTCCGGGCTGGATATCTATGCGGGTGGCGGCAGTGTCGATTATCGGTTCAACGATGACATTATGGTATTTGCCGGTGCTCATCGAGGGTTTTCGCCGCCAAATCCTGAAAGCGCGATAGTCAACAACTACGGTGAGGAAACTAGTGATGCTTACGAACTGGGCGGACGGTATACGCATGGTGCATTTAATGCCGAGCTGACGGGGTTTTACACGCAGTTTAACAATTTGTTGGTAGTCAACAATATCGGCGGCGGTGGTGGGCCCGCAGAGAACTTTGGCAGCGTCGACAGCCGTGGCGTTGAGTTGGCGATGAATTTCGACGCCGGTGAGGCATTCGCGTGGGGCTTTCGCAACCCGTATTTCTTGGCTTTCACTTATACCAATGCGGAGCAAACCAGCAACGCTCGATCCAGTAACTCCGAGTCGATATTCAGCTACGGACGAAAAGGTAATAAAGTACCCTACATCCCGGAATATACGCTCAATTTTGGCAGCGGCTTGCATTTCCAAAGCTGGGGGATGGAGGTGTCAGCCAATTACGTCAGCGAAACGTTTACCAGTGCAAATAATACCGAGCAGCAATTGGATGGAAACACCCCAGTTGCGAGAAAAGACTCCCGTTTTGGTGTCACTGACGAATACGTGATAATGGATGTGTCGGCCTATTATAAAGTTGCGAAAGGTATAAAAATCTTAGGTGGAGTGCAAAATGCCTCCAATGAAGAGTACGTCGTCTCCCGTCAACCGTATGGTCCACGTCCAGGGATGCCACTATTCGCTTATGGCGGCTTCGAATTGGATTTCGATATTTAATTGCTGTCGGAGCCCTCGTTCTCGAGGGCGTAGCGCTTTTTCACTGAAATTACACGGTAAATCCGTATTGTTTGCCAGTAGCCTAAGAACCTCTCTTTGCGCTTTCTCTTTCCTCCTTGTAACATTCCCGGTCATTCAGCGCATTCGGGGGATTCATGAACAAACATTTACAACAAGTTAGAGATTTTCACCGGAAATTCGCTATCAAGCAGCCCGGCGACGGCGAGATTGGACATTTGTCCGATATGGATATTGTGATGCGCCAAGCCTTATTGCTGGATTGCGGTAGCGAGACATTTAAAGCTATTGCCAGCGGGGACCTAATCAAAATTTTGGCCGGCTTGGTGGATTTATCCTTTAATGCATTAGCCGCGATCGCGTGCAGGGGCGACGAGGTGGTAAGTGTGTCCGCCAACTGGCGGCAAGACGGTTCGGTACTTTCAGTGATGCGAGTGCTGTCCGAGAAAATCAACCTGTGTACATCGGGCGAGACCGTACATTATTCGGGCTTGTATGCGATCTGCGCGCATTTATCCCAGCGTTTTGTGAATGCCGATTTCGACGAAGCTTTTCAAATCGTGCATCAACATCTGATGAGCGGCCGGGGCGATGCCGAACGTTTGGATTTAAGCCCGGCGCTATTCGAATAACGGCGGCTTGAATATGGCAGAACAACGCTACACGCTCGGTTTCGTCGGTATAGGCCTGATGGGGCAGCCGCTAACGTTGCGTCTCTTAGCGGCGGGCTTTCAGGTCAATGTCTGGAATCGCACTGCCGCCAAGTTGGATGTGGTTGGTGATGCGGGTGCTAAGGTCTGCGGCAGTGTCGGCGAATTGGTAAAAGCTTCCGATGTAGTGATTTTGTGCCTGGCCGACACCATGGCTGTTGAAGCGGTGGTGACGGAACAAATTATCGCCAACGGCGCTGCCGATAAATTGTTAATTGATTTGTCCAGTATTCACCCAGAAGCCACTCGGCGCATGGCAGCTGCATTACAGACTGCTTGCGGCATGCGCTGGGTCGATGCGCCGGTATCTGGAGGCACGGCCGGGGCAGAGCAGGGGAGTTTGGCGATCATGGCTGGCGGTGCCGAACCGGATATTGCAATTGCTAGGGAAGTATTGCGACCGCTGTATAGCCGTTTGACGCATATGGGCACAGTCGGTAGCGGTCAGGCCACTAAAATCTGCAATCAGATGATTGTCAGCTGCAATGTGCTAGTGATCGCGGAAATGATGGCGCTGGCAAAAGCGGCCGGCGTCGATGCCGCAAAAATTCCCGAAGCGCTGGCCGGCGGCTTCGCCGATTCCAAACCACTACAAATTGTTGGGCCGGAAATGGCCGATAAGCGTTTCGAACCGGTGAAGTGGCGCGTGAAAACCTTACTAAAAGATTTAAATATGGCTGTCGATTTAGCCGGCAAACAGGGTAGTGCGATACCTATGTCGGGCTTAGCTGCGCAACTAATGCAATTGCACGGCAGCGGCGGATTTTTGGAGCAAGATCCCTCGACGCTGATCAAACTGTACGCCCAAGACTAATGCTGCGCTTTACCGCCAATCTGAGTTTATTGTTTACCGAACTGCCGTTGTCTGAACGGTTTCAGGCCGCGAAACAGCACGGTTTCGATGCGGTGGAAATTCAGTTTCCCTACTCGCTGCCAGCCGAACAAATCCGCGATCTATTGGATCAACAGGATTTGCAGTTGGTATTGTTCAATGTCGATGCCGATACTTTGCTGCAAGGTGGCGAGGGTTTGGCGGCGGTTCCGGAAAAACGCGATCAATTTAAAGCGGCCGTGGAGCAGGCGCTGGCTTATGCCGAACGATTAAAACCCAGCGTTATTAACGTGTTACCGGGTCGCTGCTTGGACCCGCAGCGCTTGGGCGAATATCAAACTACCTTGTGTGAGAATCTGGCTTATGCCGCAGCGGTTTTCGCCGAGTTGGGTATTAAAACCGTATTCGAAGCTGTCAATAGCTATGACATGCCTGGCTTTATCGTCGACACCAGCCAAAAGATGCAGGATGCGCTAAAGCAAATCGATCATCCAAACTTATTCATGCAATACGATATTTATCACATGAGCCGGATGGGTGAAGATTGCGCCGGATTTTTGCACCAACATCTGGATAAGATTGGTCATATTCAATTTGCCGACTGCCCAGGCCGCCGCCAGCCGGGCACGGGCGCCGTGGATTTCGATAACCTGTTCAATATTATCGCGACGTCGGACTATCAGGGCTGGGTGGGTGCCGAGTACCGGCCGACGGCTGATACCGCCGCCAGTTTGGCTTGGTTGAAAACCTACGCGGTAAAATAATCGGGCGGTATAATTGCCTAGCCTTACTCACCTGTTGATTGCCATGTCCAAACATAATTTCACGATACATCACGCCAGTTTGATCGTCTCCGATACCGAGCAATCGCTGCTTTTTTACCGCGATGTGTTGGGAATGGAGCAAACCGAACGGCCGAATCTGCCGTTTCCCGGCGCCTGGTTGCAAATCGGCGCGCAGCAGATTCATTTGCTGGAATTGGATAATCCCGACCCCACCACTGGCAGGCCGGCGCATGGTGGTCGTGATCGGCATGTGGCTATGCATATCGATTCGGTTGACGCTTTGCGCGAAGATTTGGAGCGGACCGGTACGGCGTATACGCTAAGTATTTCCGGACGTAAGGCGCTGTTTTGCCGGGATCGCGACGGCAATGCGCTGGAGTTTATCGAGCGTCCCTGATACCCATGTTCGGACGGCTTTTCTATGGCGGATTACTGATAGGCAGCCTAGCGATGCTGCTGTTTGTTCTGGGGTTTGTCTGTTTGCAGTTTGGCTTGGCCTTATTGATGGGTTTGTTTTATTTGTTAGCCAGTAAGGTGATGTTGCTGGCTTTGGCTTTGTTAGCTTTGCTTGGTGTAATGACGTTATTCACGGCGGTTTGCCGCGAGCTGCGCGGGTATTTCAGTCGAGAATCTTCGGCGTTGCGGCAACTATTGTCTTTGCAGATTCGCCGGCAAGATGTGGAGCGGCTAAAGTTTGCTAAATGCCGGCAGTTAAGCTATTTGACCAGATTCAAGCGGCAACGCCTGCTTGCCGCCGATAACCGAAAACAGGCCAGAGAATTATCGGATGCAATTGATCATGAATTGCAGGCGGCGAAGTCGCAATTGCCGACTTCCCGATATAAAGATCTGCGCAAAGCCTTGCGCAAGTATCGTAAACAAGCCGATTCCGCGGCGATGCTGGCTTTACGCCGACAGCTCCATGTCGCCGATTAGTCGCTGGTTGGCCGAGGTGCTGGCGTTTTTGCGGCGCAGTCGCGACGACAATCTGCAATGGCATTTATCCAGGCACGAAGATGTCGCCGATTTGCGGCAAGCCAAGGCGCTGGCGGAACAGGCCTTGGTCGCGCAACTAAAAAAACAGTCACAACTACTGGCCCATGAGCTGGCCGTCAATAAAGCCCGCAACAGCAACCAGCTGGCGATGGTGAAAACCCAATGCAAGCAGGATTTGAAAGACTATCAGCAATATTTGCAATCGCTGGATAAATTGAAGGAGTCTTTGCGCAGCAGTTACGCGCATCTGCCGGAAGCCTTGGCGTTCACGATCCATCATCACGCCAAACAATTGTTGAATCGAATGTGGGATGCGCAAGAACCGCAGGAAAAATTGAAGATCGAAATGCAGCTATTGCAGTTTATGACAGCGGTGCATGAAGATAGTCAGGCTTCCTTGCAAGGTGAAGGTAACGAGGCTTTGCCGCAACGGGCCTTGGCATTTATTGATGCCGACTTGGCGGACTAGATAGGCTGGAAATAGCCTTCGATGTCTCTGACCATTTTCTTATTCAGCGCAAACATCACTACGTGGTCGCCTTCCGCGAATACGGTGTCGTGATGCACCGGGATTACTTCTTTTTCGCGAATCAGCGCGCCCAATATCACACCGTCCGGTAAATTGACCTGGTCTACCCGCAAGCCAACTACTGAACTGGAGTTCTTGCTGCGGTGAGCAATCGCTTCGATCGCTTCCGCACTGCCGCCGCACACCGAGCTGACGCCGACCACGTCGCCTTTGCGCACGTGTTTGAGGATGCCGCCCAAGGTTTCCAGTTTCGGTTGAATCGCCAGATCGATTTCGGTGCCGTCCAGTAATTTTAGGTAGGAATTATTGTTGATCAGGCAGATAGCCTTTTTGGCGCCGAGCTTTTTGGCCAGACCGGCGGAAATCAGGTTGATGCCGTCGTTATTGGTAATCGCGCAGAACAAGTCAATGTCTTCGATCATTTCCTCTTGCAATAGCGATTCGTCGGTACAGTCGCCATGCAGAATTAAGGTGTTGCGCAAATCGTTGGAGATCTCTCGAGCGCGCTCGATGTCTTGCTCGATGACTTTGACGTGATAATTTTTTTCCAAAGCAATTGCCAGCCGCTTGCCGACATGGCCGCCGCCGGCCAGCATAATGGTTTTGATCGGCGATTCCAGCTTGTGCAAATCCACCAGGGTTTTACGGACCTTGTCGCGGGGGCAGACGAAGAACACCTCGTCGCCGGTGGCGATCACCGCTTCACCGTTTACCGCGATGGCTTTGCCGTCGCGGAAAATCGCCGCGACCCGAATCATGCTGTCGGCCAGTTTTTCTTTCACGGCGTGGATGCGTTTACCGGTCAGAAAGCCGGTCGGTACCACGCGAATTGAAAACAGCCTGACCAAGCCGTCGGCAAACTCGGACACATGTAGCGCACCGGGATATTTGATCAGATTGTGGATGGATTCGGTGACGACCTGCTCAGGGCTGATGACGATATCGATACCGCCCGGCGCAAATAATTCCGGATGGTTTAGAAAGTCGATGGCGCGCACCCTGGCGATGGTTTTGGGTTTGCTATACAGGGTGTTAATTACCTGACAGGCCAGCATATTGGTCTCGTCGCGGTCGGTAACGGCAATCACCATATCGGCGTCCTGAATGCCGGCTTGTTCCAGGACACTGGGATGGGCAGCGTTACCTTCGACGGTGGCTATATCCAGGCGGCCTTTCAATGCGGTGAGCAAGTGGGCATTTTTATCGATAACGACAATATCGTTTTCTTCACTGGCCAATGCGCCGGCAACCGAAGAGCCGGTAACACCGGCACCGAGAATCACTATTTTCATAAATTGTCAAAGCCGGAGGAATGATGTCGAATGCTTGCCGCCGCAAGGGCCGAAGCCGGCGAATTATACGCTGATCGCTTGGCTTGTCCATGTTCGAGCTATCCCAAATTTGCTGCGATGGAAATCGCGGAATTGTGGAGCTAGACTGTGGCTGTGAAGCAAAAATCGCTTTTCATATGGCCGATAGCCGCATTTAAATAGCCGATTTACAAAAACCGGCTGGTTAATGGTACTAGGTTATCGGGCTTGTTTTCTGGTCACAGCTGCCCCATACCGTTTATAATCGCAAACTTTGGTTCACTCTCACTCTGGAAATATCATGCTGGGTAAGCTGGTTAAATTGGTAGTTGGCAGCCGCAACGACAGGCTAGTCAAGAAGAAACGCAAGCTAGTCAAGAAAGTAAATGTTCTGGCCGCCGAATACGAAAAATTATCCGATGCGGCGTTACAAGCCAAAACACAGGAATTTCGCGACCGCCTTGCCCAAGGCGAAAACCTAGACAATTTACTCCCAGAAGCCTTCGCCGCCGTGCGGGAAGCCTCGACCCGCGTATTTGGCATGCGTCATTTCGACGTGCAGTTGATCGGCGGTATGGTCTTGCATAGCGGCAAGATTGCCGAGATGAAAACCGGTGAGGGTAAAACCCTGATGGCCACTCTGGCCGCCTATTTGAATGCCTTGCCCGGTAAAGGCGTGCATGTCGTTACCGTTAACGACTACTTGGCCCGCCGCGACGCGGAATGGATGGGCAAGCTCTACGGTTTCCTGGGTTTGACCACCGGCGTCATTGTCAGCGATCTGAATCACGAACAACGGCAAGCGGCTTACGCCGCCGATATTACCTACGGCACCAACAACGAATTTGGTTTCGATTATCTACGCGACAATATGGCCTTCAGCCTGGAACAAAAAGTTCAGCGCGATCTGAATTTTGCCATCGTCGACGAAGTAGACTCGATTTTGATCGACGAAGCCAGAACGCCGTTGATCATCTCCGGTCAGGCGGAGGGCAGTACCGATATTTACCTGAAGACCAATCAAATCATCCCTTACCTGACCAAGCAGGAAAAAGCCGACGATCCGGAAAAGCAGGATCAAATGCCCGGCGATTATGCAGTCGACGAAAAATCCCGGCAGATCCATTTGACCGAAGCCGGTTACGAGCACGTGGAACGCTTGTTGGCGGAGCACGGTTTGATAGCCGACGGTTCCACATTGTACGAAGCCGCCAATATCCGCTTGATGCACTATCTGAACGCGTCATTGCGGGCGCATGTGCTGTTCCAGAAGGATGTGGATTATGTCGTGAAAGACGGTCAAGTCATCATCGTCGACGAGTTTACCGGCCGGATGATGAGTGGTCGGCGCTGGTCCGAGGGTTTGCATCAAGCGATGGAAGCCAAGGAAAACGTGACCATTCAAAACGAAAACCAAACGCTGGCTTCCATTACCTTCCAGAATTATTTCCGTCTGTACAGCAAGTTGTCCGGTATGACGGGTACTGCGGACACCGAAGCGTTTGAATTGAATAAAATCTACGGCCTGGAAGTAGTGGTGATCCCTACCCACAGACCAATGATTCGTAAAGACAAAGGCGATTTGGTTTATCTGTCGGCGCGGGAAAAATACAACGCCGTGATCGAAGACATCAAAGATTGCGTGCAGCGCGGCCAGCCGGTGTTGGTCGGTACTACCTCGATAGAGAACTCAGAGCTGATCTCCGGCATGCTGCAAAAGCAAAACATCCGCCATGAAGTCTTGAATGCCAAGCAGCATGAGCGCGAGGCGCACATTATCGAAAATGCCGGTATGCCGGGCGCTGTAACCATTGCCACCAACATGGCCGGTCGCGGTACCGACATCGTGCTGGGCGGTAATCTGAATGCCGAACTAGAGGCCTTGGGCCCGGATGCCAGCGAAGCCGATAAAGAGCGTGTGCGCGCCGCCTGGTTGGAAAGGCACGAAAAAGTGTTGGCCAGCGGCGGTCTGCATGTCATCGGTTCAGAACGTCACGAGTCGCGGCGGATCGACAACCAGTTGCGCGGCCGTTCCGGTCGGCAGGGCGACCCCGGCTCCACACGGTTTTATTTGTCTCTGGAAGACGACTTGATGCGGATTTTCGCCTCAGAGCGGGTGGCTAGTTTGATGCAAAAACTGGGTATGGAAGAAGGTGAGGCCATCGAGCATCCTTGGGTGACCCGTTCCATCGAAAGCGCGCAACGCAAAGTAGAGAATCGTAACTTCGATATTCGGAAAGAAATTCTGGCCTACGACGACGTTGCCAACGATCAACGTAAGGTTATTTACGCGCAGCGCAATGAATTGATGGCTGCCGAAGATATCAACGACATTATCAACGCAATTCGTGCCGACGTGCTGAACGATGTGATCACCGAATACATCCCGCCGAAAACCATGGAAGAACAGTGGGACGTGCGCGGCTTGGAAAATCATTTGCAGCAAGAATTTAATCTGCAAATGCCGCTGGTGGAAATGTTGGGCAACGACCGTACGCTCAACGAACCGAAATTGCGCCAATTAATTATCGAAAAAGCCGAGCAAGAAAGTCGTGCCCGCGAAGAGGCGGTAGGTGTTCAAGTATTGCGCCATTTCGAGAAATCGGTGATGTTGCAAGTGCTGGATAATAGCTGGAAAGAACATTTGGCGGCGATGGACCAACTACGCCAAGGTATTCACTTTAGAGGCTATGCGCAAAAAGATCCCAAGCAGGAGTACAAGCGCGAGTCGTTCCAAATGTTTACCGGCCTGTTGACGCATATCAAACAGGAAGTGGTAGGCATACTGGCCAAGGTGCAAGTGGCGCGTGAAGAAGATGTGCAGGCGATCGACGAACAACGTCAGGCGCCGCTGGAAATGCACTACGAGCACGCGGAAGCGCATTCGATTTTTGAAGAGGAGCCTGCGGCGCAAGCTGCCCAGTCCGACTCGGACCCGGAGAGTGTGGAGCAGCCTTTTGTCAGACTCGGCAGTAAAGTGGGCCGTAACGACCCATGCCCCTGCGGTTCCGGTAAAAAGTACAAGCAATGCCACGGCAAATTAAACTGATATTAAACCGCGACGCCTTATACCGGGCGTCGCGGGTGCCCGACAAATCGATTTAGAGGGCCTTTCTGCATCGCTTTCAGCCTTGCAAAATCAAGCGGCCCACTGCTTTTAATTTTCACTGTCCTCAAGGGTAAGAACTATGCCGCATAGAGTCTTTCATAAAAGTAACCCCGCCGCCGATATTACCAAGCTCCCTAAGTTGGGCATGGATAAAAAGCATTTCATAGCCGATTTCAAACACTATTACAGTCATCGGCTCGGACGCGATCAAAATTGCCGTTCCCCGCATTACGCCTACGAAGCCTTATCTTTGGCGATTAGCGACCGTTTAGTCGAACGCTGGAAGAAAACCTATAACGTCTATCGAGACTCCGATTGTAAAAAAGCCTTCTATCTGTCTATGGAGTTTTTGATGGGGCGTTCGCTGAGCAACGCGATGTTGAATCTCGGTGTTGACGATAACGTGACGCAAGCTCTGTATGATTTGGGTTTGGAAGCCGAGGAACTCATCGAAAGCGAACCGGATGCCGGTTTAGGCAATGGCGGTCTGGGACGCTTGGCCGCGTGTTTCATCGACAGTTGCGCTACGTTGCAGCTGCCGGTCACCGGCTACGGTTTGCGTTACGAATACGGGATGTTTTCTCAACAAATCGTCAACGGCGAGCAGGTCGAAAAGCCGGATCATTGGTTACGGATGGGCAACGTCTGGGAAATCGAGCGGCCGGAATACATGCACCGCATCAAATTCGGCGGCCACACGCAAACGCACATCGACGAAAAAGGCAATAAGCGCACCAGTTGGCTGGATACCCATGACGTGATTGCCATGCCTTACGACACGCCGGTGCCGGGGTATAAAAACGGCACCGTCAACACCTTGCGCTTGTGGAAAGCCATCGCCACGGAAGAATTCAATTTACAGGAATTCAATGCCGGCGATTACGCCGAAGCGGTGGCCGAGAAAAACACCGCCGAAAACATCACGATGGTGTTGTATCCCAACGACGCCAACGAAAACGGCAAAGCCTTGCGTCTGCAACAGCAATATCTGTTGGCGTCCGCCAGTTTGCAAGACGTGATCGCCAATTGGGTGGGTCGCCACGGTAATAATTTCAGTAAGTTTGCCGAGAAAAACTGCTTCCAGCTCAACGATACCCATCCCAGCATCGCAGTGGCCGAATTGATGCGCTTGCTGATGGATATTCACGGTTTACCTTGGAAAGACGCCTGGAACATTACACGGCAAACGATGGCCTACACCAACCATACCTTGTTGCCCGAGGCCTTGGAAAAATGGTCGGTCAATCTGATGCAGCATTTGCTGCCGCGCTTGATGGAAATTATTTTTGAAATCAACGCGCACTTCATGGCGGAAGTGTCGGCGCGTTGGCCTGGCGACAATCCGCGCATGGCTCGGATGTCGATTATCGAAGAAGGTCATCAAAAGCAGGTGCGGATGGCATTTTTGGCCATCGTCGGTAGCTTTTCCGTCAACGGTGTCGCCGAACTGCATTCCAGACTGTTGCAAGAAGGATTGTTTAGAGACTTTTACGAACTCTGGCCGCAAAAGTTTAATAACAAAACCAATGGTGTGACGCCCAGACGTTGGTTGGCGGGCTGTAATCCGGAATTGGCCGAGTTTATTACCTCGACTATCGGTGATGGCTGGGTTACCGATCTATCTCAACTGTCCAAATTGGCGCCTTATGCCGAGGATGCCGCGTTCAGACAAAAATGGTACGACTTAAATCGCGCCAGTAAACAACGCCTGGTCGATTACAAAAAAGAAGAGCACGATATTGAAATCAATGTCGATGCCTTGTTCGATGTGCAGGTCAAACGTATCCACGAATACAAACGGCAGATTTTGAATGTGCTGCATGTGATCCATCTTTATGACCGTATCAAACGCGGCGATACGCAAAACTGGGTAGATCGTTGCGTCTTGATCGGTGGTAAGGCGGCCCCCGGCTATGTGATGGCGAAAAAAATCATCAAGCTGATTAACAATGTCGGCAGCGTCATCAATGAAGATCCGGAAGTAGGCAATAAGCTGCGCTTGGTGTTTATGCCCAATTACTGCGTGTCTGCGATGGAGAAAATCTGTCCGGGTGCGGATTTGTCCGAACAAATTTCGACTGCCGGTAAGGAAGCGTCCGGCACCGGTAACATGAAATTTATGATGAACGGCGCGCTGACCATCGGTACCTTGGACGGCGCCAACATCGAAATTCGCGAAGAGGTCGGTGCCGACAATTTCTTCCTGTTCGGTTTGACCGAAACGGAAGTGGAAGCGTTGCGGCCGCATTACGATCCGCAATGGTTCATCAATCAGGACAGCGATTTACAAGGTGTGATGCGCTTGTTGGAATGCGGGCATTTCAATCAATTCGAGCCGGGGATATTCGATGACATCATTGCCTCGATCAAAAGCCCGCATGATCCCTGGATGACTATCGCCGATTTCCGCAGTTATCTGGAAGCGCAAAAACGCGTAGAGCAAACTTGGCGCGATCAAGAGCGCTGGACGAAAATGAGTATTCTGAATACGGCAGCCAGCGGCAAGTTTTCTACCGACAGAACCATTAGCGAATACAACCGCGAGATTTGGAAACTGTCGCCGGTGGACGTGGAAAAATACTGAAGCAATGCTCGATATTGTCTTGTTCGAGCCGGAAATACCGGCCAATACCGGCAATATAATCCGTTTATGCGCTAACACCGGTGCGCATCTGCATTTAATCCAGCCCTTGGGGTTTGATTTGGACGACAAACGTCTGCGTCGCGCCGGGCTGGATTATCATGAATGGGTGAACATCCGCCAGTACGGTTCCTTGCATGATTACGTCGAAAAAGCTAAGCCCCAGCGTTTATTTGCGTTAACCACCAAAGGCCACACCGGATACAGCGAGGTGCATTATAAAGCGGGAGATGCCTTGTTATTCGGTCCGGAAACCCGCGGCTTGCCGGCCACATTTTTGAGTCAACATCCGGCCGAGCTGCAACTGTACTTGCCGATGCGTAAGGAAAGCCGCAGCCTCAATCTGTCTAATACCGTGGCTATAGTGCTGTACGAAGCCTGGAAGCAATTGAGCTTTGTGGATGCGGTTCGTTGAATCGTCACTAAAGCAACGTGCAGGTTTTCAGCGCCCGCAGCAACGTTTGAATTTCTTGCCGCTGCCGCACGGACAAGGCGCATTCTTGCCGGTATCCGAGCTTAACGCGACTTTGCCCGCGGCTTTGATGACGCCGTCCAGATAGCGCCAACGGGAATCTGATTTAACGAACCGACTGATTTCGTGCATGAAATAGTCTTCACCGTCCTGCCGGTAAAAAGCCTTAAACTCGACAATGCCCTTGCTGTCTTGGGCGCTGCCTTTTTTAGTGCTGACTATCGTCAGTTTTTGCCATTGCGCGGTTTCCTTGGAAAAGTCGATAGTCATCGGCCGTTTGCCGGCATCCCAGGTATCCAATAAGTAATCCACGTCGCGCCGGGCATACGCGCTAAAACGCGAGCGCATCAATGCTTCCGCTGTTGACGGGTAGTATTTGCCGCCGTGATAGCGGCCGCAGCAATCCGCATAATCTAGGCCGGAGCCGCATAAACAAGTTTCTAGGTGGTCGGTGATTGTCTTCATAGCGGCAGATTTTACCGAAGTAGATAAGCCAAAAGCCAATCTTCGCCGGTATCATGACGGGGCACGTCCGCTGAGTAACCGGGCCGATACATGATTGGTTGCCGGGCTTGCTATGCTAAATCTCAATACGTTGGCGTTTTACGATGAGCGCATTTTCAGGAGGCCGGATTGAAAGTCGCATTAAACACACAAATTTTTCTGGGTGCCGTATTCGGCGTCGCGCTGGGAATGGGGTTCGCCAAGCTGGGACCGGATGCCGCCGTTAGCAAACAAGGTATCTACTTTTGCAGTCTCTTGAGTAATTTATTCATGGATTTGTTGAAAATGGTGTTGGTGCCTCTGGTGTTTACCTCAATTGCCGTTGGGGTGGCTAATTTGCGCATGCACGGTCAACTACATCGAGTCTGGGTGTCTACTTTAGGTTTTTTTGTTGTCTCCATGGCTTTGGCTATCATGCTGGGCGTGGCGGCCGCTAATCTGTTCGAGCCGGGAAAAGGTTTGAATCTGGACTTGTTCAACAACGCCAGTCCCAACTTTGCCGCTAAACAAATGAGCTTTGAGCAATTTGTAGCCAGCTTCCTGCATGGTTTGTTCGTTAACCCGTTTGCGGCGCTGGCGCAGGCCAATATTCTGGCAATCGTGATGTTTGCGTTGTTGTTGGGTATTGCCTTGGTGGTGGGCGGGGATCGTTACCGCAATATCTTGCTGCTGTTGCAGGAAGGCTTGGAGTTGATGCTGCGATTGGTCGGCTGGATTATGCGGCTGGCGCCTTTCGGCATCATGGCTTTGCTGGCGCAGTTGCTGGCGACGCAAAATCTGGCCTTGTTAAGCAGTTTGGCTGAATTTGTTGCGGTGGTCATCGGCACTACCTTGCTGCACGGCTTGGTAGTATTGCCACTGTTGTTAGTGTTAATTGCCAAGGTTTCGCCGTTGAAGTTTTTCCTCGGCGCCAGAGAAGCTCTAATCACTGCATTTGCCACCAGCTCCAGCTCGGCGACTTTGCCGGTCACCTTGCGTTGTGTTGAACAACATTTGCACGTCAAGCCCGGTATTGCCGGTTTCGTGGTGCCGCTGGGTGCGACCGTTAATATGGATGGCACCGCGCTCTACGAAGCAGCTGCTGCGCTATTTGTCGCCAATTTAGCGGGTATTGAGCTGGATTTGGCTCAACAATTGATCGTATGTTTTACCACGATGATCGCTGCCATGGGCGCACCGGGTATCCCCAGCGCCGGCATGGTGACCATGATGATGGTATTGCAGTCGGTAGGTTTGCCGACCGAAGCTATTGCGATATTGTTACCCATAGATCGCTTGCTGGATACCGTGCGGACTATGGTCAATGTCGAGGGCGATATGGTGGGCAGTTTGGTGGTACAGCGTCTGAGCGAACGCTGATTGATCGGCAACACGTTTGCTCATGAATGAATTACCCGATTACGGCCGCTTTGCTTGGCTTTATACAAGGCGGTATCGGCCCGGACGATAAAGGTTTCCGGATTGTCGCCAGCTTGTAATTTGGCGACGCCGATTGACAAGGTGATTTTACCCAGCGATTGGTTATCGTTTTTGCGCTGTAAGCGGCTGGCTTCCATTGCGTTGCGAATATTTTCGGATATTTCTACAGCCTTTTCGTGGCTGGTGTTGGGCATGATAATCGCCAGTTCCTCGCCGCCGTAACGCGCGACATGGTGATGATCTTCAGCGTGTTTCTTCATTAAAGACGCCACATATTTAATGACATTGTCGCCGATGGTGTGGCCGTAAGTGTCGTTAATGCGTTTGAAATGGTCTATGTCCAGCATCGACAGGCACGCGGTATCGGGTTCGGATTGTTCGATGATTTCGGCCAAGGTCATGTCGAATGCGCGCCGATTCAATAAGCCTGTTAAACCGTCGGTGGTGGCGATTTGTCTGGCTTGAGCCAGCTCGGTGCGCAATTGCTCCATTTCCTGGTTGGCTTCGGTCAGCTTGGCTTGCATGGCCTGACTGGTCATTGCCAGCGATTTGGTTTCCTGAATGATTTCCTGCAAGATGGTTTTCAAGCCGCCGGACGCGGAGAAATTCTCCAAGATCACCGATTTTTTCTGAAAGCTGTCATTGGTTTCTTCGGCTTTGTTATAGGTTTCGTTGATCGCGCTGGTGGCTTGTTCGATAACTTTGTGCAATTGCCGGTTGATTTGCTCGAAAGATTCCAAAGACGCATTACAAATGTGTGATTTGTAAAGCTCCACGCTGTTGTCATAATCGAAGGCCTTGTTTTCTGAGAGCAAGGAGTCTACTGCTTTGTTTAGGGTCGGGTTGCCGCCGGCTACATAGTCGTACCAAATGGCGTAATTGATTGGGTTGGCTGCAACGTTATGACGCACCAGCAAGGGCAGAATTTGTTTTAGATGGCCGGCGTTAACGCTCGGCGAGAAATCGTAAATCGGTATGTAAGTGGTGCCTTTACTCATCTGGTTTCTATCGATAAACGTATAACGGTTTAAGTATTGCTCGCGCCGGGAGTATTAGCCCTGTCACTGCTTTTGATTGTTCCATATCGCTGCGCTTGGTATAGCACTTAGTAGAACTAACTTGTACGCACCTTGCCAAATTTTGCTTGAAACATAACGGGCTATCCAGGCTTTCATTTTGCGTAGTCATATACTTACATAAAAGTAACTTAAAACCGGGATTTTTCAATATATCCGGAAAATAAGCTTTGGCCGACAGCGTTTGCGGTTTGCGCGCAGTTGCCGGTTTTGCGGGGTGAGTTTTTGAGCCTAAGTTTTTTATAGAAATAATTTGCTTGTAGTGGCTGTTTCTCTGATCGCTCTCCGGAGAATATAAGCCCGTGGCAAATGCAAGTGTGGCACGAATATAAGCACAGCAAAACTAACAAAACATTTTGCAGAAGCTCGCATTTTGGATAGAATGCGCGGCCTTTAGTCGGGTGCTTAGCTCAGCTGGGAGAGCATCGCCCTTACAAGGCGAGGGTCGGGGGTTCGAACCCCTCAGCACCCACCAGACTATTGGTGTTTAAACTAAAATCCCCCATCATTCTATTCAATAATCCTTAGGCAAACGCGCCGCCAGTTCGTCCCAACGAATCACGATTTCCGGCAAAATGCCGACTTGAGTTTCGCCTTCCAATTGATAAATTTGCGGTTTGCCGAACTCTCCGTCTGCCAAGCTGTATATCGTTAACACCCGATCAACCGGATGAACCAGCCAATATTCGCGTACCCCGTGGCGCTCGTAGAGCTGGCGTTTTTTGATTTGGTCATGACCGGCGGTGGAGGGCGATAATACTTCGACTACCCAATCCGGCGCCCCGCGTACGCCACGTTTATCCAGTTTATTGCCATCGCATACTACCAATACGTCGGGCTGCACGACCGTATCGACAGATTCGTCGGCTTCCTGAGCTTTGGGTAAACGTACATCGACCGGTGCGATAAACGCCCGGCAAGGTTTGCCCTGCAGCGCTTGCCGAGTTTGGAAATAAATTTCCCCCGCCACATCCTGATGCGGTAAATCCGGCGCGGGTGCCATCAAATAAGCGTCGCCGTCTATCAATTCGTAACGCACATCGTCCGGCCAGTTTAGATAGTCGCCGTAAGTGTGGGATTCCCGATCTTTCAATGCCAAAGCCATTGTCTTAACTCCTGATTTGCCTTGTTGCTAGAGCGCGTAAGGTGATTTTGCCCTTTTTCACAGACATCTCACTAAGCGACATGTTTAAACTCAAAAGCTTCAGGGAACACATAGCCCAATTTCGAATGAAGCTGTTCCGGATTGTAATACACTTCGATGTAGTCAAAGAGGTGTTGTTCGGCATTCGTAGGGGTTAGAAAACATTCATCATGGATCGCCTCGACTCCTAAGCTGTGGTTCCAGCTTTCCATGGCAGTATTGTCCGTACAAATAACAATCATCTTGCTAATCCTGCAAAGCAGCTGTTGTTTGCCCAGCAGATTTTGATAAGCCACCGAACACTACTGACTCGATCCGAATTTTCAATAACGTCCTTGGGAAAATGACGACAGCATAACGGCATCATTAAAGTATCGCAGACGAGCGTTGCGGTCACCTATTCTGCAACGGCCCAACCAATCATCCGGTGTGAGGTGGCTTCTACTGGAAACAAAGGCCTGTGCTTGCGTCGGCGTTATGAGTCTTTGAGTCTGAAAAGCTACGATCATGCCTCCATGATTCCAACTTTTGCGTCTCCAGGCTCATCTCCCGTTGGGAATACGTCGCCTCGCCTCGCCTCGCCTAGGCTCATGTGGCTTTGGAAAAGGCTACTGATTGCACTAAGTCCAAGAAACTTATACAATAGTCAGCTGAACATTAGGAGAGATGGCCGAGCGGTCGAAGGCGCACGCCTGGAAAGTGTGTATACGGCAACGTATCGAGGGTTCGAATCCCTCTTTCTCCGCCAATTAAGCATCCACCAAGATGCAAAGAAGACTAAAAACCCGCAAGTTATCTGGCTTAGCGGGTTTTTTATTGTCCAATGAGATACAACAAGGACTATTGACATACCGTCATTCAAGACGGTACAAATGACGGTATATCGCCAAGCTTGGAAGGAGATACCGTCATACCGCCATAAAAAACTCTAAACCCACCGAGAAGCCTTACAAAATACCCGACGAAAGAGGCATGTACTTATTGGTCAATCCCAATGGTGGCAAATATTTCCGCTTGGATTACCGCTTTACAGGCAAGCGAAAAACGCTGGCTCTTGGTGTCTATCCAGACACAAGCCTAAAACAAGCCAGAGACAGACGAGATACCGCCAAAAAACAAATCGCTGACGGTATCGACCCCGGCATAACCCGCAAGATTGAAAAAGCCGGCAGTACCGAAAACACCCTGGCCGCCGTTGCTAAAGAATTTATGGAAGCCAACCGGAAGAAATGGAGCGCCAGCCACTTTGCTCACTTAGAGCAATGTTTCGAGCGTGATGTTTTTCCATGGCTTGGGAGTTATAACTAAATCTG
>NZ_LUUG01000053.1 GCF_001644035.1 Methylomonas methanica
AAAAGCATACGGTAATGAACAAAATAGACTACGGGCGAAATTGCCCGCTTGCGCGATACTTGGAAGAGGTATCGATGATAGACAATGGCGGTCGCAAAGCCCAGTTCGCCAGCACTTTGTTACTCGGGCTCGGCTATCCGCTATATATCAAGCCACCCGACAATAAATTCAATGCGTATTTGTTGCGGCAAATTCAGGAGGAAAAGCAGAATGATCTATTGTCGGAAGTGGCAAGTATTTGTTCGCATTGCCCCCAATCAGTTCACTGCGAGGCTGGAGCCTCATTTCAAGTCTGCTAGAAACCAATCCGTAAACCACTCCGGTAATTCGCGCGACTCGCCTAGCGCAAGTAGCCGATGATCAATGCCGTCATGGTTGCCCCACACCACTTCGCTCAGCGCGCCGGCGCTTACGCGCGATTCGATGTCCTTGCAGTAAAGCCCTAGGTCGTGCTGGACATAGAAACCGTAAGTTCGGCAAGCGATAGGGCGGTGGGCATAGACCCGGCAGGCGCCTTTCGCTTTGTCCAGCAGCGGGCAGATGACCGGGCGCGATGTCTGACCGGCCTGCGCGGCTATTGCCCGGCCGATTTCCTGAAGTTGCTCCGGGGGTAAGGCCATTAGGCCTTCTTGCAGACAATGCCATTCCTCCTCTGTGATTTTGGGTACTGCGGCAAGCCGACGACAACAGCCGTCGCAACCCTGGCGGCATAGCCAATCGGATTGGCTGTCCCGGATGGTTTTTACGCGCGTGTCTATATCTGTCTGGAGTTGGGTGAGGGTATTCATTTGAATATACTGTCTGTTTAATTCTACTTTGTCAGATTATTTTCTAGGTCTTCATGCCCGCTGGGATACCCACAGGTCACAAGAGTGGACATCCAGTGCCACGGATGACAGCCTTCTAGCTATCCATGCAGCCTGGATTCCGGCGATCCATGCCGGAATGACGACCTTTGACAAAGGTTGTAATGTAATCTAACAAAGTAGAATTAACCAGGTTTTGCAAAGCCTTTCCGAGCATGACGCCGGTTCGGCGTGAGCTGTATAGGCAGCCGCTTTTAACCGGATCCTAATCAAAGCTTAAGTAGATTTTAAGTCGCCAAACTTAGAATTTTCCGCAAGTGAATAACTTACGGAGTGATTATGTGCGACTCGAATACTTTAATGAATCAACAGCTTGGCGAAAAACGCATTGGCGGCGGCACTTATGTTGCCATTGACGGCCTATTGAAATATTGCATAACAGCGCCCTTACTCGAGCTGCCGATAGATTTTAAGGAATGGTACAAACCCACCGGCACTAATATCCCGCAACTTTATCAACTCTAATGCGTGCCGAAGCATCTCTCCCGCAGCGGCATTCCTCTATGTCTCAAGCATAAATGTCGAAATTTTATCTAACGATTTAAACCTGTCTGTTTTTGGAGAAAAAATGACACAAAAATATTTACCCACTATTTTGGTACTTGCCACATTAACCAGCGGCTGCGCATCCATGAGTGGCTGGCATCCGATCATCGATCCGCGCTTAGACCAACACCCCGATACCACGCAGCGCGACATGGTCGAGTGCAAGTCACTGGCGGAACAAGCGTCGGATATCACCAAAGAAATCGGTATGGGCGCGGGTGTCGGTGCGGTTACCGGTGCGGCGGGTGGCGCGGCAGTCGGTGCGATAGCCGGCAGTGCTGCAACCGGTGCTGCGGGTGGCGCTATTTTGGCTATTCCCGCAGGATTATGGGAAGGTTACAAAGCTAACGAGGGCGTTAAACGGGCATTTAAAACCTGCATGCGTCAACGCGGCCATACGCTGGTTAACTAAAGAAAATCTCTGAAAATACCTCAGTCCCACGTAGCGCATTCAATTGCAAGCTGGGCGCCCACAGCGCGGGAGCAACAATATTAAGGGGGCGGTTTAATAGTCCTAGACACACTATAAATATCCGTTATCAGGCATCGGCTTGATACTATATCGTCTGGATATTTGTTGAACTTATTTAGAAATGACGATGCGTGAATTAACCGACCGAGAGTTGTATCAGGCCCTGCAATACGCCAAAAGCCAGGATGAAAATGCTGGCCGCGCCATACTTCAGCAATTCCAAACTGAGCAGAGCGCCTTGGCGCAAACCATCTTTGGGGTGTTTTCGGCTTTGATTGCCGACAAAGATCGGCTCCTGGCGAATGTATTCATGGATCTTTGCTTCGATGTGATTTGCGTATTCAGGCATGCTTTCGGCGATTTGCCGAACCAGCGGGAATTGAACATGGAATGGTTGCAGAATACCGCCACCTTGCTCGATACGGAGTTGCAAGCATTCATGCCGGGTAAGGAGATGGATACGAAATTCCGCGACAAATTTCAGAACCGATTTACCGAGCGTATGATCGATAGCAATTCGCAAGTGGGCTTGGTTAAATTCATGGACGAAGCGATCAGCGAATATGTCGCCGAAAGCCCGGCCGACCCTGAAGCGGTTCGAACCACTCGGAGCATGATATTTGTGGTTATTCAGCTATTTTGCGCGATGTACGATCAAGCGGAACGCCAGGCCAAGGCTTAATAATTTCTGCGGCTAGGAGTAGCCCGGACGTAGATAGATCTTTAGCCTGTTCTTTGCGCCGAGTTGAAAATTTGACTCGGCGCTCTGGATTACGGTTGATGCAGAGCGGCCAAGGCGCTGACATAATCCGGCTCATCGGCAATTTCACTGACCAGTTGGGTGTAGATCACTTTGTCGTTTTCATCGATGATGACGATAGCGCGGGCGGTCAGACCGGCCAAAATGCTGTCCAATAGTTCGACGCCATAGTCGTGTGCAAATTTGGAACGAAAGGTCGAGAGCGGCACGACGTGTTTGATGCCCTCGATTTCGCAAAACCGTACTTGCGCGAAGGGCAGGTCGGCGGAGACTACCAGCACCACGGTATTGTCCAGATGTGCGGCTTTTTCGTTGAATTTGCGGGTCGAGGTGGCGCAAGTCGGGGTGTCCAGGCTGGGGACAATATTGAGCACTTTGCGTTTGCCGGCGAACTCAGCCAAGCCCACGTCCTGCATTTTTCTATTGGTTAGCTGGAAATCCGGCGCTTGCGTACCTACCGACGGTAAGTCGCCGATAGTGTTGATCGGCTTGCCTTGGAAAGTGATGGTTGCCATAAGAATGCTCCAGGTATCTTGAGTTGTTATTTTTTCCGTTTACTGAAATCGATCAAGCGTTTGCGTTTTTTAACTTGGCGATCGCTTAGCGGATTTTTCTGGCCTTGAAACGGGTTTTCCGGCGACTTGAATACCAAGCGTATCGGTGTACCGGTCAGTTGCAACTGGTCGCGGAAATAATTCATCAAATAGCGCTTGTAGGCGCCGGGCAGGGAGTCGGTCTGGGTGCCGTGTATTACTACTACCGGCGGATTGCGGCCGCCCTGGTGCGCGTACTTCAATTTGATCCGGCGGCCACCGACCAATGGCGGCTGATGCGCGGCCAGCGCGTCGGTCAAAATCCGGGTCAGCAATGGCGTTGACATGTCGGTCATGGCCGAGTCGTAAAGAGTATGCACCACATCAAACAACTTGCCGACGCCGCTGCCGTGCAAGGCAGAGATGGGATGTTTTTCTGCAAACTCCAGAAACGACAATTTGATTTCGATCTGTTTTTTCACGAAATCGCGGTGTTCGGCGTTCAGGCCATCCCATTTATTCAAGCCGATGATCAAGGCCCGGCCGGCTTCCAGCACCAAACCTAAAATATGCGCATCCTGATCGGTCACACCTTCGCGGGCGTCAATCAAATAAATGACCACGTGAGCTTTCTCGATGGCTTGCAGCGATTTGATGATGCTGAATTTTTCCACCGTCAACGATACCCTGGAGCGGCGGCGCATGCCGGCGGTATCGATCAGGGTAAACTTTTGGCCGTTGCGTTCGAAGGGAATATAGATACTGTCGCGCGTTGTGCCGGCTTCGTCGAATACCACCACGCGTTCTTCGCCGAGCAGGCGATTCACTAGCGTCGATTTACCGACGTTCGGCCGGCCGACAATCGCGATGGCGATACCCGGATCTTGCTCTTCGAATTCGTCCGCGACCACCGGCAACAGCTCGTCGATGCGATCCAGCAAGTCGTGGACATTGCGGCCGTGGGTGGCGGCGATACCGATGGGCTCGCCCAGCGCCAGACTATAAAAATCGTTGGTCACGGTATTGCTGTCGATGCCGTCAACTTTATTGACCACCAGCACCACCGGTTTGCCGAGCTTGCGTAGCATGTCGGCGATGGCTTCGTCGGTGGCGTTCAGGCCATCGCGGGCGTCGACCATGAAAAACACCACGTCGGCTTCCTGCAAGGCGATTTCCACCTGCTTCTTGGCGAATACATCTATGCCTTCTTGTTCGTTGGTAATACCGCCGGTATCCACTATCAGACAATCGCGTTCGCCGCGTTTGACGCGACCGTATTGCCGATCGCGGGTTAGGCCGGGATAATCGGCGACTAATGCTTCGCGACTGCGGGTTAGATAATTGAACAGCGTGGATTTGCCCACATTGGGGCGGCCCACTAGGGCTATAACGGGTAACATGGATTTATTTTGCTCTCAAGGCGGCCAAGGTGCCGTCTTTGGCGTAGATGAAAACAGTGTCGTCCACGACTACCGGCTTGGCTTCTATCGCCGCTTTACTGACCTGAATGCGGCCCAATTGGCGGCCGTCGCTATTGGACAGCCAATGTACATAGCCTTCGAAATCGCCGACTACCACATAATTTTGATATACCACCGCCGCCGTCAATTGGCGGTTGTGTAAGTCTTTTTGTTTCCACAACGAGGCGCCGCTGCGTTGATCGAGCTGCCAAACCTCGCTTTGCGTATCGCTGACATAAAGATAACGATAATCCAGGCTTAGGCCGGTGTAGGACGACACCGCTTCGTTGCGCCACAGTACGTCGCCGTCCACTTCCGAAACAGAGGACGCGCCGCCGGTGAAGCCGGCAATATAAATCGCGCCGCGCGCGGCGACCGGATCGACATCCAGATCGACCAAACGTTCGACTTCGGAACGGCCGCTCGGAATCGCGATGGTGGCTTCCCAGATGGATTTACCGTCTTTCAATTGCAGGGCTTCCAGCTTGCCGTTAGCCGAGCCGGCGATCACATTGTCGTCAATGATGATGGGCGCGCCGGTGCCGCGGATACTCAAGGCCGGTACGTTGTGCTCGAAGGTCCAGAGTTGTGCGCCGTTATCTTCTTTTAAGCCGATGATCTTGCCGTCGGTGGTCCGGACGATGACGATCCCGCGACTCACCACGGGAGCGGCCAATACTTCGCTGGGCACGTCGACTTTCCAGCGTTGTTCGCCGCTGGCTTTGTCAAAACCTATGACTTCGCCGGTACTGGTACCCATCACCACCGTATGTACACCCAGACCGGGACCCGCCGAGAAGCTGTAATCGGTGTTGTTTTCCCAGGTCAGGCTGCCGTTGCCGGCCCCGCGAGCTTGCAAATGGCCTTTGTTGTCGCCGACATACACAGTGCCTTCGGCAACTGCGGGTATCAGTTTCAGATATTTTTCGTCCGCGCCATTACCGATTGATTCCTTCCACAGCACCTCGACTTGCACTTCAGGGGTATATTCCTGCAAGGCGGCCGGTGGATCGGCGTTGTCGTCGTCGCCGGTGATATATTCCGTTAAGCCCGAGATAAAGTCGCGTCCGGCATCCAGTCCGGCGCAGCCGGCCAGCATAGGCAGACAAGCAAGCAGCGGGAAAAGTGAGCGGTATCTGAAGTTCCTGATTAACATGCTAAAGCGTGTATCCGTTGGAGTGAGCTTAATTGGCGGTCGCCGGGGCAGAGTTGCTCGGCGTCGCGACGTCGTCCAGCTTGAACTGCGTCAGCGGGGTGGCTTGACCGGTTCTGATTGCGCTTTGGTAAGCGCTACGGGCTTCGTCCAAGCGGTCCAGCGCGACGTACAGGTCGCCCTGTAATTCGTCGTAACTGGCGGAAAAGCCTTCGGATTTGGCCGGATCGACCGCAGCGATCAGTTGCAAGCCTTGTTCGTATTGACCGGTAGCCAGCATTAATTGAATCAGGCGCAGACGGGCCACGTGTCTTAATTCATCACTGTCGGCATCCTTGATCGATTTTTCCAGAATCACTTTAGCGCCTTCCAGATCGCCTTTTTGCACTTTGCTTTTGGCCATTTGCAGGCCGGCATAGTGGGCGTAAGCGGTACCCGGAAATTCGATAGGCAAGCGTTCCGCCAGTTTTTCGGTGGATTCGCTATTGTCCTTGGCCGCGCTGTCCAATAATTGTTGGTACATTTGTGAGGCTTGGGCGCGTTTTTCCAATTGGTGGTTTTGCCAGAGATTCCAGCCGCTCACCAAGACGATGGCGGTGACCACGCCGGCGATCAATGAAGTTTGATTGGCTTCCCACCATTTTTTCAACTGTTCCAGCTGTTCTTCTTCGGTATCGTAAATTGCCACGGTAGTTCTCTTCTATTCTCAGGTTACAAGGGATTATCGGCTGTGCCAGTCTTGCAGGGTTTGCAGGAGTTGGTCGTGATTGTGCGTGCTTTGTTCGGCGTCGATGCGCAAGGGTTTCAAAGCCGCTTCGCCGCGTTGGGCTTCGTCGTCGCCGATGATGATGGCGTACTCGGCACCCGATTTATCGGCTTTTTTAAATTGGCTCTTGAAACTGCCGGCGCCGCAATTGACTTGCAATTTCAAGCCGGGAATCGCATCGCGAATGCGTTCGGCCAAGCGCATGCCGGCCACTTCGGCGCTGGCGCCGACGCGTATCATGTAGACGTCCGTGGTACGTTCGACCGGTACGTTATCCAGCAACTCGAGCAGGGCCAGGATGCGCTCCATGCCCATCGCAAAACCGATAGCGTGATTAGCCTTGCCGCCCAGTTGTTCGATCAGGCCGTCATAGCGGCCGCCGGCACAGATGGTGCCTTGCGAGCCCAAATGCTCGGTGACCCATTCGAATACGGTTTTCCCATAATAATCCAGGCCGCGCACCAAGCGGGTGTTCAATTGGTAGGAAATACCCAGATCATCCAAGGTGGCTTTCAAACTGTTGAAATGCGCCAGGCTCTCTTCACCCAGATGCTCAAGCAACACCGGCGCTTGTTGCAACATGGCCTGCATATCCGGGTTTTTGCTATCCAGAATGCGTAATGGGTTGGTTTCCAGACGGCGCAGGCTGTCTTCGTCCAAAACCGTCAGGTGTTGTTGGAAATATTCGACCAGTTTGCCGCGATAGGCCAGACGTTCTTCGCTGGTGCCAAGGGAATTGATTTGCAACTCTACTTTGTCGCGAATGCCCAGTTGCTTCCAGAGCCTGTCGGTCAGCGCGATGATCTCCGCGTCGATGTCCGGGCCGGGCATGCCGTAGGTTTCCACGCCCAGTTGGTAGAACTGCCGGTATCGGCCTTTCTGCGGGCGCTCGTGACGGAACATCGGTCCGTAATACCACAAGCGGTGGCTTTGATTGTGTAATAAACCGTGCTCCAGGCAGGCGCGCAAACAGCCGGCAGTGCCTTCAGGGCGCAAAGTCAGGGAGTCGCCGTTGCGATCGTCGAAGGTGTACATTTCTTTCTCGACGATGTCGGTGACTTCACCTATCGAGCGTTTGAACAGCTCGGTTTTTTCGACGATGGGTAGTCGGATTTCCTGATAGCCGTACGCGCCCAGAACTTGTCTGGCTTGGCCTTCCAGCCATTGCCAATAAGGCGATTGCTCGGGAAGGATGTCGTGCATGCCGCGGATGGCCTGAATGGCCTGTTGTTGTTTTGCCATGATGCTTTAATGCCGGATTATTTGCTGATCGCGGTTTTTACTTGTTGAGCCTCTTTGGAAGCAGGAAATGAGCTAATCAATTGCTCGCGGTATTCTTCCGATATTTTGCTGTTACCCAGCGCCCGTTCGGTTTGAAACGCTATCCACAGCGTTTCCGGGGTATGTTTGGCGACACCCAGGTAGCGTTCTAAAAACGCCCGGGCCGACATGAACTGGCCGTTCTGATAGCTGATACGTTGCATCTCCTGCAAGGCCGGCGAATAATCCGGCTGAGATTGCAGTGCCTGACGAAAATAGTCTTCCGCACGTTGCATGTCGTTTTGCTTTGCATGGCAAACGCCCAAATTGGTCAGCGCGAACCAGGGCCGGGTATTCATGGGCGACGCCATGGATTCTTGCAGCAGGGCGACGCCTTTGTCGAATTTGCCTTGCTCGCACAAAAAACGACCGTAGTTGTTCTTGATGCTGAAGTTATCCGAGTCTTTACTCAAGGCTGTTTGATAGCTGTCGCTGGCCGCTTCGGTTTGCTTGATGCGCTCGTAGAAGACCGCCAGCGCGTTATGGGTTTCCGGATTGCTGGAATCCAGCCGCACGGCGGTTTCCAGTTTTTCCTTCGCGACTTCGAGCATGCCCATGTCCAGGTAGCGGGCGCCCATTTGCAAATTGAGTTTGGCTTTTTCGGCGTTGCTCATCGTGTCGCGGGTCTCCGGCAGCAAGCCGCAGGCGCCTAGCAACAAGCTCATCAGCACTAATCCGCGAGCTGTTCGCCTATTGACCATGCGAGAGTCCTTGCGCTTGCAGCTTTAAATGTCTGCGGCTTTTGTCTTGTACTTGACCGACCAATTGCCCGCAGGCCGCGTCTATGTCTTCGCCGCGGGTCTTGCGGACGGTGGTGACGATGCCGGCATTATGCAGAATATCCCGAAACTTCAGGATAGCGGCGTTACTGGAGCAGCGATAGTGCGATTGCGGAAACGGATTGAAAGGAATCAAATTCAGTTTGGACGGCACGGTTTTCAATAGTTTGACCAAGGTACGCGCGTCTTCCGGGCTGTCGTTGATGCCGTCCAGCATCACGTATTCAAAGGTAATGTGCTTGCGCGGGCCGGTTTTGGCATATTCGCGGCAGGCTTCCATCAATTCTTTTAGCGGATATTTGACGTTGATCGGCACCAGCTGGTCGCGTAATGCGTCATGCGGGGCGTGCAAGGACACGGCGACGCTGACGTCGCAGACGTCGTTCAGGCGTTTCATCGCCGGGACGATGCCGGAAGTGCTGATGGTGACGCGGCGTTTGGACAGGCCGTAGCAAAAGTCGTCCATCATTAAATTCATTGCTGCGACGACGTTATCGAAGTTCAGCAGAGGCTCGCCCATACCCATCATCACCACGTTGGTGATGCGGCGTTCCGGACCCAGTCTTTGTTGCGCCAGATAGAGCTGGCCGATGATTTCGGCGGTGGACAGGTTGCGGTTGAAGCCTTGTTTGGCGGTCGAGCAAAAGGTGCAGGCCAGTGCGCAGCCCACTTGCGAGGATACGCACAGGGTGGCACGACGCTCTTCGGGGATGTAAACCGTTTCCACCCGATTGCCGCAGTGCATCTGCACCGCCCATTTGGCCGTGCCATCGGACGCCAGTTGTTCGGCGACGATTTCCGGGGCCTTGATGTGGCAGTGTTCTTTTAAATGACTGCGTAGCGATTTGCTCAAGTTGGTCATCTCGTCGAAATCGGAGACACCTTCCTGATAAATCCATTTCAGCACTTGAGTGGCGCGAAACGGCTTTTCGCCGAGCTCGACAAAAAAGGCTTGCAGGCCTTTCCTGTCGAAATCCAGCAGATTAATCAATGCTGGCTTAGCGGATACGGTCGCAGAGTTCATCAGCTGAGAAGAAGTAAGCGATTTCGCGTGCAGCGGATTCCGGTGCATCGGAACCGTGGACGGCGTTTTCGTCGATGCTGACCGCGAAGTCGGCGCGAATGGTGCCGGGTGCGGCTTCTTTAGGATTGGTGGCGCCCATCAGTTCACGGTTTTTCAGAACCGCGTTTTCGCCTTCCAACACTTGCACAACGACAGGGCCGGAAGTCATGAAGCTGACCAAGTCTTTGAAAAAACCGCGCTCTTTATGCTCTGCGTAAAAACCTTCGGCTTGTTCTTGGCTTAATTGCAGCATTTTTGCTGCGACGATGCGCAGGCCGTTTTTTTCGAAGCGGCTGACAATTTCCCCAATCACATTTTTAGCGACTGCATCAGGCTTGATGATTGAGAAAGTACGTTCGATTGCCATTGTGTAACTCCAGTGAGGATAGTGATTGAAAAATTAATTGCGCATTATAACTTGTCAGGCCGGGTGTTGAAAAACACCCGGCCGAATAGTGCTTTCCCGGAACCGCCGAAGCGGCCCGGTTTGCGGCGCCGAACCTAAAGTTTTTCGGCTAGATGGAAATTTTGTCGGCGCGATGATCGTTGCCGTAGAACCAGTTGACCAACATCCGGGTGCCGGTGACGGCGGTAAATACCGAAGTGGCGATACCAATCATCAAGACCAGCGCGAAACCTTTAACCGGGCCTGTGCCGAAGCCGAACAACAATACAGCGACGATGAAGTGAGTCACGTTGGAGTCGAGAATGGTCGCAAACGCTTTTTCGTAACCGACGTAAATACTTGCCTGCCGGCTGAGACCGTTGCGCAGTTCCTCGCGGATCCGTTCGTTGATCAGTACGTTGGCGTCCACCGCCATACCCACTGTTAACACGATACCGGCCATGCCTGGCAAGGTCAGGGTGGCTTGCAACACCGACATGATGGAGATCAGCAGCACTACGTTGAACAACAAAGCAAAGTTGGCGATCAAACCGAAAGCGCGGTAATAAACGACCATGAAAAATACGACCAGCAGGAAGCCGGCGGTAATCGACATCATGCCTTGATCGATATTTTCCTGACCCAAACTAGGGCCAACAGTGCGTTCTTCGACGATTTCAACCGGAGCGGCCAATGCGCCTGCTCTGAGTAGTAAGGCCAAGGTGCGGGCTTCTTCAGGGCTATCCAGACCGGTGGTTTGGAAGCGTTTGCTGAAACTGTCGCGGATGGTGGCGACGCTGATGACTTTTTCGACTTTTTCTTTGTGCTGGACTTTCTCGCCGTTAACGACTCTAGTCTCGGATTTGTACTCGATGAATACCACAGCCATCGGCTTACCGATATTTTCCTGGGTCATCTTACCCATTTTCTTGGCGCCGACACCATCCAGCGTGATGAATACGGCAGGTGAGCCGTCTTGGTCCAAGCCTGATGATGCATCGGTGATCTGGTCGCCGGTAACAATAACCGCGCGTTTCAACAGTACTGGGGCGCCGTTTTTGTCTTTATATAAACGGCTGCCGATAGGTTCGTGGCCGCCCAGGGCCGACTGCACATCATGCTCCACGTCAACCAAACGGTATTCCAGTGTGGCGGTGGTACCTAACAATTCTTTCGCGCGGGTAGTGTCTTGCACGCCGGGTAATTGCACGACGATGCGGCTATCGCCTTGTTGCTGAATGATAGGCTCGGCTACGCCCAGTTCGTTGACCCGATTGCGTAGTGTGGTGATGTTTTGGCCCAGCGCCGCTTTCTTGATTTCGCGCAGGTTACGTTCGGGGATGTTCAACGTAAATTCATTCGGACCGCTTTCCACTAAATCCAGTGTGCGGAAATCTTTGTTCAGCACTTCCGTGGCGGCAACTTTGGATTCTTCGTTAGGCAGCACGACTTTGATGCCACCAGATTCCTTCGAAACTGATTGATAACGAACTTTTGCATCGCGGAAGGCCGAGCGAATATCGTTGGTATAACGTTCTTCAGCCTGCTTCAGCGCGCTGTCCATGTCAACTTCCAATAGGAAGTGCACCCCGCCGCGTAAGTCTAGGCCAAGATGCATAGGGTTTGCACCGAAAGCGCGCAGCCAAGCAGGGGTGGCGGGTGCTAAATTTAAGGCGACTGTGGCTTTGCCGGACATTTGTTCGCGCAGCATATCCGCCGCTTTCATTTGATCGTCGGTATTGTTGAACCGCGCCAGAATTTTGCCTTCGGCAAATTCGAAGCTTTTCAGCGCGAAACCAGCGTTTTTGATGCTGGCGGCGACCGCGTCAGCCTGAGACTGCTGCAATGGCGTCGGGTTGGACGAAGCCAATTGCACTGCCGGGTCGTTGCCGTAAAGATTAGGCAACGCGTAAATCGTACCAACCAGCAGCACGAAAATTACTAGGATGTTTTTCCAGACAGGGAAATGATTTTGCATGGTTATTCCATTAAAAGCAGTGACAGCCAGGCTGTTGCGAATAAAAGCGGGGGATATCGCAGGGTTAAAGCAAACTTATTCTTTGGTTTTTTTGCTGTTCAAGGTTTTGTAAGTGCCTTTGGGCATCATGTTGGCGATGGCGTGGCGCTGTACTTGAATAAAGCTGTTATCGGATACTTCCAATTTGACGAAGTTGTCGTCCAGTTCGGCCACTCTACCGAGGATGCCGCCGGTGGTAACGACTTCGGCACCTTTACCCAGCGCTGCCAGCATTTGTTTTTGTTCCTTGGTGCGCTTGGATTGCGGGCGGATGAACAGGAAATAGAAAAAAATCAGAATGCCCAACGGGAACAGCATGCCTTCAAAACCGGGTTGTACGGCGGTGGGCGCTGTTTGGGCCAGCGCATCAGAAATCAAGAAACTCATGGTAATCCTCTTATTGTTATCGTCGTTTTAATGGTCCGGCCGGGCGGACAGGCGCGCATTATGCCACACTAGCAGTGCTTATCACATTACGCTGTCGATTTGCCCGGCTTATGCTAGCGTCCGGCCGATTGCCTCGCCCAGTTGCACCGCTTTACCGCTGGTGAAGTCGTCGTTCCAGGCTGTTTTTTCTTTACCGAACAAGACGATAATGGTTGAGCCCATATTGAACCTGCCCATTTCCACGCCTTTTTCAAGAGTCGGTGCGTTTTCTTCATAACGCCAAGTTCTGGGTGCGCTGATGCTCGGCGGCGTTACTACACCGTGCCAGACGGTTTCGACGCTGGACACGAAAATCGCGCCCACCAGAATCAAAGCCATCGGCCCGGCGTCGGTATCGAAAATACAAGCTACGCGTTCGTTGCGCGCGAACAGATTGGGCACGGCGCCGACCGTGGTGTTATTCACGCTGAACAGCCGGCCGGGAATATGCACCATTTCTTTCAAAGTGCCGGTTAAGGGCATATGCAGTCGGTGATAATCCTTCGGCGATAAGTAAATGGTGGCGAAGGAACCGTTTTCAAAGGCCTGTGCCCGTTCGGCGTCGCCGCCCAGCAATTCCAGCGCGCTGTAGTCGTGGCCTTTGGCTTGGAAAATACGACCGTTGCTGATCGGTCCAGCTTGGCTGACCGCGCCGTCCGCCGGGCAGGCTATTGCGTCGGCTGCTGAGGCAATTTGTCTGGCACCGTCTTTTAATTCTCGGGTAAAAAAATCATTGAAGCTAGGATAGTGATCCAGGTCTTGAAACTTGGCTTCCTGCAAATTCACGCCGTACATCTGCACGATGGATTTGATAAACAGGTTTTTCCAGGTTTTGTTTTGGCAATGGGTCAATTTGGACATCAAGCCGGAAAGGGCGTGATGCGGCAACGCGTATTGCGGCAGCACGGTAAAGATTTCTTTTAAGTTCATGATTCGGAATCGGGGGTTTTGCCGCTGATGAAATAAGCAAAGGCGATGACTTCGGCGACGGCAATATAGAGTTGTTGGGGGATTTCCTCGCCGAGCGGGACTTGCGCCAAAATGCGCGCCAGTTCCGGTTCGTTTTGCAGCGGTACGCCGTGTTTTTCGGCGATGGCCAGGATTTGTTGAGCGGTAAAGCCTTCGCCTTTAGCCGTAACTTTGGGCGCATTTTTGCCGTCGTACTTTAGCGCAACGGCAATGTCGCTGTTATAGAAGGTTCTACCGCTCACGTCAGGTTTAAGGCAGATTGACCAATTCTGGTGCCTGCCAGCTTGGGTCGCGATGCTCGGAGATCACCGTGGTGTAAATGCCGCCGCGTACATTGAATTCGGCGCGCAGGCGCATAAAGTTTGGTGACGTGGCTGCGACGATATGGTCGAGAATCTCGTTGGTAACCGCTTCATGAAAGGCACCACGCTCGCGAAAAGTCCACATATACAGCTTTAAAGACTTGAGTTCCACGCACAATTTGTTAGGTACGTATTCCAGAACCAGTTTGGCGAAGTCGGGTTGGCCGGTCATCGGGCATAAACAGGTAAATTCCGGGATGTCGATGCGAATCGTAAAGTCGCGCGCCGGCCTGGGGTTCTCGAAAGTGGTAAGGTCTGCGCTGGGTTTTGTAGTCATTGCTTGATTTGGGTTGCTAGGGATTCCAGAGTGGCGAATTGGACGTCCGCCGGTTAAGTCTGGTCATATTTTACCAGCTAAGATGCGATAACGTATTAAGCATTTAAACTCAATGAGTTATCGTATGATTTTGCGGTAGCGGGTGTGTGGGGTTACGGGTTTGTTCTTCCTAAACGAGTCGAAACAATTGATTCGCACAATTGTCAACAACTTGCGGCGAATGATGTAAAATTATCGTTAAGGCGAATCGTAAAAACCGCTAGAATGTAAGTTCAATTTGCAGGGGAGTCGACGATGGAAATCAACACTACATACCCAAACCAAAATACCTTGGCTAGCCAAGGCGTATCCAGAGAGCAAAAAGCCGGCGCTATTGAAGAATTGGCAGAGCGCAGAAAGGCTGCGAATTCTCAGAGTCAGGTCGAAAGAACCGAGCCAAGTCCAAGCGACACGGTCAGTTTGTCCCAGGAATCTTTGAAATTGGCGCAGGCCGCCAGCGGACAAAATAGCGACAGTCAGGCCAGAATCAACAGTCCGGAGCAGGCGCAGCAGGTGGTTGGAAAGTTGATCTCGGACATCCAAAACAATCCAGGTCAAGCTCAATCCGCTGTTGCCAATCGTTCGCTGTCCAAATTGGGTGCTTTGTTGAACTAGCATGAGTTGTATTCTTAAAGTGCTGCATGCCAGTCTTGAGCTGGTTGCAGCATCCGTCTACAACAGAATACGCATACCCAACTCAACCACCCGATCCACCGGTATTTTGAAGTACTCAGTAGGGCTTGAGGCGTTGTGATACAAAAATCGAAATAACGCGCGCTGCCACTGCGGCATCGGGCAGTGGCGGCGGAAAGACAATTTCTCGCTGGCGACAAAAAAAGATGCTGTTTTCTGATCGATTACCAATCCTTCCTTAGCGCAAAGCTGCAAGGCGCGACGCATGTCGGGCTCGTCTTGAAAGCCAAAATACAGTTTCACCCGAAAAAATTTGCCTGTTTCACCGAAAACTCGAAGTTTGATACGTTGGGATTCTTCTACGGTCGGTAAGTTTTTGGTGACGATCGTCATAACCACCATTTGCTCGTGCAAAACGTGATTGTGTTCCAGGTTGTGTAGCAGTACTTGCGGCACGCCGTGCAGGTTTTTCGCTAAATAAATTGCAGTACCGGGAACGGTTTCCAATGGATGGGTTTGAATTTGCTGCTCCAGCTCTTCGAACATCAGCCTTTTTTCATCCATGTTTCTGGCAAGCAGCTTGCGGCCCTTGATCCAAGTGGTCATTAGCACGAACAAGACGCCCCCAACAGTAATTGGCAGCCAGCCACCCTCGGTAATTTTCATGCTATTGGCCAGAAAATATAAGATATCCAGGGCTAAGAAAAACGATAGAAAATTGATGCTGGTGAACCTGTTCCAATGCCATAACTCGGAAATTACGATAAATGCCAATATGGTGGTGGTAATCATGGTGCCGGTCACCGCCAAGCCGTAAGCGGAAGCCAGTGCCGTGGAGGATTTGAAGCCGGCGACCAAGATAAACACCGATGTCATCAACAACCAGTTCACTGCTGGGATGTAAATTTGCCCCATTTCGTCGCCGGATGTGTGGCGGATGTTCATACGCGGTGAATATCCCAATTGAATGGCTTGTCGTGTGAGGGAAAATGCCCCGGAGATAACTGCTTGCGACGCTATCACTGTCGCTAAGGTCGAAAGCAGCAATAGCGGGTACAAAGCCCAAGTTGGTGCCATTAGGTAGAAGGGGTTTTCTATTGTCTCTGGATGCCCGATCAAGAGTGCGCCTTGTCCGAAATAATTTAGCAATAATGCGGGAAAGACAAAGCCAAACCAAGCGAAACGGATCGGTTTCAAGCCGAAATGTCCCATGTCGGCGTACAAGGCTTCCGCGCCGGTGATGACCAACACAACAGACCCCATTATCAAGTAGCCCTGCCAGCCAAGTTCATGTAGCAAGCTAAAAGCATAATAGGGATTAACTGCTTGCAAGACCTCCGGTTGCTGGACAATATTGATCACTCCCATGACTGCCAATACCACAAACCAAACGCACATGATGGGCGCAAACAATTTGCCGACCGCCTCTGTGCCACGCGCCTGGATCATGAATAAAGCTCCCAACACGCTGAAGGTTACAGGCAAAACATAGTGCTCTAGTTGCGGCGTGATAATTTGCAAGCCTTCAACCGCACTCAGCACGGAAATGGCCGGGGTAATAATCGCATCGCCATAGAACAGTACAGCCCCGATCAAGCCGGTGGTGACGATATATTGAAATTTCCGAGGATTATCTTTAGCAGTCTGCAAGGCCAGCGCCAATAACGCCATAATGCCGCCTTCACCTTTGTTATCCGCGCGCATGATAAAAATTGCGTATTTGGTGGTTACTACCAGGGTAAGCGACCAAAAAATCAGTGATAACGCCCCCAGGATGTGCCCCGTATCGGTAGTTAATCCGGCATGAAACACCTCCTTTACGGCATATAGCGGGCTGGTGCCAATGTCGCCGAATACGACTCCGATGGCGCTTAAAGTTAAAGTTTTAATCGATGATTGGTTTTGATCAGCAGACATTGCAGTTTAAGGATTTTTTGCGCTGGGGCGATGAGGCGGCGTGTTTGGATCAGGCGCCAAGATTTTGGTCGGTTGTCGGTGGTAAAACGAAGCGGCGAAATATACGGACTTATATATAAAAAAATCGTAAAAATTAACGGGCTTGAGCGATTAAACAAGCGGTTTGGAAACGTCAGTATCAGCATCAATCGCCATGCGATAACCCACGCCGACTTCGGTCAGTAAATAGCGGGGCCGCGCCGGGTTGACTTCCAGCTTGTGGCGCAATTGCCCCATATAAATACGCAGATAATGTTGGTCGTGGATGTGTTCCGCGCCCCAGACCTCCTGAAGTAGCTGGCGATGAGTGACCACCAAGCCGGCATGGCGAATCAGAATGCCGAGCAATCGATATTCGATAGGGGTGATGCGTACTTCATTGTCGGCGACGAATACTTTACGACGCGTGAGATCGACACGTAACTGACCGGTTTCGAAAATCTCTTGGTTGCCAAGGCTGCGCGTCACTCGCCGCATCAAAGCTTGTAGTCGAGCATGCAACTCGCCGCTGCCGAAGGGTTTGGTTAAGTAATCGTCGGCCCCCGCATCCAGTGCCATGATTTTGTTTTGTTCCTGGCTGCGTGCCGACAAAATCAGGATGGGTAGATCCGACAATTGCCGCAAGCGTCGGGTAACCGCGATACCGTCCATGTCAGGCAGCCCTAGATCCAAGATCACGATGTCGGGATGTTCGCTATTCAGCATCGCCAGCCCGGATTTGCCGCAATCGGCTTCGACTGTGGACCAGCCGCGATGGCTGAGACTGGTTTTCAGGAAACGGCGGGTTTGCGCGTCGTCCTCTATCAATAAAATCAACGGCGTTGCCGTCATGCCACGCTCCCCAGAGCTTCCGATTCTGCAAGCAGCGGCGGCGCATGCAGGGGTAGTTGGATACTAAATTCCGCACCTTTGCCGGCGCGGTTATCGGCTTGAATAAGCCCGCCATGCGCCTCGACGATAGCCTTGCACAATGCCAGTCCCAGACCTACCCCGTTTTGCTGGGTTTCGGTGGCGCCGCGATAAAATTTCTCGAAAATCCGGGTTTGTTGATGCTTGGCAATGCCTGGGCCGTAATCGGTTATGCTTAAGCGGAATCGCTCCGGTAGCGCTATGGCTTCGATGTCAATGGGGCTGCCCGGCGCAGTATACTTAACCGCGTTTTCGATCAGATTGACCAGTACCTGTTCCATCAGTACCGCGTCGATCCACAATAGCGGCAAGCTATCCGGCAGCAGCGTACGTACCGGTCTGTCCTGCAAGTGCTTATCCAGGCGGTTCAAGGCGCTGCCGACGATTTCTTCAATGGCGTTCCAGCTGCGGTGCAAAATGATCTGACCGCTGCTCAAGCGGGCCATATCCAAAATTTTGCCGGTGAGCTCAGACATGCGTTGCGCTTCGTCCAATACCGATTGATTTAAATCTTGGCGCTCCGCGGCTGATAATCCGGCATCGCTCTCGATGGCGGTGCCAACGGCGCCAATAATGCGGGTCAGCGGTGTGCGCAAGTCATGGGAGATGGAGCTTAATAGGGCATTGCGCAAGGCTTCGGTTTCGGCTTGTAGATTGGCTTCTCGGGCTTGGGCGGCTAGCTGAAGCCGTTCCAAGGTTTGCGCGATTAAATGGCAGAAGGTGTTTACTTCCGGTGTTTGTCTGGTCAAGGCTTCACTTTTTAGGATAGTTAACACGCCCTGCACAGCGCCAGACCCTTGCAGCGCGTAATAGCTTAAAGGCTGCTGCTGTCTGACTTCGCCCGTCTCGAAGGCTTGCTGTGCCAGTGTAAGGTCGATGCTTCGCAATGAAATGGGCAATACTTGATTTGTCTGGATTTGCAGGCTGTTCTCGGTATTGGCAATCAGCAGCATCGAATCGGTGCCGAATTCATTGTCAATATGCTCGACCGCGATGCGCGCGACGGCGTTGTGATCCTGGGCTGCCGATAGGTCGCGACTCAATCGATACAGCGCATTGGTATGCGATTCCCGTTGTTTGGCTAATTCGGCTTGCAAGCGCGATTTTTCAAGCAAGCTGCCGGTAACGTTCGCGACAATGATCATCACCGCCAAGCCGACGATATTTTCCAGGTCGCTAATCGCAAACGAGAAAATTGGCCGGGCAAAATAAAAGGCAAAGGTTGGCGCGCTGAGTAGCGAGGCGACAATGGATGGGCTACGGCCATAGCGGCTGGCGACCAGAAAGACACCCAGCAAGTAAGTCATCAGTATGCTGGCCGGCCCCAACAGGTCGCGCAAAGGCCAATCAATCAGCGTGCAAATGAAGGGCGCGGCTACACCCCAGGCATGGCCGATGAAACGCTCGTTATTCGCTAGATTCCGCGTGGAGCCGAAAATTTCAGAGAGTTTCATCGGTGCTTTTAACGGCTCAGCTGCTTAGAAAGACCCGGCATTGACCAGCATATGCGTACCGATGCTGGCAAAGTATGCCAATATGATTACCGGGCACCATTTCATATGACTGCCAAATGTATATTGTCCTTTGGCTTGGCCCATTAAACCGATTCCCGGCGCGGAGCCTATTGCCAGGAGGCTGCCGCCGACGCCCAACGTCAAGGTCAGCAACAGCCATTGTCCTTGCGGAATATCGGGATGCATGGTTAACACCGCAAACATCAGTGTGCCGTTATCGACGAATGCCGACGATAATCCGATCATCACATTCGCCAGTGTCGGGCTAAATTGCCCGTATAGCACCTGAGATATGGCATCAAGATAGCCGATAAAGCCCAAGCCGCCGATTCCCATCATCGCGCCGTAGAAGAACAGTAGGGTATCCCATTCCAGTCGGCCCACTTTATCGAAAATATCCAGGCGTTTGGCTTCTATAGACAGGGAATTCAAATCGCCGCCACCGAAAAATAGCGAAAATTCCGATTGTTGCTGATTGCTTGGTTTATCGGATTTTTGCAGGTAGAAATAAAAGAACTGTAACAAGGACAGACCTGCCATCATGCCGGCTGCCGCCGGTAAGCCCAACGCCATATCAAAACCAACCGCCAAGCCGATGGTCACGCCGAACAGGAATATGATGCGCTTGGCTCCGCGTGGTAACAAAATTTGCTGGGGTTCGATAATGGGTTTGTCTTTGGGTAGCGCAAAATGCATGGCTGCGGCCGGCACCAGAAAATTTACCAGACATGGAACGAACAATTTGAAAAACTCGGTAAAACCCAGCATGCCATGTTGCCAAACAAACAGTGTCGATATGCCGCCCAGCGGGCTAAATGTGCCGCCGGCATTGGTGGCAATCACGATGTTCAAACAACCCAGTGAGACAAAGCGTGGGCTATTTTTGCCGACGGCTACCACGACAGCGCCCATCAACAGGCCAGCGGTCAAGCCATTGACGATACAGGAAATTAGAAAAACTAAAAATCCCGTTATCCAAAATAGCCGCCGATAGCTAAGGTCTTTGCTGACCAGCCAGATCTTCAGCGCATCAAAAATGCCCATGTCCTCCATGGCATTCAGATAAGTCATCGAAACCATGATGAACAGCAGCAATTCGATGTAAGCCTGCAAGTTTCCCTTAAAAGCGGTAGTTGCCGGCAAGCTGTTACCGTGTTGTTGATACGCCAGGACGATGACAAACCAGATTAAAGCCGCTGCCAGCAGCATCGGTTTGGATTTGCGCAGATTGGTTACATCTTCGAGCATCGCCGAGATATATGCGACGACCATCACGACCAGCGAAAAGTAGCCAACCCAATGTCGAGTAAGATCAAGATGAAAGGACTGCGGCGCTGCTGTCGCCGGCTCGGCAAATCCGAGTCCGGGAAATATCAGCGACACTAAACCGAACAGATAAGCAACCTGCGGCATGCATTCTCCTGTTAACGAGATAAATGAAGATGCCTAAAATTGCTTTATTTCCGGCGACTTTGGGCGACCTGCGGATTTTATTTTTAGCTGTGTAAAAAAGGCGTAAAGAGGTGGTGTTTGCACGCAACGCCGCTGCATGCGCGAAACTTGAGATCGACTTTGTTAAAGGCGGCTAGAGTTTGTCGCCAGGCTTACAACTCAGGTTGGTCAAGCTGGAACAACAATGTTTTTACACATTGATTTTCGAGACCAAATGCTTCGTTCGGTTTAAGGTGCAGTGTTAAGCGGATTTAAATTCCATTCGAATCGAAACGGCATTTCGAAGATAATAGCCGGCTTTGTAAACGGCCTTGAGCGTCTCTAACCAGTCATGAAGCTGGAAAAAATCAAACTTTCGGGTTTTAAATCCTTTGTCGATCCCACCACGATACCAATCAGCGGCAATTTGACCGCTATCGTCGGTCCCAACGGTTGCGGCAAATCCAATATCATCGACGCGGTGCGTTGGGTGATGGGCGAAAGCTCGGCTAAGCATTTGCGGGGCGGCAATATGGCGGACGTGATTTTCAACGGTTCGTCGGGCCGTAAGCCGGTGAGTATGGCCTCTGTAGAGTTGGTGTTTGATAACAGCGAAGGCAAGGCCGGCGGCGAGTATTCGCAGTACGCCACTATTTCCATCAAACGCCAGGTCAGCCGCGACGGCCAATCGCTATTCATGCTCAACGGCTCCAAATGCCGGCGTAAGGATATTACCGACTTGTTTTTGGGTACCGGCCTCGGCTCGCGCAGCTACGCAATCATTGAGCAGGGTACGATTTCCCGGATGGTGGAAGCTAAGCCCGAAGACTTGCGGGTACATATCGAAGAAGCAGCCGGCGTTTCCAAATATAAAGAGAGGCGTTCGGAAACCGAAACCCGCATGCGCCATACCCGCGAGAATCTGGAACGACTGAACGATCTGCGTGATGAGGTCGAAAAGCAGATCAAGAATTTGGCCAAGCAGGCCGAAAAAGCCGAAAAATACACCGAGCTAAAAAAGCAGGAACGCCAATACAAGCAAGAGTTGCTGGCGATGCGCTGGCAAAATTTTCAGCGCTCCGCGCAGAAGCTGGAAGAAAAGCTGCAAAGTATTGCCGCCGAACACAATCGTTTGTTCGTGTTGCTGCGTGATACCGAAAAAGCCATGGAGCTGAAACGCGGCGAACAGAAAGCTCAGCAACAACATCTGGACAGCACCCAAGCCGAATATTATGCGGTGGTTGCAGAAGTCAGTCGGCTGGAACAGACCATCAAGCACAACCAAAAAAGCCATGAAGAAACCCTGGTCGAAATCAATCGCTTGAAGCTGCAAGCCGAGCAGGCGCAATCGGAATGCGAGCAGGACAGGCAGCAGTTGGAGGAGATTCGCCAGACTTTATTGGAAGCCGAGGAAACCATGATCGTGGCCCGCGAACGCGAGGAAGACTTGCTGGGCATTCAACAAGACGCGCATCAGCAAAAGCAGCAATGGCAGCAGCAGTGGGAAGCCTTTTTGGCCGAGAACGCCGGCTATCGCGAACAAGCCGAAGTGCAGCGGACCAAACTGGTACAGCTGGAAAATCAAAACCGCCAGTTGCAGACGCGCCTGGACAAATTAAACGGCGAACGCGGCGGCCTGGCCGATACTCAGTTGCAATTGGAATTGGAAACGCTCGATAGCAGCATCGAGTTGATCGAAGCCGAGCGCGAGCAGTTACAGCAACAGCTGGAAGCCGTTCTGCAACGCATCGCCGAACTGCGGCCAGCGATCAAGCAGCTGCACGATAACTTACACGTCAGCCGTGCAGAGTTGCAAAAGGTCAACGGTAAAATTAGTTCCTTGGAATTGTTGCAGCAGCATGCGATGGGTAAGGACAAAAAAGAGTTGGGCGTCTGGCTGGAACAGGTAGGCTTGGAGGAACAACCGCGCTTGGCCGAGTTTCTGGATGCCGAGGAAGGCTGGGAAACCGCCGTGGAAACGGTGTTGGGCAGTTATTTAGAGGCGATCTGTGTGGATAGCGCCGATTCGATACTGGGCGAGTTGCAGGACTTGACCAAACAATCCTTGGTGGTGTTTGAAACGCATGTCAGTCCAACCGGCGCGAGTGCCGACTCGGTGGCTTTGGCGAGTAAGCTGCGTAGTCGCTGGGACTTATCCAGTCTATTAAGCGGTATCTATTGCGCAGAAACGCTGCAACAAGCCCGGCAAATGAATTTGCAGGCGCACGAGTCAGTGGTATTGGCTGACGGCACTTGGCTGGGTAAGGACTGGATTAAGATCAGCCGGGGCAGCGACAGCAAGGCTGGGGTGTTGCACCGGGAAAAGGAATTACGTGAACTGAAGCAGCGGCAAAGCGAATTGCAGATGGTTATCGCCGAGGACGAAGCGCAATTGGCCAATTCCGAACAGGAGTTGAAGGCTACCGAGAGCAATCGCGAGCAATATCAACAAAAAGAAAAACTGCTCAGCGCCGAGTTTTCCGCAAAAAGCGCCGAATATAGTGCGCAGTCCGCGCGCTTTGAGCAGCAAAAACGTCGTCTGGAGCAACTCGATCACGAAATTGAAGAAATCAGCCAGCATCTGGCGGAAAACGCCGAAAGCATCTCCGAAGCGGAGATGATTAAGCAGGACGCCGAGCAAGCTTTGGGCGATCTGGGTGACAAGAAAACCGAATTGGAGCAACTGAATCAACAGATTCAAGCCCAGCAGCAAAACACCGACGCCTCGGTCGATGAAGCGCGCCGACATTTGCACAGATTGCATGCGCAAATCGAGTCCTTGAAATCGTCGGAAGTGCTGACCGCCAAGCAGATCGAGCGTTTGCAATTGCAGCATCAGCAATCGGCCGACCGTATCGCTGAGTTGGAAAACAAATTGCACTATTCGTTGGCGCCGCTCGACGACGAGAAAATGCAGTTGGAAGAATTGTTGGAGAGAAAAGCCGAATTCGAGGATAGCCTGCAATCCGAACGCCAGGCGCAACAAGCCAGCGAGCAGACGGTCAGTCAGTTGGCCGAACAGTATTCGCAAACGCAAAGGTCCTTGGAAAAACAAAAAGAAGCGCTGGATCAGGTGCGTTTCGAGCAACAGGACAGCCGGGTGCGGCAGCAAACGATTGCCGAGCAACTAACAGAAGTCGATGCCGATCCGGAGGCGATACTAACCAATCTGTCCGAAGGTGCTACGGAAGCCAAGTGGAAAAATGCCGTCGACGAGCTGACTGATCAGATAGAAAAGCTGGGTTCGATAAATCTGACAGCGATTGAGGAGTTTAAAACCCAGTCCGAACGGATGAAGTTTTTAAACGAGCAGCATGACGACTTGGTCGATGCCTTGAACACGCTGGATCAAGCGATCAGCAAAATCGACAAAGAAAGCCGCCAACGGTTTAAGGAGACTTTCGACAAAATCAATAATGGTCTGAAAGAGAAGTTTCCGCGCTTGTTTGGTGGTGGTCAGGCATATTTGGAATTGACCGAGGACGATTTGCTGGAAGCCGGCGTGAATATCATTGCCCGGCCGCCCGGCAAGCGCAACAGCTCGATTCATTTGTTGTCCGGCGGCGAGAAGGCCTTGACGGCTGTCGCCTTGGTTTTCTCTATTTTTGAATTGAATCCGGCGCCGTTCTGTTTGCTGGACGAAGTAGACGCGCCGCTCGACGATGCCAACGTCGTGCGCTTTTCGCAGATGGTGGAAGACATGTCGGCAACCGTACAGTTTTTGTATATTTCGCACAACAAAGTCACAATGGAAATTGCAAAACATCTGGCAGGTGTTACCATGAAGGAGCCTGGAGTATCCAGAATGGTGGCGGTTGATATTGATGAAGCAGTGAGCATGGCAGAAAGCTAATGGATAAAGAATTATTAAGAGTCGTGATTATTTTGATCGGCGTGCTGGTGATGATCGGCATGGTGTTGTGGCATTTCGTCAAATCGTTGCGAGAAAGACGCACGCCCGACGATTATTACGATGAGGACTCTTACGACGACCGAGTGGTTGACGAGTTTTCGGTCGAGGAAGATGACGATGAGATGGATGTTTTTGCGTTGGGCACCGAGTTGGTTGATGGAGATGCTCTGTTAGACGATCAAGCCATCAAGCCCAGCCCAAAACCCACGCCCGATGCCTCGCGTAAGGATGTCGAGAAAAAACAAGCCGCGACGCTGGCTAATTCGCGGCGTTTGGAATTGCCGGCCTTGATCGAGTTCAGCATCGTGGCGCGCGCCGATCAGGGATTTAACGGCGAAGATCTGTTCGAGGCTTTCGAACGTGTGGGCTTACGCTATGGTAGTGTGCGGGTATTCGAACGCGTCGATGCCAATCGCATGGTCGATTTTGCGGTCGCCAGCATGGTCGATCCCGGTACTTTCCCCGACACCGGGCTACAAGACTTTTATTGTCCCGGCATCGTGTTTTTCATGCAGCCGCGCGAGGTCGATGCGCCATTGGCGGTATTCGACGACTTCATGGAAACCATAGACATTTTGGCCGATGAGTTGGACGGCGTGGTCTGGGACAATCAGCGGCAGCCGTTGACAGCGGAAACCGTCGCGCAATTTAGACAAATATTGGCCAAGGCCGCCTAAAGCAGTACCTCGCGGGGGCAGGGCTGCCGCCGCACTTATTCAGTAAACCTAACGAATTAACTAGAAGCTAAGTGGATCAAAAAAATATCAGAAATTTCTCCATCATTGCCCATATCGATCACGGGAAATCGACATTGGCAGACCGATTCATTCAAATTTGTGGCGGATTAAGCGACCGGGAAATGGAGGCGCAAGTACTCGATTCCATGGATCTGGAGCGGGAACGCGGCATCACCATCAAGGCGCAAAGCGTCACCCTGGATTACAAAGCCAGCGACGGCGTCACCTATCAACTGAATTTTATCGACACACCGGGACACGTGGATTTTTCCTACGAAGTCTCACGTTCCTTGGCCGCCTGCGAAGGTGCCTTACTGGTGGTCGATGCCGCGCAAGGCGTGGAAGCGCAAAGCGTGGCCAACTGCTACACCGCCATCGAACAAGGTTTGGAAGTGGTGCCGGTGCTGAACAAGATCGATTTGCCCTCCGCCGAACCGGAACGGGTGATGGAAGAAATTGAGAATGTCATCGGTATTCCGGCCGACGAAGCCCTGAAGATTAGTGCCAAGACCGGCATCGGCGTCGAAGCGGTGCTGGATCAATTGATCCAGAAGATTCCACCACCTGCCGGCGATGAAAATGCGCCCTTACAGGCTTTAATCATCGATTCCTGGTTCGACAATTATCTGGGCGTGGTCTCACTGGTGCGTATCGTCAATGGCAATCTGCGCAAGAAACAAAAGATTACCGTGATGTCTACCGGTAAATCGTTTCTGGTCGAGAAGTTGGGTGTTTACACCCCAAAACAGCTGGAGAAGCAGCAATTACATACCGGCGAAGTGGGCTTCATCGTTGCGGGCATCAAGGATATTTTCGGCGCGCCGGTAGGGGATACCATTACCGCGACAGACAATCCCGCCACCGAAGCCTTGCCAGGCTTTGAGAAAGTTCAGCCGAGAGTATTCGCCGGTTTGTATCCGGTCAGTTCCGACGATTTTGGGGCGATGCGCGAAGCCTTGGATAAGCTGCGCCTTAACGACTCGGCATTGAATTACGAGCCGGAAACTTCGCAAGCCTTGGGCTTTGGATTTCGCTGCGGATTTCTCGGTATGCTGCATATGGAAATCGTTCAGGAAAGGCTGGAGCGTGAGTACAACATCGATTTAATCACCACCGCACCGACTGTGATTTACGAAGTGGAAACCCATGGCGGCGAGATCGTGATGGTCGATAACCCGGCGAAATTACCCGATGTCGGTACCATTATCGAAGTCCGCGAGCCGATCATTTTGGCGAATATCCTGGTGCCGCAAGCCTATTTGGGTAATGTGATCAATTTATGTATCGAAAAGCGCGGCGTCCAGAAAAACATGCAATATGCCGGCAGCCAGGTTTCGCTGAGTTATGAGTTACCGATGAGTGAAGTGGTCTTGGATTTCTTTGATCGTCTTAAGTCGGTCAGTCGTGGTTACGCGTCATTTGATTATGAATTTCTGCGTTTCGAACCAGCACCGCTTGTGAAACTGGATGTATTGATCAACGGCGACAAAGTCGATGCCTTGTCTATTATTGTGCATAGAGATTTGAGCCAGAATCGCGGTCGCGACCTGGTGGAAAAGATGAAAGACTTGATTCCGCGGCAGATGTATGAAGTGGCGATTCAGGCTGCTATAGGCGCCAAGGTGATCGCACGCTCGACTGTAAAAGCCATGCGCAAAAATGTCACAGCCAAGTGTTATGGTGGCGACATTACACGTAAGAAAAAGCTACTGGAAAAACAGAAAGCCGGTAAGAAGCGGATGAAGCAGGTGGGTAGTATCGAGATTCCTCAGGAAGCCTTCCTGGCGGTGTTGCAGGTCAATAAAGAATAATAACGATCAATTATGGATTACGATTTTTCATTTTTTCTGGTGGTAGCCAGTTTTGTCACCGGTGTTGTCTGGGGTGGATATTGCTTGTACTTGAAGCGGGCCAATCTGCCTTATCCTACCGAAAACGAGCCGCTACTGGTCGAATATGCCCGCTCGTTTTTCCCGGTGGTATTGATCGTATTGTTGCTGCGCTCATTTCTGTTCGAACCGTTCCGGATTCCGTCGGGATCGATGATGCCGACATTGTTGGTCGGCGATTTTATTTTGGTGAATAAATTTAGCTACGGTGTACGCTTACCGGTTTTGAACACCAAGGTTATCGAAGTGGGCGAACCGAAGCGCGGCGATATCGTAGTGTTTCGGTTTCCGAAACAACCGGAAGTAGATTACATCAAACGGGTGATTGGTTTGCCGGGGGACCGCATCGCTTACTTTGACAAAAAGCTTCACGTTAATGGCGTTCCTGCCAAGCAAGTGTCGCTGGGGCGCTATCAGGGCGTCGGGCAGGGCAGCAATATGACCGGTGCCGAGCGTTTGGAAGAGGATTTGTTGGGGATTGAGCATTCCATCCTGGTGAGTCGCGGCGCCTCGTCTGTTGAGGATGTATTTGTGGTCCCGCAGGGCCAATATTTCGTCATGGGCGATAACCGCGATAACAGCAACGACAGTCGTTATTGGGGCACGGTACCTGAAGCCAATCTGGTTGGTAGAGCCTTTTTTATCTGGATGAATTGGGACTGGCAAAATAACGGCATTGCTTTTGACCGGCTTGGTACAGTGCTGCGTTGAGCGGTTTACTGCGGGATAATCGTCGTCTCGAAAAACAATGTTTATTGCGGTGGATTTTCGATAGTCTCTGGTTTATTTCTAATTTTTCGCGGGGGTAGTGTTATGCCGTCATCATTAAAAAAACAACGCGGTTTAACCTTTCTGTCTATTGCCTTTATCTTGGCGCTAATTGGTTTCTTTACCCTATTGATTCTAAAAATTGCCCCGATTTACATCAATCATAGCCGAGTGGTAAACGCCTTGAAAGCAGTGGAAAACACTACCGATATAGTGACTAAAACTAAGTCTGATATAAAAGGTAGCTTGGAAAAACGCTTTGATATGAATTATGTAGAGCACGTGACCAATGACAATATCAAAATCGTTGCGCAACCCGGCTATGTGCGGGTTGATATCGACTATGAGAGAGTGGAACCCATTATGGGTAATTTGAGTGTGTTGGTTGAATTCCACGAGGGATTCGAAGCTGGCAATAAGTGATTAAAAAACCGGAAACTCTTGCCGGCAAGTTGGGTTTAACGTTTAACGACCCCAGCTTATTTGCGATGGCCTTGACCCATCGTAGCATGGGCGCCAAAAACAATGAGCGCCTAGAATATCTGGGCGATTCCGTGCTGGGCTTCGTAATCGCCCAAAAATTATACGAACTGTTCCCCGAAGCAGGAGAGGGCGCCTTAAGCCGATTACGTGCCAGTCTGGTCAACCAAAATTCGCTGGCGGAAGTGGCTCGACAGCACAATATTGGCGACTATCTGATTTTAGGTTCCGGCGAACTGAAAAGCGGCGGTTTTCGTAGAGACTCGATTCTGTCGGATGCCTTGGAAGCCATTATGGGTGCCTTGCTGAAAGACCAAGGAGTGGATGTCTGTCAGCAATGGATACTACGATTATTCGATGACAAACTGGCTGCGCTGAAAGTAGACGATTGGACCAAAGACCCGAAAACCCGGTTGCAGGAATTGATGCAAGCCAGCCGTAAGCCATTGCCGGTTTACGAATTAGTCAGTATGTCCGGCGCGGATCACGCGCAAACCTTTGAAGTGAAATGCACTATCGCATTAACGCCGGAAACCCGTAACGGTGTCGGTATTTCCCGAAAAAAGGCTGAGCAGGCAGCTGCCGAAAATATGTTAAATTTTTTACAATCCAGGGATAAATGAACTGCGGATATGTTGCTTTAATCGGTAGGCCCAATGTCGGTAAATCGACGTTGATGAATCACTTGCTGGGTCAGAAACTCAGCATCACCTCAAGAAAGCCGCAAACCACCCGGCATCGAATTCTGGGTATCAAGACGACAGCCGCCGGGCAGGCCATCTTTATGGACACCCCGGGCATGCACAGCGACGAAAAAAAGGTATTGAACCGTTATCTGAACAAGACTGCGGACAGTACCTTGCTGGGAGTCGATGTGGTGATTTGGTTGCTGGACGGCTTGTATTGGCACGAGTACGACGAGAAGATTTTCCAGAAACTCGAGCGAGCCGGACTGCCGGTTATCTTGGCAATCAACAAGGTCGATAAAATCAAGGATAAGGATGCAGTGCTCAAATTCTTCGCTGAGGCCCAGCAGAAATATCCGTTTCAGCACATCGTGCCGGTTTCGGCGCTGAAAAATACCAATCTTGAGCTGCTGGAGCAGCACATCATGGCCTTGTTGCCCGAGGCCGAGCCAATTTACCCGGAAGATCAAATCACCGACAGGCCAGAGCGCTTTTTTGCCGCGGAAATTATTCGCGAAAAACTGACCCGCCGTTTGGGCGACGAATTGCCTTACGCGCTGACTGTAGAAATCGAACGTTACGAAGAGTTTCCGGAACTTTGCAAAATATACGCAGCGATTTTGGTAGAGCGGGATAGCCAAAAAAGCATCGTCATCGGTAAGCAAGGCGAAATGCTGAAAAAAGTCGGTAGCGAAGCACGCGTCGATATTGAAAAATTGATTGGCCAAAAAGTCTATCTGGAACTGTGGGTTAAAGTGAAAAAGGGCTGGTCGGATAACGAGCGCGCCTTACAGAGTTTAGGTTTTAGCGATTTTGGTAATTAATGAATGGTTCGGCCGTTTATTTGCAGCCGGCGTTTGTGCTCCAGCATCGACCATACCGGGAAACCAGCGTATTGTTAGATGTTTTTACCCGGGATTTTGGCGTGGTTTCCATGCTCGCCAAGGGTGTGCGTAAGGAAAAGTCGAAAATCGCCGGCTTGTTGTTGCCTTTCAGTGCGCTGCGGCTGTCTTTTGTCGATAAAAATGAATTAAAAGTTCTTTCTCAAGTGGAATACGTCGACAGCTATCCTTTAGAGCGTTTGGCTTTGTACTGCGGATTTTATGTGAACGAGCTGGTGCAGATATTTGTGCACAAATACGATCCTCAACCCGAGATGTTTAGTTGCTACGAGCGTTGCCTGAGTGATTTATTGCTTGGTGAGCGTATCGAGCAGACTCTGCGTTATTTTGAGCTGGATTTATTGCAAGAGGCTGGCTATGCCGTTGCGATGGACTCCGAAGCTAACGGTAACCCAATAATGACAGGGCAACGCTATAATTTTTTAGCTGATTTCGGCATGGTCGCGGATAACGAAGGCTTGATCGGCGGTGAAACCTTATCAATCTTGGCCGCAAGGGCGCTGCTGGAAGGCCGCGCTTTGTTTGAAGCCAAACTACTCTTCAGAAAGATGCTGGATGGACATTTGCAAGGCAGACAGCTGAAAAGCAGGGATGTACTGGCAAAAATCATTAAGTATTTGTAGGCTAAAGACGAAACTCAGGACGGGTTTACCATCTTTCATCCATCTTACTCATCCGCTTGCGGACTTATATTCAATGGAAAAACAAATCATCTTATTAGGCGTCAACATCGACCATGTTGCGACCTTACGCCAGGCTAGAGGCACTCGTTATCCCGAGCCGGTGCAGGCTGCGCTGGTCGCCGAGCAGGCCGGTGCCGACGGCATTACCGCGCATTTGCGCGAAGACAGACGGCATATTCAGGACAGAGATATTTATTTGCTAAAGGATATGTTGCATACCCGGCTGAATCTGGAAATGGCCGTGACCGATGCTATGTTGGCGTTGGCGGTTAAGGTCGAGCCGCAAGCTTGTTGTTTAGTGCCGGAACGCCGTGAGGAATTGACCACCGAGGGCGGTCTGGATGTGGCCGGTGCTGCGGGTAAAATGCGCTCTGCCTGCCGGCAATTGGCGGATGCCAATATAGAAGTATCCTTATTTATCGATCCGGACTTCCGGCAAATCGACGCGGCGGTTGAGGCTGGTGCGCCGGTGGTGGAGTTGCATACCGGCCGCTATGCGGACGCCGTGAGCAAGGTTGAGAGAGAGGAAGAATTGCAAAGAATCCGCACGGCTGCGGCTTATGCTCACCAAGCAGGATTGCAAGTCAATGCCGGACACGGATTGAATATCGCCAATGTCGAGGCTATTTGCCGGATCGAGCAGATTGTGGAATTAAATATAGGTCATTCCTTGATTGCGCAGGCTCTGTTTTCCGGCTTGGAAAACGCGGTTAGGGATATGAAGCGGGTAATGCGGGAGTCGCGTTTACACGGTTGATAACATGCAGAAAGAGCTCGAGTTTTATCAATTAACCTCGATAGGCAATCGCGAGGTTAATCAGGATTGCATGGCCCACCGAGTGTGCGTTGATTACGCGGTATTTGTCGTCGCTGACGGATTGGGCGGGCATTACTCCGGCGAAAAGGCCTCACAATTTTTTTGCCGTAGCTTGATTGCCTTGGCGGAAAAATATCGTGGGCATGTATCATCAGCGAAGGCCGAGACGGTGATGGCTGCTTGGGTCACCGAAGCTGTCAGGAATATGAGTGAACTGTTTGCCGGCGATCCGTTTGCAAGCGATGCTCACACCACCTGTGCGATTCTGTATTTGGACCAGGAGCGGACGATAGTGGCTCATTGTGGCGACTCCAGGGTCTATCGTATCAATCCCGAGCAAGTCTTATGGCGTACAAAAGATCATTCGGTGCCCCAACAACTGTTTAACGAGGGCAAAATCAGCGAATGGGAAATGGGGGTGCATCCCGATCAGCATAAGCTGACGCGTAGTATTAATGTGCTGAGTGCGCCTGCGGTCGATATAGCCAGTTTCCCACCGATGAAAAGCGGCGAAACCTTTGTGCTCTGTAGCGACGGTTTCTGGGAGTTTGTAAAGGAGCCGGAGTTGTTGGCGTTATCGCAAGAGGGTATTGGGAAGCCGGAGTTGCAAAAGATGGCAAAAATGGCTGTGTTACGCGCCCAAGGTAAAAGCGATAATGTTACCGTGCAGTGGATAAGGCGGCGTTAGCTGTGCAGGAGGGCCGGGGCATAGCAGATGCAGCCCCGGTAAACTGTATGGCTTAGTGTGTTGCCAAGCCGTGTTTTTGAATACGGTAAAGCAAGGTGTCCCTGGATATGCCCAATAGACGCGCCGATTTGCTGCGATTGCCCTTGGTTCTGTTCAAGGCTTGCAGAATCATGTCTGCTTCCAACGCATCAAGTTGTAGCCCTAACTCCGGCAAGGTAAAGTCGGAACTGACTGTTATTGCGCTGCGGTTGAATTCGTGGGGCAGATTTTCCGGCTCGATTACTTTGCCCGACAACAGAATGCTTAGTCTTTCACAAAGATTTCGCAATTCACGTACATTGCCCGGCCATTTGTAGCTGCGCAGCGTTTTTATGGCTTGTCTGCTGAATGTAGGCGGTTCCAGCGAATGCGCGGCTGAGAAGTGCGTGAAAAAATGTTTGGCCAGTATTTCGATATCTTCGGTCCGCTGATGCAATGCCGGCAATTCCAGAGGCACTACATTTAAGCGGAAATATAAGTCTTGACGAAACTGACCGTTTTCTATCAGTTTGGTGAGGTCGGCATTGGAGGCCGCAATAACGCGCACATTGACCATATAGGGTTTGGTGCCTCCGACCGGCAAACATTCTCCGGATTCAAGGAAACGTAAAAGTTTTGCTTGGATCCCCAAGGGTAAAGAGTTGATTTCGTCCAGAAATAAAGTACCGCCATCGGCTGCCTGAAACAGTCCTTGCTTGTCAGATACCGCGCCGGTAAAAGCACCTTTCTTATGGCCGAATATTTCTGATTCAACCAGACCTTCAGGGAGTGCTGCGCAATTTAAGGCGATGAAGGGTTTATTTGCGCGCGGGCTATCCTTTTGAATTGCCGTTGCCAGTACTTCTTTTCCCGTGCCGGTTTCACCTTTGATCAGCACGGTAACGTCGGTCGCCGCAACGATACGAGCGCTACGAATCAATGCTTCGATTGCGGGAGATTGTCCAATAATAGGATCGAAGTTATCCACTGTAAAACCTCTCAAAACGTCATGATGTGTTCAACGCGCATAGGGTAGAGCCATGGGAAGGCTGCCAATAGCGCAAAGATAATAAACAAGGCTGCCACCGCGTGTTTAAAGTGCCGGATTTTAGAAAGCCTCGCCAGTAATGAGGTCATTATACCGACACCCATCACGGCAGGTAAAGTGCCCAATCCAAAAGCCAACATAGTGAGTGCGCTGTGGGTAATGCTGCCCGTGGTAACTGCTAGTGCCAATGCCGTATAAATCAAGCCGCAGGGCAGCCAGCCCCACACCATACCAAACAACAAAGCTTGGGTGCGGTTTTGTACCGGAATCAATCGGCGGCCGAATGGTTCGATAAGTTTCCAGAAGCGTGCGCCCATTTTTTCTATGTAGGCAAAGTAAGGGAACCAACCGCCGAGGTAAAGTCCGGCACCTGCCATCACCACGGCCGAGAGGAGTTGCAAAAATCTGTGTGCTTGGCCTTGAGCAAACGGTAGCGTTAAGAAGGCCTCCAGGACTCCAACTAAGGCGCCGGCCATCGCGTAGCTAAGAACCCGGCCGATGTTGTAATTCAGCACGATACCGAACAGACGGCGTTTATCGTTGCGAAGTTCGGGTTTAAGACTGTAAGTTAGGGTGCCAATAATGGAGCCGCACATGCCTATGCAATGCAGGCTGCTGAATAAACCCATTACAAACGCGGCAAGATAGGAAGCATTAAAGTCGAGGTAAAGATGCATAAACAAAAAGCCGGGGTAATAAGGTATTGAGTGAATTAGCGAGGATTATAGACGCTTTCCGAAACGCTAACGACGCGCAGATCTTTAAATTAACCGCTGTTGGATAAGTTATTCGCGCAGATGCGATTCCGCCCTTGATGCTTGGCCTGATACAACGCGTCGTCCGCCGCTTTCAGTAAACTGGCAACATCGTCGAATGTGTGGGCCTGTAAGGTCGCAACGCCGATGGATATGGTCACGAAATTGTTTGGGTTGTTCTGCGTATGGCGTATCTTTAGATTCTCTATAGTTTCGCGGTACTGCTCGGCACGCATTAGGGCGCCTATGCTGTCGGTGTTGGGAAGCAGGATGGAGAACTCTTCACCGCCCAGCCTCGCCACCAAGTCTTCGGGCCTATGGGTAATTTTTTGTAAGGCGCGCGCCACCGTTTTCAGGCACTCGTCGCCCATGGGATGCCCAAAGTAGTCGTTAAATTGTTTGAAATTGTCGATATCGGCTATTAACAACGAAAGCGGCATGCCCGTGCGTTTGGACTGATTCCATTGGCGTTCCAGGGCGGCGTCAAATGCTCTGCGATTGGGGATCTCCGTCAGTCCGTCCAGCGATGCCAGTTTTTCCAACAAATCGGATTTGGTTTTTAGCTGAATTTGGGTTCGTACTCTGGCTAACACAATGGATGGCGAAAACGGTTTGGTGATGTAGTCGCTACCGCCTATTCGAAAGCCATGCACCTCATCTTCTTCCGAATGTTTGGCGGTCAGGAAAATAATCGGAATATTGCGGGTTTTATCCGCCGACTTGAGCTGATGGCATATTTCATAACCATCCATGTCGTCCAGCATGATGTCCAGCAGGATCAGGTCGGGAAGTTGGCTGGTGGCGATATGTAAAGCCAGTTCGCTATGCACGGCTACTTTGACCGTGTAATGGGGTTCGAGAATGTTCTTGATAAGATCCAGATTTTCCGGGCTATCATCCACCGCCAGAATGGTATGCGTGTTTCTATTTTCCATTTTCCTATATCCCATGTTCCAGTATGTGATTGAGAGCTTGCGCGGCATCTACAAACTGGTAATTGGCAATTTGTTTTTTGATGGGCAATAAGGTTTGCAGCAGGGCTTTTTCATCGATATGGCGCATAATCCGATCAAGTTGCTGGTCCGAGTCGGAATCGAAGGTTTGCAGTTTATCGATCAATATGGCCAGTTGTTGTCGAGTTTCCAGTGTCGAATAGCGCGGTTCACCATTGCCGAGGCTCTCGCTGTTGGCCAAATTACTGTTGATACTACTGATAACCTTGGTCATCTCCAGTGTTGTCGCGGCAATATTGCTATCGATATGCGGGACATCGGCAATATTGGGGCGAAAATCGATTAGCGACTCTTCCAGTCGTACTAAGTGACTTTGCAATTGTAGCGCGCCGAGCGAGCCGACCAAACCTTTCAAAGTATGGACTAATTGATATGCTTTGTCGTACTGGTTGTGTGTGAAGGCTTGGCCGATTTCGTTCATTGTACCCGCATGATTTTCAGCAAATTTTAGTAATACTTTTCGATAAACGGTTAGATTGCCGGCCGTATGTTGTAATCCGGCGAAGGTGTCTATGCCGTAAAGATAAGGAAGCGGATGACTTTCCGGCTCTTCGCTGTTCGGGGTGGTCAGGGTCTTCCCGTCAGCTCGGGGTAGAATCCACTTCGCCAGCGTGGCGTAAAGCGTTTCCGGCAATATCGGTTTACTAATGAAATCGTCCATATCGGCTTGAAAGCACCTGTTGCGATCATTGCTCATCGCGTTGGCGGTCATCGCTATGACCGGCAAGGTTTGGCAGCCGGGCATGGCTCGTATCAGCTTGGTGGTTTGATAGCCATCCATTACCGGCATTTGCACATCCATTAACACGCAGTCGTAAGCGGTTTGTTGCAGTTTGCTCAAGGCAATTTCGCCGTTTTCGGCCACGTCGACGTGCAAATGCGCTTGTTCCAGCAGTTCGATGGCTACAATTCGATTTACCTCGTTGTCTTCAACCAGCAACACTTTGGCGCCGCTGATATGCTGCAATTTACCGGTATCGAGGGGGAGCTTTTGTTGGTATTGCGCGTTGCGTATCGAAGCGATGCTGGTAATGCCGAGTTTGACGCTAAAGGTAAACGTCGAGCCGAGGTTTTCTTGGCTGGAGACGCTTATCGTTCCGCCCATTTGCTCTACCAATTGTTTGGAAATGATCAGGCCCAAGCCCGTGCCGCCGTAATGACGCGTAACACTACTGTCGCCTTGGCTGAATGCCTGGAATAGTTTGGCTTGTTTTTCCGCATTCATACCGATGCCGGTATCGCTGATACTAAACTGCAAACAAGTCTGTTGCGCGGAGCGCCTAAGCTCGGTGAGCGTGACTTTTACCTCGCCATGTTCGGTAAACTTGATCGCGTTCCCGATCAGATTGATAAAAATTTGTCTTAGACGCTGCGGGTCGCCAACGACAGGGAGAAAGGTTTGAGTCTCCGGCGGGCGAATCAATGCTATGCCTTTGCTCGCGCAGAGTTCGGACATCGTGGAAAACACCTTATCCAGCATTTCTCCCAGTAAAAAAGGTACGGATTCCAGATGCATTTTTCCGGCTTCCATTTTGGAAAAATCCAGAATATCGTCGATGATGGTCATCAACGAGCGCGAGGCGGTTTCCACTCGTTCCAGGTAGTCGCGCTGTTTTGCGGTGATACTGCTGTTCAGACATAATTCAACCAAGCCTATAATGGCATTCATCGGCGTGCGGATTTCGTGGCTCATATTGGCGAGAAATTCGGATTTTACTCGTGTCGCCTGTTCTGCCTGCTGCTTGGCTTCCAACAGCCTTTGCTCGGTTTGCAGCCGGTCGGTGATGTCTTGCATGGTGCCTTGAACGCCAGTGATTTTATCACTGAGGTCGCGAATAACTTGTCCTCGCTGATGGACATGACGAACTTGGTCGTTACCGAGAACGATCCGATGTCTGAAATCGATACTGCCGCTACTGATCGCGTTTTGCATCGCCGTTTTAAAAAAGCTTTGGTCGTCCGGGTGAACCAGTGTGCTTAAAATGCTGGAAAAGGTGGGGGTAAAAACAACTTTACTGGTTGCAGTAATCCGATACATTTCGTCCGACCAGCTAAAGTGATTATCCGGCAAATGCCAATGCCAATCTCCAATATGGGAAATACTTTGCGCATCCAGTAAGCGTTGTTTTTGGTCTTGCAATGCATTGATGGCGCGGCTGCGTTCCAACTCGGCGGTAATTTGCAACGCAAATAATTTCAGGGTGTCAGTGGCAAAGTTGGTATCGGGAATTGGCCGACAGTAGGATACCGAGATAAATCCGAAACTATTTTGTTGTTTGTCGAGCAATGGAATGCCCAGATAACCTTGAATTTGTTGGCTCCGCAGCCAGTCGGCGTCGGGGAATTGCTCGGCTACATGCTGTTCGACGCAACAAATAGCCCCAGCGGCAACCTCGCGGCAAGGCGAGTTATCCAGGCTAAATTCGCGATTACCGACAATTTTGCCTTTTGCGCAAAGCGATAGGCTGCGGGCGCGTCCACTGTCCAGTGTTTCGGCAATTAATGCAAAGTCGGCTCCCAGGGTTTCTACGGTCAATAGAGTCAGATTATCCAGTAGCGATGTAGCATTTTGCGGCAGGTTGCTGGATACGATATTCCTAATCACGCTAGTTTGCTGGCGCTGTTCAGTGATGTCGGTAACCAGACCCTGATAATCGATAATCCTGCCTTGCTCGTTGCGCACCACCATTTTTCGGTCTTGCACCCATTTTATGCCGCCGTTTTGGGCGACGATGCGATAGGGTTGATGCGCTATTTCGGAACAGTCCGGATCGTTGCGGCAGGTGCTTATTTCGCGAAGGAAAACTCCGGCATCGTCGGGATGGACCAGGTTGAGATAAAACAGATTGCCGGTTATCAATTGTTCGACACTATAGCCGAACAGCTGGCGGGCATTCTCAGTGGCGAATTCTATCGGTAATCCTTCGCAATTATTCCATTTCAATACCACTGCGGCGCTCTGGCTAATAATTTGATAGGCGCGTTGCAGATTGTACTCCGACTGCTTACGCACGCTGATGTCTTGGTGCGTGCCGCATAGCCGGCTTGGGCCGCCGCTGACAGTGTCGTGGGCTACAACGGCGCCGGACCCTTGTATCCATACCCAATGGCCGAGTTTGTGGCGCATGCGAAATTCCACTACATAGGGGCGACCGGACTCTATGTGCTTGGCAACCACCTCTTTCACTCGTTGTCTGTCGTCCGGATGCAGGCGTTTGTCCCAGTCGCTGACATAGTTATCCAGTTCGTCATGGCTGAGGCCCAGCATTTCCAGCCAGCGTTGATTCACGGAATGTTTGCCGCTTAGATAATTCCAATCCCAATAGCCCAACTGGGCGCCGTCTATTACCAGGGCTAATTGTTCTTCAATTTGCTTTCGAGGTGTGATGTCGATATGGAACTGGATTAATTCGCTGTTGTTATGGGTGGAAAGACGGGTAAGCGAGATTTGCTGCCATGTTTGATTTGGAAACGCAAAGTCGCTAGCGGGCATAGCCTTTCCGGCCTTGATATGTTGGCATAAGGGACATGCTGTTTCGGCATGGTTGGTCGGATGAAACCAGGCGTGTATAGCTTGTCCCTCTAATTCCCCTGGGGACTTGCCCACCGACAAAGCCGCAGCCTGGTTGGCATTACGAATGATGCCCCGATTATCCACCACGATGGCGGATTGGGCGATATGGTCGTAAAAGTTGCCGATTGGCGCCAGTCCGGATGACGGATGTTGCCGATTCGACAACAATTCGCTAAAAATCAGCAAGACAGCCAGTCCAGGCAGCAAAACTATCAATATTTCGGTCAGTTCCCCAGAGCCATTTATGCTCTGATACAGCACAACGGTAATCTCGCATATCAACAGTAAACACACTGCTACCAGCACGAACCGGCGTATCTGATTGGCAGTGTTTGCGAGTTTATCTGTCATAGTTTGCTGATGTTGGGAATCAAACCGGGAGGGTCGGGAAAAATCTTAGCCCGGCTATCGGCAAATGTGAATCCATGTCGCCGGAAAACTGTCCGGTGGTCAGCAAATTGGGATTTTATACGCTGCTCCGGCCCGTTCTTTAACCAGTTTAGGAACCAGATAGCCGGGCAGATGGCTTCGCATATCTTCTATTAAATGCCTAGCGGCGGTTTCGGATACTTCAAAATGGCCGGTGCCGCTGGCGTGGTCCAGCACATGCAGGTAGTAAGGCAAAATGCCCAGCTCAAACAGCTTCTCGCTCAGTGCGCAGAGCGTCGTGCCGGCATCGTTAATCCCCTTCAATAGGACGCTTTGATTTAATAAAGTGATGCCGTGGCGGCGTAAATCGCTACAAACCGCTCCAACAGCAGGGCTCAGCTCATTCGCATGATTGGCATGAAATACCAGCACAATTTGTTGCGATAGGCTGGATAAGGCGTTCAGCAGTTGTTGGGTAACGCGCATCGGCAATACGATGGGCACCCTGCTATGAATGCGAATCCGTTTGACATGTTCAATCTCCCCTAGTTTTTCCAGTAGCTGGCCGAGCTTATCGTCATTTAGCAGCAAGGGGTCGCCGCCGCTGAGGATTACTTCGCTGATTTCCGGATGGTTGATAATGTAGCTAAGTGCTTGTTGGACTTTTTGCGTAGACAACTGCAACTCCGCATAAGGGAAATTGCGCCGAAAACAATACCGGCAGTGCACTGCGCAAGCGCCGGTGCTAATCAACAATACTCGGCCATGATACTTATGAATAATGCCTGCTTCGGCAACGGCGCCAAGGTCTCCCACCGGGTCATGGCTGTAGCCCGGATAGTCGATCAGTTCGTTCTGAGTCGGCAGCACTTGTCTCAGCAAGGGGTCATTCGGATCGCCGGGGCGCATGCAATCGGCAAATCCGCGCGGGACACGAAGCGGAAAGGCTTTGAAATCCGGCAGCAATGCCACGCTGTCTATTGGAATATGCAGATAGTCACAAAGGGCTTCGACGCTGGTAAATGCCTCGGCCAGCGCTTGTTGCCAGCCGGCGGTTTGGGTGTTCAATGCTGCTCCGGTTTCCGATTAAAAATCTTATCCATTATAATCGTCCGACTATTATTTGTTTCACGAGGAAAAAATGGCGACTTTTAGCACCAACGAGTTCAAGGGCGGTTTGAAAATCATGCTGGACAACGACCCTTGTTCGATTATCGAAAACGAGTTTGTTAAGCCGGGTAAGGGGCAGGCGTTTAATCGGGTCAGGATCAGAAATCTGAAAACCGGTCGGGTCATTGAGCGTACCTTTAAATCCGGCGATACCGTGGAAGGTGCGGATGTCGTTGATAAGGAAATGCAATATTTGTACAGCGATGGCGAGTTCTGGCACTTCATGGTGCCCGATACTTTTGAACAGTATCAAGCCGACAAAAACGCTGTATCCGATGCTATTAAATGGCTGAAAGAACAAGATGTTTGCACAATGACCCTGTGGAACGACTCACCGTTGTCGGTAACGCCACCTAACTTTGTGGAATTAACCATCACCGAAACCGATCCCGGCCTGAAAGGCGATACCTCGGGCGGCGGCGGTAAACCGGCCACGCTGGAGTCCGGTGCCGTGGTGCGCGTACCCTTGTTTGTGCAAATCGGCGAAGTGATCAAAGTCGATACCCGTACCGGCGAGTACGTGTCCCGCGTTAAAGAGTGACGGTACGCTGGCAGCCGAGCTGCCCACTTGAGCATTTGCGCACTCGCGCGCAAATGCTGGCGGCGATACGGCGTTTTTTCGAGGCGCGGGATGTGCTGGAAGTCGAAACGCCGCTACTGTGCCCGGCTACCGGCACCGATCCGCAGCTGGATTTTTTCAGCAGTCAATTTAATTCCCCCCCCAACAGACCAACCCTGTTTCTACAAACCTCGCCGGAGTTCGCGATGAAGCGGCTGTTGGCCGCGGGTAGCGGCAGTATTTATCAGGTCTGCAAGGCGTTTAGGAACGGCGAAGCCGGGCGCTATCACAATCCGGAATTCACGATTTTGGAATGGTATCGGGTCGGCTACGATTTGCGGCAATTGATGGCGGAAGTCGCCGAATTGTTGCAGCAGCTATTGCAGTCCTTCTCTGCCGAATTGCCAACCAAGCAAATCAGCTACCAACAGCTATTTTTGGATTCCACAGGTTTGGATCCTTTGATTTTTTGCGTCAGCGATTATCAGACCTATGCAGTTGCGAATTCGCTTCCGGAGGCTAACGAGCTGTGCGGTAACGATCATGCATTATGGCTGGATTTCATTTTTAGCCATCGCGTCCAGCAGATGATGGATAAGGATACGATTTATTTGCTGCATGGCTATCCGGCCATCCAGTCTTCGCTGGCACGCTTGAATGTCGATGATTCGCGGATCAGCGAGCGTTTTGAAGTGTTCATCAATGGCGTGGAGCTGGGCAATGGTTTTTATGAACTCGCCGATCCGCTTGAACAGGAAGCGCGTTTTGATCAGGAAATTGCCTATCGGCTAAGTCATGGTTTACCGGGGGTTGCTAAGGACGACGCATTTTTGCAGGCATTGAAATTCGGTTTGCCGGATTGCAGCGGGGTAGCGATTGGCCTGGACCGGCTGCTGATGATTGCTCTGGGCAGTGCGTCTATTAGCGACGTGCTGGCTTTTCCTGTCGCGCGCGTTTGAGGCTCAATCTTGAAAAGCCTGAAAAAACTCCCCCTTCGCCGAAGGGGGATGTAGTCGGTAGGTTTCCCTAAAAACGATTAATCGATTTGCTTAGTAGGGCCAGCTGAGCGAACTTTTTTGTTGGTCCGGGTGGTCTGCGGCATCTAGCGCCGTTTGTATGTCGTCTACGAAAAAGCGTCTAAGGCCGCGGCCAAGGCGATGCGCCAGCACCGGTAGAGCTTGTTCTTTTTCCAGGTAAGCCACCGGTTCGCGACCCTTGCGGTAATTGTTTAGCGCTCTTCTGACTGCGCCGCACAGATAGCACTCTGCACCCTCAGGAAGAGTGGCGTTCAAATCGCGAAGTAGATGTGGAGTTATTTTATTCATAGCATCCCCCTCCTCATTCGGAGTGTTGGGCGGTAATCCTTATGCCATGCGAAGATCCGCAACCCGGATCTGTTATTTAATAAAAATAACGTGATTAACTTATCAATATGGCAAAAAAAGTCAACGAGTATTTGGCGCGGTTTTTTGACGTATATCAATACCTTTGTTGACTGTTTGGCAAGGTATTGCTGCTGGTAAGCTTACTAAGATAAGTGTTTTAACAAGAAGATAGGGCGGACAAGTGTGTCCGCCCTCAGATTTGGCTTAATCCTGCTTTTCGGTCTTGCCGGCAGGGTTACGCAGCTTGATGCCCAGTTCCTTTAACTGCTCGTCGCTGACCAAGGCTGGCGCATTGAATAACGGGCAAGCAGCCGTCTGGGTTTTCGGGAAAGCAATGACATCGCGAATCGAGCTGGCGCCGGTCATCAGCATGACCAAACGGTCCAAGCCAAACGCGATACCGCCGTGCGGCGGCGCACCGTATTTCAAGGCATCCAGCAGGAAGCCGAATTTTTCCCGCGCTTCTTCGTGGCCAATGCCAAGAATGTCAAATACGGTTTGTTGCATCGCGGTGCGGTTGATCCGGATCGAGCCGCCGCCGACTTCGGTGCCATTCAAGACCAAATCGTAAGCGCGTGACAAGGCGGTGCCGGGATTGGCGACCAAATCTTCCACCGAGCAACTCGGCGCGGTAAATGGATGGTGGATCGCGGTGAAGCGTTGGGCTTTTTCGTCCCAGGCAAACATCGGGAAATCCACGACCCATAATGGTTTCCAAGGTCCGGTCAACAGGTTGCGGTCCAAGCCCAATTTTACCCGCAGCGCGCCCATCGCTTCGTTGACGATGCCGGTTTTGTCGGCACCGAAGAAAATCAAATCGCCGTTTTGCGCGCCGACTTTTTCCATCACCTTGGCCCAGACTTCGGCCGGAGCGAATTTGACGATGGGCGATTGCAAGCCTTCGACACCGGCGGCCAAGTCGTTGACTTTGATATAAGCCAAGCCTTTCGCGCCATAAATGCCGACAAATTTGGTCAGTTCGTCGATCACGCTACGGCTCAAGTCGCCGCCTTCCGGCAGGCGCATGGCGACGACGCGGCCGTTCGGATCGTTGGCCGGGCCGGAGAATACTTTGAAGTCAACGCCTTTCATTTCCTCGGCAATGTCTACCAGCTCCAGCGGAATACGCAAATCAGGGCGATCGGAACCGTAACGGCGCATCGCTTCCGAATAGCTGATCACCGGAAATTCATCGCCCAAATCCACGTCGATGATGTCCTTGAACAAGCGGCGGATCATTTCTTCCATGATCGCCATGATGTCTTGCTCATTCATGAACGAGGTTTCTATATCCAGCTGGGTAAATTCCGGCTGCCGATCAGCCCGCAAGTCTTCGTCGCGGAAACAGCGTACTACCTGATAGTAACGATCCATGCCGGCGATCATCAGCAATTGTTTGTAGAGCTGCGGCGATTGCGGTAAGGCAAAGAACGAATTGGGGTGAGTGCGGCTGGGCACGATGTAATCGCGAGCGCCTTCCGGCGTAGCTTTGGTCAGGTAGGGTGTTTCGATTTCGAAAAACTCGTGATCGTCCAAATATTGGCGCAGATTGCGAGTGACGTCGCGGCGGACCTTCATTTTTTGCTGCATCGCAGTGCGGCGCAAATCGATATAGCGGAAGCGCAGCCGAGTTTCCTCGTTGACTTCGATATCGCTTTCCAACGGGAACGGTGGGGTTTCCGACTCGTTCAGTACTTCGATGTGTTTGCCCAATACTTCAATTTGGCCGGTGGACATATTCGGGTTATGCGTGCCTTCAGGGCGGTCGCGCACGATGCCTTCGATACGCAGCACATACTCGCTACGAACACTTTCGGCAATCGCAAAGCTTTCGGCCATATCGGGATCGAACACCACTTGCACCAGGCCGGCGCGGTCTCTCAAGTCGATAAAAATAACGCCGCCGTGGTCACGGCGACGATGTACCCAGCCGCACAGGGCAACGGTTTGACCTAAATGTTGGGTGTTCAATTCTCCACACTTGTGGCTACGCATAGTTGTTCTCGGGTTAATCAAAATACGGGGGGTAGGTAAAAATTAGGAAGTGCCAGTCGTTTCTTAAAAACTGGCAGCCACCATGGGTTTCCTAATGGTTATGGTTGGGGCAGCCGCTGCAACTGGCGGCTTTTTCGGGGGCTTTGTTTTCGCCGGCCACGTTTTTCTTGGTGCCGCTTTTGAAGTCGGTTTCATACCAGCCGCCGCCTTTCAGACGAAATCCCGCTGCGGAAATTTTCTTTTTTAATTCCGCTTCGTTGCAGGCAGGGCAAACGACCAGGGGCTCGGCACCCAATTTTTGCAGGGCTTCGTGTTCGTGTCCGCAAGCATTGCATTGGTATTCGTAAATAGGCATCTGCTTCTCCAGTTGAAAGTGTCTAAAACGGCTTACTAAGGGCGGGGTTTTAAATTTTCAAGGCCCTTAATGTTAGAATAACTGGCTATTTTAAATGAAAACGCCCGGAGATTATGGATAAATTGACCATCCGCCAACCCGACGATTGGCATTTGCACGTCAGGACCGGCAGTATTTTAAAAACCGTGATAGGTCATACGGCCAGACAATTCGGTCGGGCCATCATTATGCCGAATCTGAAACCGCCGGTCACAACGGTCGCGCAGGCTTTGCTTTACAGACAAGAAATTTTGGCCGCTTTGCCGTCAGGATCGACATTTCAGCCCTTGATGACCTTGTATCTCACGGCAAATACCTCGGTGGAGGAAATCAAAAAAGTGGCCGATGCCGAGCATGTGTATGCTTTCAAGTTGTATCCGGCCGGTGCGACCACCAATTCCGATGCCGGCGTCGCCGACATCGAAGCGGCTTATCCTTTATTCGCGGCGATGGAGAAATACGGCGTGCCGCTATTAATCCACGGCGAAGTCACCGATGCTGAATACGATATTTTCGACCGGGAAAAAATCTTTATCGATAGTAAATTAAGCAAGCTTACCCGGCAATTCCCGGCGCTACGCATTGTTGTCGAGCACCTGACGACCCAGGAAGCGGTAGAGTTTGTCCAAGCCGCCGGCGCGAATATCGCCGCGACTATTACCCCGCAACATCTGCTCTACAACCGCAATGCCATTTTGGCCGGCGGTATTCGCCCGCATTTCTACTGTTTACCTATCCTGAAGCGCGAACATCATCGCCAAGCCTTAACAAAGGCGGCTACCAGCGGTAATTCCAAATTTTTCCTCGGTACCGACAGCGCGCCGCATTTGACCGGGTTGAAAGAAAATAGCTGCGGTTGCGCCGGTTGTTATAGCGCGCATGCGGCATTGGAATTGTATGCCCAAGCGTTCGAACAGGCTGGTGCATTGGATAAGCTGGAAGGCTTCGCCAGTTTTTACGGCGCGGATTTTTACGGTTTGCCGCGCAACTCCGCGAGCGTCACTTTAGAAAAACAAGCCTGGATCGTACCGGAGGCCTATGCCGATGCGGATGGAGCTATTACGCCATTACGAGCCGGCGAGAGTCTGTCATGGCGCTTAGTCGTCGCCTGATTCCTTATGATAAATGGGGCAATTCAACCTGCTCAGCGGTTTGTTTCAACCGATCCTGTTGCCTTTTGGTTTCGACTTGAGATGCGTCGGGCTTTGCCGTCTGTAATGTTGCTGGCATGAAACTAGCTTAATCTTTTGGCATAACGCTGGCGTGATTCTGGTCGCTTGGATGTCCAGTGGTCGGAATCGATATTTTCTAGAACAATGACCATACCCGAAAAACTGATATACCATTGGGGCATCCTGCCGCTTTGGCTGCTGCTGACCGCAAGCGTTTATTTTCGCTCGCCCATACCCATCGACGAAACGCGCTATCTTAGTGTGGCTTGGGATATGTGGCTGCGCGGCGACTTTCTGGTACCGTATTTGAATGGCGAAACCTATAGTCATAAACCGCCTTTATTATTTTGGTTGATTCAAGCCGGCTGGGGGGTATTCGGCGTTAATCAGTGGTGGCCGAGTTTGGTAGGGCCGTTGGCAGCATTGGCAAATCTTTTGCTGACGCGGAAATTGGCGGAGAAACTTTGGCCGGAGCAGGCGGCAGCCGCCTTGTTGGCGCCGTGGATACTGATGGCAACCTTGCTCTGGACTTTATTCGCCACGTCAACCATGTTTGACATTCTGCTAACCGGCTGGGTGCTGTTGGGAATGCTCGGTCTGCTGGAAGTTATGCAAGGAGCGGAACGTAATGGTTGGATATTGGTTGCGGCAGCAATGGGCTTGGGCATTCTAAGCAAAGGGCCGGTGGTTTTATTGCATCTAATCCCAACCGCGGCTTTGGTAGTTGTCTGGACGCCGCGTCCGATTGCCTTCCCCCGCTGGTTTGGTGGTTTGTTAATAGCAGTCTTGCTCGGAGCCGCTATCGCGCTGTTCTGGGCGATTCCGGCGGCCATGGCCGGTGGCGAGGAATATGCCAACGCAATCCTGTGGCATCAGACCGCTGATCGCGCAGTAAGCACCAAAATCCATACCCGGTCACTGTTCTGGTATCTGCCTTTTTTGCCGATGTTTTTGTTCCCCTGGCTGTTCTGGCCGCATTTCTGGGGTAGTTTGCGCGGGAGCCGATTTTTTAACGATAGCGGCCTGCGTTTCTGTCTGGTTTGGCTGGTATCAAGCTTTGTGGTGTTTTCGTTGTTGCCCAGCAAGCAGATTCATTATTTGATTCCGATGTTACCGGCCTTTGCGTTGTTGGTAGCCAGGGTGGTGGGGCAAAACGCAGAAAAGCCGAGGCTAGCCGGAGAGTGGTTATTGCCGGTGCTGTTCGGCGCAATCGGGATATTTTTAGTTTATCTGCCCAAGACGCCGGGCTTGTCGAAATTGAATTGGGTCCAGACTGTACAGCCGGCATGGGGTTTGAGCGTATTGGCTATTGCCATCATTTTGGCGCTGTCGGTTTGGATTAAACGTGGGTTGTCGATAGCTGCCCTATCCACGGCATTGGTGACGGCGATTTTTGTCGGATTTATATTTTTCTTCCGCTATGCCGGCCCGGCATACAACCTGGCGCCCGCGGCAATGCAGGTGAAAAACTACAACGAACAGCACATCCCTTTTGTCTATGTTGGCAATTACCAAGGGCAATTCAATTTCTTGGGGCGTTTAACTCAGCCGGTGCCGGTTTTGCCTGGAGAACGGCTTGCGGATTGGGCAGCACAACATGCGGACGGCTACCTGATCTCCCTGGAAAAAAACAAGCCTAGCGACGCCATATACCTACAGCCCCATCGGGAATATTGGCTGGTATTTCGGCGCGCGGGGCAGGCTGCTGATGTCAAACCCCTATAACTCAAACCTGTACAAAATTCTTATCTGTGCATAAGCGTTTGATACAATTCACAACTTTTTCAACTTTTACCAAGATATGAAGATTTCTGTAGTAGTCCCCGTTCACAATGAAACGGACAATGTCGAATTGCTGATCGAGGAAATCCATCGCGCGCTGGGCGATGGGGAAGCCTATGAAATGATTTTTGTGGACGACGGCAGTACCGATGATACCGGCGTTAAATTGCAAGGTGCGATGCAGCAATATCCGACACTGCGAGTGCTGACGCATCAGCGCAGTTGCGGGCAAAGCCGCGCGGTGCATACCGGTGTCTCGGCGGCGCGCTATCCATGGATAGCCACCTTGGACGGCGACGGTCAGAACGATCCGGCCGATATACCCAATCTGGTCGCGGCCTGGCACGCACAAAACGACAGCCAATTGTGGATGCTGGCCGGTTTTCGGCATAAGCGCAACGATACGGGTTGGCGGAAGTTCTCATCCAAATTTGCCAACGCGGTGCGGCAGTCAATTTTGCATGACGCCACTCCGGATACCGGTTGCGGCTTGAAGTTATTTCTGCGAGATAAGTTTTTGGCTTTGCCGTATTTCGATCATATCCATCGGTTCTTGCCGGCGTTAATCAGAATGGCGGGCGGGCATGTCATTTCGGTGAAAGTGAATCATAGACCGAGAAATTTCGGCACGTCGAAATACGGAACTTTGGATCGGGCCTTGGTCGGCATCGTCGATTTGCTGGGCGTCGTTTGGTTGAAAAAACGCCATAGCCTGCCGATTGTCAGCGAGATTCAGCGTGGTTAAGTGCTGGATTCAACCCGTTTACCCCGCAGTATCTCAGGAGTAGTTAACATGGAAAATCAAAGTGGTATCGTTTATTTTTTTACGCATTTGGCTGATAAATGGCAGCACCATTTATCGATCATGGACTCGAATGACATCATTTGGCTGACTATCGGTTTGGTAGGGCAGGCCTTGTTCATGATGCGTTTTATCGTGCAATGGATACACAGCGAGCGGCACCAGAAGAGCATGATTCCTGTGAGTTTCTGGTATTTCAGTTTGTCGGGTGGTGTTATCGTGTTGGCTTACGGCATTCACCGAGTCGATCCTGTCATCATCATAGGACAGCTACCAGGCACTTTTGTGTACGCCAGAAACTTGATGCTGATTCGTCGCGAACATCGCGATGCGTTGGCGGAAATGACCGAGCAAGACCTGGGGACCTAAACGGTTTGACCGCCTGGAAAATTGCCTAGCCTGTTTTAGCGAGGGCATTTTTCCGAACTATTGAAAACAGACTCGATTTTTACCCTAAACTATGGCCCGGGCAAATGCTGTTTTGGCGAGGTGTGCGATGAGGGTGTTAATTTTGCTGGCGATGGTTCTGAGTTTTCACTCGGCAAGCGCGGAAGTATTCAAATGTATCGGTAAGGACAGTAAAACCGTTTATCAGGCCAAGCCTTGCCAAACCAGCGATAAAACCGTGCAGTTGGATATTCAAGCCAATGAAGCCCAAGAAGCGGCGGCCAAAGCGAAGCTGGAAGCCCTGCAAAACGAACAGGAAGCCGCCAAAGCAGCCAAGCAGGAAGCGGAAAGACGCGATGCGATACTGAAAAATCAAACCGAATCGACAAATGCTCTAAAGCAAAGCGCGATCGCGCAGCAGCAGCAAGTCGAAGCGGAACAACGCCAGGCGGCCGCCTTGGAAAGACAGGCGCAGCAAAACAGTAATCGGGTGCTGATTGTCGCGCCTCCCACCGCACTACCGGGCATGTCCGCGCCGGTGATCACCGAAATTTTACGTTAGTTAGCCTCGGGAACCTCATGCTCTGGTTAAAAGCCTTACATTTGATTTTTATGGTGACCTGGTTCGCCGGTTTGTTTTATTTGCCCAGGTTATTTGTTTATCACGCAATGAGCGACGACAGTATTAGCAACGAACGTTTCAAAGTGATGGAACGCAAGTTGTACTACGGCATCATGACGCCGGGTATGATTGTCACCTTCATCTTTGGTGTTTGGATGTTGGGCGATTACGCGTGGATGCTTTATTCGGCCAGCGGTTGGCTGCATCTCAAACTGGGGTTGTTGGGTTTGCTGGTGGTTTACCATTTGTTTTGCGGCAAGTGGTTGCTGGATTTCAAGCATGATCGCAACCAGCATTCGCATGTGTATTACCGCTGGATTAACGAGATTCCGGTATTGTTCTTGGTCGCCATAGTCCTGCTGGCTGTCGTCAAGCCGTTCTAGTTAGCGACATCCTCGGTATGTTTGCTCGTGTCGCGAGCCTGCTGTTTACCCAGTTCTGCCAAGCGTTCCGGCGTGCCTATGTCCATCCACAAGCCGGAAAATTTCTCGCCGCTAATCCGCTGTTCTTGCATGGCACGGTTTAACACCGGTCTTAGTTTTAACGGGGCGGCGGGGATGTTTGCAAACAGCTTGGGGTGATAAACACCGATGCCGCTGAAGGTCAGTTTGTTTAAACCTTGTTCCGCCAATAGACCACCGGCATTCAGCGAAAAATCGCCCTCCGGATGATGCGGCGGATTGTTTATCATCACCAGATGAGCGAGATCGATGGCTCTGGTCCGCAAGTTGGCTAAAGGATAATCGCAAATAATGTCGGCGTTAAGCACCAGGAACGGCTCGTCGCCCAACAAAGGCAGGGCCTTGGCAATGCCGCCGGCGGTTTCCAGTGCGGTTTCGCCTTCATCAGAATACTCAATTGATACATTCCAGCGCTTACCGCTTTCGCAGTAGTCTTTAATCTGCTCGCCTAGATGGGCGATGTTGATGACGATTTCGCCAAAGCCGGCGTTAGCCAGATTTTCTATGGTGTATTCGATCAGCGCCTTACCGGCGGCTTTCAGCAAGGGTTTGGGGGTGTGGTCGGTCAAAGGCCGCATTCTTTCGCCGCGTCCGGCCGCTAAAATCATGGCCTTCATGCTGATACTCCGTAAGCAGGCATTACCTGTTCTTGCAGAAACTGCCGCATCTCGGCGAGCTCAGGATAAATATCGCAAACCTCGGAGATGTAAGCCAAAGTGCGCGGGATGTCGGCCAGATAATTGGATTTGCCGTCGCGCAGATGCAATCTGGCGAAAATGCCGACAGCTTTAAGGTGGCGCTGCATACCCATCAGGTCGAACCAGCGTTTGAAACGATTAAAATCGGCTTGAATCAATCCGGCCGCACAGAGGCGTTGGTGATAATCCTTAGCCCAGCTGATGACTTGTTGGTCCGGCCAAGCGATGTAACAGTCGCGCAGCAGCGATACCAAATCGTAGCTGATCGGACCAACGACTGCGTCTTGGAAATCGATAACACCCGGTGAGTCGTGTTCCAACACCATCAGGTTGCGCGAGTGGAAATCCCGGTGCACGCAGACTTGCGGTTGTTCGAGCGCCGAAGCGATCAGAATCGCGTTGAGAGGTGTCGCGAGCGTATCTGGAATCGCAATCCCTAGCAGCTTTTCCAAAAACCATTCGTAAAAAATAGCTAGCTCGCGGAGCAGAAGGGCACTGTCGTAAGCCGGCAAGCCGCAATCAAGCGGGTTTACGCCGGTTTGCAGTTTGAACAAGCTGTCCATGGCCTGGCTATACAGCAGTTCGGCATCGCCGGTTTGTAAGCGGTCGAGAAAACTCGTTGAGCCTAAGTCTTCCAGCAACAGAAAACCTTGGCGACTATTCTGTTGATAGATATTCGGGATATGGATATCGCTTGGTTTCAGAAGCCCGGCGACGCGTACGAACGGCTCGGTATTTTCTTTGTCCGGCGGCGCGTCCATGGCAATGTGACAGCCGTCGCGGTGCTCAACTCGGAAATATCGCCTGAAGCTGGCGTCGCTGGAAGCCGGGGTAATTTGCTGTATATCAAGCGCGACGTCGTTATTGAGCCAATCGACAAGCTCCGCCAAGCGGCGGTCTGAGCTGGAAACGTACATTTTTATTAATTGCGGGTCAACCTAAGGTAAAATGATGGGAAGCATTTTATTCGATTTCCATTCCGCTAAGTCAATTTAGCTGCATTCGCCAAGACATGAATTATCGGTTTTATACAATTTCTTCAGCATTATTGTTTTTTACGGGCGTCGCCTCTGCTGCCAATAATGCGGCGTGGAATTGTGAGCAAACCAAAAATGGCGAATGGACCTGTTTGAATCAAACACCCGCAGGCAATGAGCCAACTGCTCAGCCGCAAGTGATTAAACCTACTCCACCCACTCAAACCAAGCCCGCGCCGCCGGAAACGGTCGCTCAGCCGCCTGTTCCTGTCGTTCCCGCACCCGTTCAGCAAGCGGTTAAGCCAGAGCCGGAGCCGGAAAAAATTAATGTGGTCGAAAAGGTGGTGGAAAAAGCCGTCGCCGAGCCGCAAAAACTGCGGGTCAAAGTGACTGAAAATCAAAAACCGGTGCTGGAAAAAGTCGAGCCCAAGACCGAGACAGTCAATGCCAATAGCGGCAAAGTGCCCGGCTGGACCTGTAAAACCGGCGACGACAAGAGCGGCTGGAATTGTAATTTGGTAGGGGCCGATCCGAAAGGCGAGGCCCATGTCGTGGCCGAGGGTGGTGGTAGCGAAGAGTCCGGTTCGTATTTGTTTACGCCTACCTTTGATCGCAAACAGGAGCGGGATTTTCAAACCTTACGTGCCGAATTCGATAAAGATCCTTGGCAAAGCTGCGAAGTGTGGGGCGCTAAAAAGCGCAAAATCAGAGCTACCTCAGCCGAGGTTCGCGATGCGGCGACCACCGATATCAACGCGGACTTTTCCGAAGTATTCGACGGCGAGGTGCTTAACTTTGCCGGTAACGTCGATATGGTGCGCGCTGATCAGCATCTGATCGCGGACAAGGCTAGTTACGATACGGTTGCAGAAACCCTGGACGCGCAAGGTAGCGTGTTATACAGCGAAGATCAGTTGGCGTTCTCCAGCGAGACTGCCTCCTTGAGTCTTGGTAAAGACGAAGCGCGCTTGCGGAAGGCGCAATTCATCGTCGCCGAGGCGCCGTTTCGCGGTAATGCCGAGGTGGTTTATCGCGAGAGTAAAGGCTTGTCCCGTTATAATGACGCCGCTTTTACCAGTTGTGCGCCGGGCAATCAGGACTGGATCGTGCATGCTTCGCGGATGAAAATTAACCGGGACAGCGGGCAAGGTTCAGCGAAAAACGCCTGGCTGGAATTTAAAGGTGTACCGGTGCTGTACACGCCCTATATTTCCTTCCCTACCGACAATCGGCGTTTGTCGGGTTTATTAGCGCCAACCTGGGGTAGTACGCAGCGGAACGGTTTTGACGTTTCCGTGCCGTTTTATTGGAATATCGCCCCCAACTTCGACGATATCGTCACGCCGCGTTACATGAGTAAGCGTGGCGAGCAATTGCGCAATAAGTTCCGCTATCTGACCGATATGTCCAGAGGTACATTTTCCGCAGAATATATGCCCAACGATCAGTTAGTCAACAAGGCCCGTTATTCTGCAAGCTGGAAAGATCAAACCAGCTTATTGCCTGGGTTGAGTTCCTTGCTGGATTTGAACTATGTCTCCGACAAGACCTATTTCAACGACTTGAACAACGCTTTGGGCTTCCAAAATACCAGTTATTTGCCCAGTACTGCGTTGCTGAGTTACGGCGGTGCTGTTGCCGGCACCGGCGTAGGCCTGTCGGTTGGCGCATACCACTACCAATCGGTGGATAAAACCATTCCCGATGCGGCCATGCCTTACGATATGCTGCCTCGCGTCAATTTCAACGTGGCCCGTGCGTTTGAAGGCTTACCGGTCACACTGGCGATGAATAACGAGTTCACCCATTTCTATCACACCGATTTGGTTAATGGTCAGCGCATTAATATTGCACCTTCGCTCAGCTTGCCATTGGAAAGTAGCGCCGGATATTTCATCCCGAGAATCACCGGTCAATACACGCAGTATCAATTAAGCAACCAAACCTTAGCCGGTCAGCCCAGTACAATCAGCCGGACGTTGCCGATCTTCTCGGTTAGCAGCGGTATGAATTTCGAAAAAGACCTTAACTTCGGTGGTTCGCAGTATCTGCATACCTTGGAGCCGCAGGCTTTTTACCTGTATATCCCGCGCAAGGATCAAAGCAATATTCCGGTTTTCGATACAGCTTTGTACGATACCAACTTTTACAGCTTGTTCAGGGAAAACCGCTTCGCGGGCGGGGACAGGATTCAGGACGCCAATCAGGTTACGCTGGCGACTGTTTCGCGGTTTATCGATTCCAATACCGGTTTGGAACCGTTAAAAGTCAGTCTGGGACAGATTATGTATTTCCAGGATAGAACGGTGACGATGCCTGGGCAGCCTATCGAAACCAGTAGTACCTCCAATTTCGTCGGCGAACTGAGCGGCCAATTCAATAAGAATTGGTCTTACATGACCGGTACCCAATGGGACCCGGAAGCCAACGGCTTTGCGCGCGGCCAGGTGGCATTAAAATACAATATGCAGCCTAACCAGATTGTTAACCTCGGCTATCGTTACCGCCGGAATCCCTTGGATAGCTTACAAACCATCTCGCAAACCGACGTATCGTTCCGCTTACCTTTGTTTGGTGAATGGTATGGTTTCGGTCGTTGGCAGTATTCTTTAAATTTCGACAAAACCACGGAAAGTTTCATTGGCGTGGAACGGGAAAACTGTTGCTGGCGCTTCCGTATTCTGGGTAGACGCTTTATCAACGGTGCCAATACCATCGCCTTTATCGATCCTAGCACCAAGCCGGAAACCGCGTTTTTCGTACAGTTGGAGCTGAAAGGTCTGTCCAGCTTCGGCGACAATGTCGATACGTTCCTGCAAACCAACCTGAAAGGCTATCGCAAAGCCAGCTATTTTGAGTAAGCAACGCATGATAAAAAATTGGTTAGTGATTTTCTGTTTGCTACTGGGTGCTTACATCGCCCCGGGTCAGGCCCAAGTATTGGACAGGATAGTGGCGGTGGTCGAAGAAGATGTGATTCTGGAACGCGAGCTCAATAACGAAGTGGCTGCCATCACCAACAAATTGAGCAGTAGCAATGTGGCGATGCCGCCCGAGTTCGTTTTACGCAAACAGGTATTGGAACGCATGGTGGTTGATAAACTGCAACGGCAACTGGCGGCTAAATCGGGCGTACAGGTCAGCGATGAGATGCTTAGCGCTTCAGTCGCCGATATAGCCAGCCGCAACGGCTTGTCGGTTGAAAGCTTCCGTAACGAGTTGGCCAAACAAGGCATGGAGTACAAAGCTTTCGAGGATAATCTGCGCAACGAAATTATCATCAACCAGCTGCGCGGGCGGGAGATCGGTTCGCGGGTCAAGGTCACCGATGCTGAAGTTTTGCATTACATGGAAACCCAGAGCAAAGCCGGGCAGAGCAACTCCCAGTATCATTTGGGGCATATTCTAATCGCGGTGTCGGAGGCGGCTTCGGCCACCGCGATTCAAAAAGCCAAGGACAAGGCCGATCAAGTCATCGCCGATTTACGCGGCGGCAAGGATTTCAAACAAGTCGCGGTGAGTGTTTCCGACGACGATAACGCTCTTAAAGGCGGCGATCTGGGTTGGCGCAGCATCGGTCAAATTCCTTCGCTGTTCACCGAAGTTGTCACGACGATGAACCAAGGCGATGTCTCTGAAGCCATTCGCAGTCCCAGCGGTTTTCACATCATCAAAATGCTGGAAACCGAGGGTGCCGGGCAGCATATCGTTACCAAAACCAAGGTCAGGCACATTCTGATTAAGACTAATGAATTGGTGGACGACGCCGAAGCGCAAAAGCGCTTGGTGGCGCTTAGAGAGCGGATTAACGACGGCGACGATTTTGCCAACTTGGCGCGCGCACATTCCGACGACAAAGGTTCTGCGATTAATGGCGGTTCGCTGGATTGGGTAGGTCCGGGCGCATTAGTGCCGCCTTTTGAGGAAGCCATGAACAAGCTGGCGATTAACGAGATTAGTCAGCCGGTGCAAACCCAGTTCGGTTGGCACATGATCCAGGTGTTGGGCCGCGAAAACCAGGATAACAGCGAGCAATTCAAAAAAGACAAGATTCGCGAGGAAATCCGTAAGCGTAAAATCGAGGAAGAAACCGAGTTATGGTTACGGCGCTTACGCGACGAGGCTTTCGTGGAAATCGATCTGGATAGACTGTAAGGGAACATGAACGCTTTCTCTGTCGAAAGTCGTAAGGAAGACAAGTTTAAAAGACGCTTGCAGCGCATCGTCATCGAAGAAGACCTGACTCTGCATCGGGAGTTGATTCAACGTACCGCCGCCGAATTGGATATAGATCTACTGACTTGCGCCGCGGCCTTGGTTTATTTGAGCCAACCAAACTTGTACCCCGCTCATACTCAACAGCCCAAGTTGTTGGTCCCTCTACCGCAGCCTCACAGTCGCGGTCCACATGCAAACGGTAAAATGGTGCGTTATCGCTTGGCCGTCGGTAGTCAACATCAGGTTAACTGTGACGATATTCAAGCAGTATTGGTCGAAGAGTCCGGTGTAGATAAGAAGCGCATCGGGCGGATCGATATTCGCGATACCCACACACTGGTGGAGTTGCCGGACGGCATGCCGGCGGATATTTTTCAGTTATTGACCGAAGCGTCCATTGGACCGCATCGTCTCAACATCAAACGCATCAAGCCGAATAAATTCAGACAGACCCGTAACAACAATCAACTAGACGATGAAAACGGCTAATTTATCAGCCGTTTTCCTGCGGCTAAACTTGGCTTACATCGTCAGTCGAATGCCTATCCAAGCTGCGCGCGGAGCGCCCACCCCGACAAAACGGCTTTGTTGGTCGCCAGGCAATCCCACGCCGTCCAGGACATCTCCAGTATTTCCCCAAGTGCCGAAATTGGCATATTGACGGTCGAACAAGTTGGTCACTTTACCGAACAGCGCGACGTTTTTACTGAAGCGGTATTCGCTACGTAAGTTAAATACTACGAATCCGGGGAGCTTAGCGGTCAAATTGGCTTCGTCGCCGCGCAGATATTGCGAGCTGTTGTAGTTCATGTCCATACCCAAGGTCCAGGCTGAGACGATATCGAAATCGGTGCTGAACTTGAATTGATGGGCGGGAATGCCGGGGATGTTATCGCCGCCGTTCACTTGAATATTCCCGCCGTCATTCATAGGGTTGTTAGGACTGCTGCCCAAAAACGGGGTTTCGAAGCTGGCATCGATATAGGTGTAATGGCTAGACCAACGCCAGCGCTCGTAAAAATTACCCGACAATCCCGCTTCCACACCTTGGCGTAAAGTAGAGCCGACATTGTCGAAATAACCGACATTGCTGCCGACGCCGCCGGTACTTTTGAAAATGATGTCGTTATTGTTGATGGTGCGGAATAATGCCAAATTCCAGTCCATGTAGCCCGGCAGCAGGTTTTTAAAACGGCCGCGCACACCGGTTTCGAAGGTATTAGCGACTACTTGTTTTAAGGGAGGATCGGAGACGAAGGCATTAGGCAGACGGCAAGGGTCGTCCGGGTTGGCGCAGCTTAACTCCATGGGTGTCGGTACCCGCGACGATTCGCTGTAATTACCGTAAAAAGTCAATTCCGGCATAAATGCGTAGGTTAAACCGGCCGCCGGATTGAAACGATCAAAAGCATGTGAGCCATTCAGGTCGTTGCCGTAATGGTCGCGCAATTTAATGTGTGATTGGTTGTAACGGCCGGATACGGTCAGGTCCAACTTGTCCGTCAATGAATAGGTGTCGGTTAAAAACACCCCGTAATGATCGGTCTCGGTAGTCAGACGGACATGCGCATCTTGCAGCAATACCCCGCCCCCGGAAACTCCTCGGTCGGCTGTTAACGAACCAAGCTGGGTGTCGGCATGATAGCGGGCGTTACCGTAGTCGAAACTGGCTCCGCCTACCAGGTGGTTGTTACGGCCGAATATTTTGTGGTCGAAAGCGTTTTGCAAGGCAAAACCGAAGGATTGTTGCAGCGTGCTGGAGGTGTTGATGGTGCCGCCCTCGACCGCTGGTGAGGCGGCTATATTATTGCCGCCGAGGTCGAACAAGCCCTCATCGTCCAACTCGCCGCCGGATTCTGCACACAAAAAGTCGTCTTCGCCAGCGCCTTCGTCAATACATTCGCCAAACTCGCTACCATCGCCGTTATAAGTGCCGATCTTATTGCGCCGATAATACATGGTGCCCGACAACTGATTTTGGTTGTTTAACCAGGTATCACCGGCCAACGATACCAGCATCATCCGGTTGCGGGTGATGTCGGGATGCGTAAATACTTGATCGCGGCCGAATGCCAGCATTTCCTGGGGCAGGGCGCCATTGCCGCGCAAAGTGTTGTCGCTGCCGGCGATGCTTAAATCCAGGCCGGATTTAACGCCGCGCCAGCTCAAGGTGCCGAAGCCTTGCTTGGCTTCGCTAGGCGAATGTGCTCGCCAGCCTTTTTCGTTAAAATACTTGGCGTCCAGGAAATAGCCCCAGGTCCCGTTGTTCCAGCCGCTGGTGAGTTCTTCGGAATGGCGGTCCCAAGAGCCGCCTTGGGCTTCGAAACTATGGCCGGGCGCCGAGAAGCCGGTCTTGGTATTGATGTTGATCGAGCCGCCCAAGGCGTTCAAACCAAATGCCGGGTTCGATGCCGGCTGTAAACTCATATTGTCGATGGCGCCGCTGGGGATTAAATCCCAATTGATCATGTCGCCGAAAGGCTCATTGAAACGAATACCGTTAACATACGTAGCCAGGCCTTGCGGTAAACCCATTAACGGTGAAGCACTGAAACCGCGGTATTGCAGATCCGGTTGCAAGGGGTTGTTTTGCGCATCGTTGATATTAACGCTGCCTAGGTAGCGGTTCATGTAGTCCGCCAAAGACAGGGCTTGGGCTTCTTGCAATTTTTCGGCTGACACGGTTTGTACATTCGCCGGAATTTTATTGATATCGACGCCGCCGAATTGTAAAGGCGTTACCGCCACGACCTCCACTTCCTCCAGATTAGTCGCGACTTCCGCGGCTATGGCTTCGGCTAAGGGCAGCATGCTGAACAATGGCAGCACACCTAGCGCAACTTTTTTCATAACTTTACCTGAGTAATACAAAACAAAAGCGGCATGGTAAACAAGCTGGGCCGGGGGTTCCATTCCTGGAAATAAAAAGGAAAAATTCCTGTTTCGCATCGGGTCGGCAAATTTTGGAATATTTCCAATTACAAGCTGCTTCAGTGGCATGCCTCGGACATCCTCAAAACCGTCATTTCGGCATATCGTCTGTGGGGCACAAGGGGAATGCTGAAATCCAGCGTGCATGGGTAGCTCGATGCTTACTATCCATGGCACTGGATGCCCGCTTCCCGGCGGTTATGATGGAATATTTGATTTAGCTGAAGCAGCTCACTAGTCGGGAATATTTAAGTCAATAACGGCCCGACGGGGTAAAATGCGCAGTCACGCCGTTTTTCGGCAAGCCCTGTTAATTGCCATAGCGACTATGACTATTCAATATATCAACCGCCCGGATCAACTCGATAGCCTTTGCCAACTGATTAGCCAGGAGCCATGGATAGCCCTGGATACCGAATTCCTTCGCGAAAAAACCTATTACCCCAAGTTTTGTTTACTGCAAATAGCCGCGCCGGGCTGGGTGGCTTGTGTCGATCCCTTGGCAATTGCCGATTTAACCCCGTTGTTAGACGCGATTTACAATCCTGATATTGTCAAAGTATTGCATTCCTGCCGGCAGGATCTGGAAATTTTTTACCAGATTACCGGCAAAATTCCTGGCCCGATTTTCGATACCCAAATTGCCGCGCCGCTGCTGGGTTTTCAGGAAAATCCCGGCTACGCGATGCTGGTATCCAGCTTTCTGAACGTCAATCTCAGCAAGGCGCATACCCGCACCGACTGGTCGGAACGGCCCTTGAGCGAGGATCAAATTCAGTATGCCGCCGACGATGTAATTTACCTGTGCAAGATTTACAAAATCATGTGCGAGCAACTTGAAAAATTGGGGCGCTCGAACTGGCTGGAGAGCGATTTTGCCTTGTTGAACGATCCGGAGTTGTATCAACTGTCGCCGGAAAATGCCTGGTTGAAGATTCGCGGCAAAAACAAGCTGACCGGCAAGCAATTGTCCATCATGCAAAGTCTGACCGAATGGCGCGAACGTACTGCGCAGCAAGAAAACAAACCGCGCAGTTGGCTGTTGCAGGACGATTTGTTGCTGGAGCTGGGCAAATTGCAACCCGTGACCTTGGCCGATCTAGCCAAGATTCGCAACATCAACGACCGTACCGTCAATCGTTATGGCAAAACGATTTGCGAATTGATCGATAGCGCCAAACAACGTCCGCCCAAACCCCTGGCTGAAAAAGATCAAGCCGGCAAGAAAACCCAGCAGCATGAAGCGATACTGGATGTACTCAGCGCGGTGGTCAGAATTCGTGCCGAGGAAAATTCCCTGAATCCCATCATCTTGGCTACCCGCAAGGATTTGGAACTATTACTGTCCGGCGATGAGGACTGCCTGTTATTACATGGCTGGCGTTACAACATGGCCGGACGGGAGTTGCAGGGCTTATTGCGCGGCGATTTTACCTTGAGCTTGAAGCCGGATGGCGTGGTGATTAGTCCGGTTTAGGATGCAGCGAATCGGACGGTAAAATCGCACTGATACTGCTGATGTATCAACCCGTCAATAGGATCTCTGTGGCGCATATGCCGGAGACTCGATTGACAACCGTTGTGGCTACCAGGCTCCCGCCTGAGTGGGAGCGAGTGCGATAACAAAGTGTCAGGTCAATACTGCATTGACGGCGAGCGATGAGAGTCCGCTATCTTGATTTACCAAATTGCTGTTCAAACAATGCCGCCGGCAGCGGTTTGGCAAACAAATAGCCCTGGCCGTAATCGCAACCGATTGCACTCAGTAAATCGCGTTGCTGCTCGGTTTCCACGCCTTCCGCGATGACTTTTAAACCCAATTTATGCGCCATCACGATGATGGCTTCGCAGAGGACATAGTCGTTCGAGTTCGCTGATAAATTGCGGACGAACGACTGGTCAATCTTCAGATAATCGATGTCGAATTTTTTCAGATAGGACAGTGCCGAATAGCCGGTGCCGAAGTCGTCTATTGCTACTTGCATACCCGCGTCGCGGAACGCCATCAAATGATTGTGTACAGAAAGATTGGCGTCCAGCAGCAAGCCTTCAGTAATTTCTACCACAATACTTTGGCCCGACAATCCCAGTCGATGCAAATAATTGAACCAGTCTTCAGGGGCATGCTCGGCGCTTTGAAATTGCACCGGAGATTTGTTGACGCTGATTTGAAATTCGGGATGGATAGTGGCTCGCCAGTTTTGTACTTGTCGCGCCGCGGTTTCGAATACCCAATCGCCGATTTCTCTGATTAGTCCGGTTTCTTCCGCCAGCGGTATAAATTCCGCCGGGTTAATCAAGCCACGTTTTGGGTGATGCCAGCGCAGCAAGGCTTCCGCTTTACGCACTTCGCCGCTCAGCAAGTCGATGATAGGTTGATAGCACAGCAAAAATTGCGCGTTAGCCAGCGCGGTACGTAAGTCGCCTAGCATCGCGGCGCGGGCTTCCAGCGCGTCCTGTAAGGCTTGGGTAAAGAAGCGGTAGTTGTTTCGGCCTTGGTTTTTGGCGGCGTACATGGCCTGATCGGCATTTTTTTGTAATTGGCTTAAATCGGTGCTGTCGTTTGGATAAAACGTGATGCCGATACTCGCGGAGACATAAGCCAGTTCGCCATCCAAGCTGAACGGCGCACTGAGTTTTTTCAGCAGGTTTTTGGCAATCGATTCGGACACTTCGATGCAGTCCAGTTCGCTCAAGATAATCGTGAATTCAGCGCCACCCAAGCGGGCCACGGTATCTGATTCGCGCACACAGCTCTGTAAACGCCGCGCGGTCTCCTTGAGCAAGTTGTCGCCCATGTCGTGGCCTAGCGTATCGTTGATTTCCTTGAAGCGGTCCAGATCGACAAACAACAACGCAAACAATTGTCCCATGCGGTGGGCTTTTTTGATTTCCAGTTCCAGCCGGTCGCGGAACATGCGCCGATTAGGCAGGCCGGTGAGCGGATCGAAGTTGGCTTGCCGCCAGATTTGTTCCTCGGATTGCTTGCGTTGAGTAATGTCGGAAAACAGTGCAACCCTGCGTTGCGGCTTGCCTTCCGCATTATAGATGGTGTTGATTGCCAGTTCTTCGACGAACAGGCGGCCGTCCTTACAGCGATTTTTTATTTCTCCACGCCAAGCGCCGGTAGTATCCAACGCGGCCCATAGTTCTCGGTAAAACGTCGCATCATGTTCGCCGGAACTGAGGATATGCGGGTTTTTACCGATAACCTCTTCCTCCGTATAGCCGGTCATCGTGGTAAACGCGGGGTTGACGCTGAGGATGGTGTTATCGCTGTCCACCACTATCATCGCTTCGCTGCTGTTATGGTAAACCAGAGCCGCCAATCTCAGGTTTTCCTCGGTTTTGCGCAGCTCGCTGATGTCGCGGGCAAAACCCACTGTACCCAGCAACTGGCCTTGCTCATCCATTACCGGCGCTTTATAGGTCTCGAACCATTTGCGTACGCCGCGATCAATAATTTCTTCTTCGACTATCAACTTATCCCTTAAAGCCAGCACGCGGCGGTCATCGGCGAGATAACTTTCGGCCAGTGCCGGTGGGGCGATGTCGAAATCGTTTTTGCCGACCAGGGCTTCCGGATTTTCGGCGGCAAATACGTTGGCGAACTCCTGGTTGACCGCCAGCAATCTACTTTCGGTATCTTTCAGCCAAATCGCATGCGGAATGTTATCCAGCAATGCGCGCTGATAATATTCTTTCTGTTGTAATGCTTGCTCCGCACGATATTGATTACTGACATCGCGAAAACTCCATACACGGCCAACAATGTTGTCGGCGATACTTTGCGGCTTGGAATAGCGTTCAAAAATCCGGCCGTCGCTGAATTCGATCAGGTCGTAACTTTCTGTATCCGGGTGGTTGTAGAGCGTCTGGACTTTATCGAAAAACTCATCCGGATTTTTCAGCTGTTTAACGGCTAAATGAAAAAGTGTTGTGTCATCTTTATCTGCTCCAACCGCTGTGTCGGGTAATTTCCAAAGCTCAAAAAAGCGCCGATTGTAAGTAACGATTTGGCGTTGGAGGCTGACGACCAGAATGCCGTCAGCCGTGGCTTCCAAGGTAGCCCTTAGCAAAGAAATCGATTGGGCCAATGCGTCTTCTCGGGCTTTATTCTCGCTAATGTCTTCGTAGATGCCCAAAACCCCGATAATTTCATGATCGGAATTTCGTAAGGGTATTTTCGATGTACGTAGCCAAATGGTATTGCCGTCAGGGGTGGTTTGCGGCTCTTCATAAGCCAGTTTGCCCGTACCCGATATGATTACCTGGCGATCATCCGCTTGATAAATTGGCGCTTGTTGAGCCCAATTGAGCTGATGGTCGTTCTTCCCGATTAAATCCTTTGAGCTATGTTGTCCGGCGTCGCCGGCAAACAGCGCGTTGCAGCCCAAATAGCGAGAATCCAGGTCTTTCCAGAACACTCGGATCGGCAAGGTTTCCAGGACGGTCTGCAACAATAAATTGGATTCAGTCAGCGCTTTTTCAGATTTTAGTTGCTCGGTAATATCGAACAAAATGGCCAGATTATCTCCGACATACGATTCGCCTAAGGATACCGAGCCCGCGAGCACAGTACGCCGCTCGCCGTGTTTACAATTAATTTCCGCTTGGATGGTTTCGAAACTTTGTGTGCGACGGGATTTATCAGTCAACGCCAGCCAGGTTTCCATAATTGTCCGGCGGTAGATAGGGTCCGGATATGCTTTAGGCCACCATTCGTCAAGCGTTTTAATATCGTCCAGCGTGTAACCGAAAGCTTTGTTAAAAGCCGGATTTAGCAATGTGAAATTGCCTTTGGCGTCGTAAATGGCTTGGGGTACTGGGGAGTAATCGATTATCGCCTTCAAACGCCGTTCGCTATCTGCCAGTCCTGCGGTAATCAGTTGCTGTTTGTGTAGGGTTAGCGCCAAAGTCGTGCCGGTCCAGGACAGTACCAATATATAAAACCACAGGTTCAGCAACTCGCTTTTCTCAAAGTCGTCGCCGAAAAAGCCCAGATGATGTGCGGCTCCGAATAGCGCTTGGATGGTAATCAAGCTGGCAATCAGTGTCACGCCATGACGATTGAAACGGAGGGCGGCCCAAATGGCAAACAGAAACATCCAGTAACCGCGGGCGATTTTTCCAAAGACAGGCTGGAAAGCATCGAGAAATACTACTTGACCGGCGAACAAGGTCAGAATGATCAGCAGCAATGCTTCCAGGCCGCGTTTTTCAGCAAACCATTGCTTTGGCCATTTCCGCCAAACCAATAATATGGGTGTGGCCGTGACAATGCCGAAAGCATCCGCCATCCACCAATGTAAAAGCGATCGCGGCACCGCCGCTAATGGTATGAAACCGGCCAGATGTAAAGCCAAAGGGCCAATACCCGCACTGATTAACGAGCAAGCGGCGCCGGTCAGGGTTAACCAGATAAAGTGGCCTGGTTCGGTTAAATCTAAAGAAAAACGCCGGTGGCGTTTTAGTAGGTAGGCGGCTGTTACCGATTCCAGCGTGTTGCCACTTGCAATTGCAAAAGACAGTGGGAACGAGTCGTCTACCATCAAGCCGGCGGCAAAAGCGCCCAGAAATATGCCTGGCCAATAGCGAAGGCCTTTCAGCAATAAAGCGGCCAATCCCAATCCGCTGGAAAACCACACCAAGGTGACATTGCCGGTTTCCGAGAAATAGGTGAGTACAATTTTAGCCAATAGGCAATAAAGCCCAGCCAAGCCGAGTATCGCCGGAAAGTCTAGCCAGCGGTAATTAGGAAATGCCATGAATCGCTTCACGTCTGGATTTGGCTAAAGTTGAGGCAGTAAACCGGCGGCAAGCAAGCTTTCGTAGGCTTTAAAAGCCGCTATTGCCGATAAAATCAGGAAAAACACTCCGCTGGCTTTATGCAGCAAGGATAAGGGTATTTTTTGCAACACGGTGCGCCCGGCCAAAACACCTAATGCGGAGGTAAACGCCAACGCCAGCGTCGAGCCCAGCCAAACCGCAAGCGGTTGCGCGGTACTGCTGAACGCCACGACGGCCAGTTGAGTTTTATCACCAAACTCGGCGAAGGTAATTAGCACAAAGGTCGTAAAGAAAATACCGTGGCCGCTTTTTTCCGCAACGTCCTCGTCATCATCTTCGTCCTCGTGGTTGAGTAAGGCATGCAAGCCGAATACGGCGAATAGCAATGCCACTGTGGCCGCGACTATATACTCAGGAAGCCATTTAGCGATCGCTGCCCCAAAAACCACGGCCAAGGTATTCAGTAGAATAAATGCGGCGATTGCGCCCCAAAGTACGGGAGCCGCGCGGTGCCTTGATGCCAGCGTCATGCATACCAACTGGCTTTTGTCGCCGATTTCAGCGGCCGCGATCAGCGCAAAGCTGGTGCCGCCGGTCGCCAGCAGTTCCGTAAAGTTTAATGAGCTTATTTGAGTGATTAGTGGCGCGAGGTATTCCATTCTGCATCGAAGTGTTTGATCAGAAGATAAAAGCCCAAAAGGCTTTTGCCTTTTGGGTGGCCTGCTTTGTGTGAGCGGTGTTTATGTCAGTATTTTGTCCAGGATCATCATGATGATGAAACCGGCCATCAAGGAAAACGTCGCGACGCGCGAGCGGCCCTTGGAGTGAGTTTCCGGGATGATTTCTTCGCTGATGACGAACAACATCGCCCCGGCGGCAAAACCCATCGCAATCGGCAATATCGACGAAAATACCGTGACCATGGTAATGCCTAACAGGCCGCCGACCGGTTCCACCAATCCCGTCAACGTGGCGATGGCAACGGCTTTCCATTTGTTATAACCCAAGCCAACCAAGGGCAAGGCCACCGCCAGACCTTCCGGTAAGTTTTGCAAGGCAATCGCAATCGACAATACCAAGCCGTTCTTCATGTCCCCGGAGCCAAAGCTGACGCCCACCGACATGCCTTCCGGGAAGTTGTGGATGGTGATTGCGATAATGAATAAAGAGATTTTTTGCAGCGAATCCAAGGAATGATCGCTGACCGAATCAAAATGTAGATGCGGCAAATGACTGTCGGCAAAATGTAGGAACAGCGCACCGATCAGCATGCCGGCCGACACGATCCATAAGCCTTTACCGGGCCAGATTTGCTCGCCGTAATCCAGACCTGGCACCAACAAAGAAAACGCGGTGGCCGCCAGCATCACGCCGGCCGCGGCACCCAGTAAGCCATTGAACAGCCGGTCGGAAATGTTTTTAAAGAACAGGGCCGGCAAGGCGCCGATGCCGGTAGCCAATCCCGCCAGAACGCTGGCCAGAAAGCCGATCACTACCACTTTGTCGAAAATGACGTATAGGCTGCCGAATACCAAGATTTGCGAGAGCAAAAATAAGCCGATAAACACGCCCCAACGCTGCATCAGCGGCAAGGTCATTACATGCAGGTATTGGGGATGGGCTTGCAAGCGAAGATAGTAGTCTTCGAGCGTTTTTTGAATATTCAGCATATTTTTACCTTTATTGTTCTTGTGGCTAAAGCTGGGATTATACTGAATTCATCCGAATTACCGATTTTTACCCACAATGTTTGCGGGGAGTTTCTCTGTCAACGTTAGTGCACACTCAGTCTTGGGATGGAAAACGCGCTGCCGTTCATATCCGGCGCATTGACCAGATAAAAGGGCGCAGGTTGTGTCCTAGGCCGGTTTCGATTTACAGTGCCGGTTTTGGCGGCCATGATGTGGCTTGAACCGGTGTTTCGGTGTTTTTCAGGAGTTCGACAGAATGAAGGTTTTGCAAGGTTTTACAGCAGTTAGCGTTCTCGCGGTCATCAATGCGTGCGCACCCGTTCAACAGCAGGTTTCGGATCAGACTTTCGCCTTGGGCGGGCCGCAAACCGGCTATGGAGCGGGTGCTGCGGGTTCTATCGCCGGTGCGGTGGGGCAGGCTAACCAGTTAGGGTTAATCGATATATTGGTCGGGCAATTGGGAATCAGTCCGCAGCAGGCGCTGGGCGGTGTAGGTTCAATTTTTTCCGTAGCGCAGCAGCGCATGAATCCTGGCGACTTCTCGCAATTGAGCAATGCCGTGCCGGGGATGGACCGTTATTTGTCCTCGGTGCCGCAACAGGTTTCCGCATCAGGCTCGCAATCTTTGCTGGGCGCTGCGGGTGGATTAATGGGCGGGCAATTCGGCAGTCTGGCGAATTTAGCCGGATCGTTTCAATCCTTGGGGATGAATCCGTCCATGGTCAGCCAGTTTGTGCCGGTGGTTTTGCAGTATGTGCAAAACCAAAGCGGTGCCGGCGCCATGAGTTTGCTTCAGCACGCTTTATATTGATTCGCTTGGACTTCAATCTAATTTTTACAACGACAGACTAAAAAATCATGGAAATATTATTGATCGGCGCAGTGCTGATGATCTTCGCCATTTTGCTTTCCGCATGGCTGATGACTTTTGCCAAATGGTTTCCGATAAAAGGTATAGACGGCGAATTTTTGAAAGACTACAAAACCCTGATCAGGGCCCACGTGGACTTCGCCTTGATGGCGCTATTTTGCCTGGGCTTTTACGGCACCAAAGTGCCGCTGCCGGTGACGGCTTGTTGGTTGGTCGTGATCGGCGGTCTGACCAATCCCGGCGTGTTTGTGGTCGCGGCATTCGATCCGGATTTTTGGTCCAAGCCGATCTGGCGGGTTTACTCGGCTTTGAGTTTTGTGGTGACCACGCTGGGCTTTGGCTGGATCGGCATTACCTTGCTGCAATATGCTTGGTAAATCGGCTGGCGATGGAACCGACTGTTAAAAAACCTGCCCAACGCTTTACAATTCTTTGTTTTATTTTCAGGTTAAAAAATGACTGCTGCCTTACCCATACATGATTACGCCTTGCTTGATGACGCGGAATGCGATGCCCGCATCGTTGCTGCCAAAGCCAAACTCGGCAAACGTTGTATCGTGCTTGGTCATCATTACCAACGCGATGAGGTGTTCAAACACGCCGATATTTATGGCGATTCTTTAAAGTTATCTCGGGAAGCAGCACAATCCGAAGCCGAATACATCGTGTTTTGCGGCGTGCATTTCATGGCGGAAGTGGCGGACATTTTGTCGCGGCCCGAGCAGATAGCCATATTGCCCGATTTGGCGGCCGGTTGTTCGATGGCCGACATGGCCAATAAAGTCAAAGTCCAACAATGCTGGGATGAACTGGCACAAATCATCGACGTGGAAAACGCCGTGACGCCGGTGACTTACATTAACTCCGCCGCAGATTTAAAAGCCTTTTGCGGCCAACACGACGGCATCGTTTGTACTTCGTCCAATGCCGAAAAAATCCTGAACTGGAGTTTTGCCAAACGCGAGAAAGTATTGTTTTTCCCGGACCAGCATTTAGGGCGCAATACCGGCTATCGGATGGGGATACCGTTAGAGCAAATGGTAACCTGGGATTTCAACAAACCGCAGGGTGGCTTGAGCGAACAGCAAATTCGGGATGCCAAGATCATCCTCTGGAAAGGCTATTGTTCCGTGCATCAAGCCTTTCAACCGGAGCAGATCGATGCCTTCAAGGAAAAACATCCGGAAACCATCGTTATATCCCACCCGGAAGCCTGCTTTGAAGTGTGCGAAAAATCCGACTATATCGGTTCCACCGAGATGATTTTAAAAATCGTCCGCGAAGCCGAAGCCAATACCCGCTGGCTGGTGGCGACTGAATTGAATCTGGTAAACCGCCTGAATCAAGAGTGCAAAGCCCAAGGCAAAAGCGTGCACTTTATGGCGCCGACCTTGAGCATGTGCTCGACGATGTTCCGCACCGATCCACAGCATTTATGCTGGGTGCTGGAAAACCTGGCGGCGGGCCATGTGGTCAACCAAGTCTCCGTGCCGGCCGAGCAAGCAGCCTTGGCGAAAAAGACTTTGGATAATATGTTGTTGGCGTCTTAGTCTCGAAGACCCAAGATTTTGTCTTAAGGCTAAATTTGTTGAACACGGCTATCGCTGCCATCGCCTGTCGCATCGAATTTTGAAACCGTTTCCCCGCCTGCTTTTGCTTGCGACCGCATTTTTCGGCGTGTCGGTCCATGCCGCTCAATTTTTGGAGGCGCCACGGGTTCAGGCGGCGCTGGAGCAGGGGCTTGCGGCAGAGAGGGGCAAAGGCGTTGGCCGCAATCCGTGGCTGGCGATCCGTCTCTACTGTGATGCCGCAACCATGGGTAGTCCGGAAGGCTTCATGCGGATTGGCCGGGTATTGGCGATCTCGCCGGGCCTTCCGCGCAAGCCTGAGTTAGCCAATGCTTACCTGGCAATGGCTGCCAGTTTGGGCAGCGAGGATGCTCTGCGGTATTACGATGCCCGTCATGGTAATGCAGAACTTCAGGGAGATTGTGACGCACTGACCGGAACCGGCTATACCGAATCGGGTGAGGCGGCTTTCAATATGGCCGCCTATCTGAGCAAGCAGCCAATCGAGCAGCAGCGGATAGCGCGGCTAATCCACAAGTTGGCGCCGAAATACCAGGTTGATGCCAGCTTCGTGCTGGCCATCGCGTTGGCCGAGTCAAACCTGAATCCGGTCGCCGTCTCGCCAAAAAATGCGCAGGGGGTGATGCAGTTGATCCCCGCTACGCAGGAACGCTTTGGGGTGCGGCAACCCTTCGATCCGGAGCGGAACATTATGGGGGCAATGGCCTACATCCGCTGGCTGGAACGGCGGTTTGCCGGCGACTGGCGACTAGTGGCCGCAGCCTATAATGCCGGTGAAGGCGCGGTTGATCGTCACGCCGGTATCCCGCCTTATGCCGAAACTCAGCAATACGTCCGCCGCGTCATGCGTTTTGCCGGCATGGCGGCAAAGGAAACGATGCGTTTCAACTAGGGCTTACCGTTTCTGCGGGGTAAACCGGTCAAGCGTCGCGGGTGGGGGCTATGTTTAGGGCGTTATCAAGGCATATAAACCTGATTCAAGTAAGATACGCAATCAGCGCAAATACAGCGACTCAAAACGCGCTATCACCTTATTGCCTGTAAGCAGCAGTAAATGTTCACCTTCGATACGGTAATGGGTAGTGGCATTGAGTGCCTCAAGTACTTTGGTTTCTAGTTCCATTGCAGGCGACGAGCAGGCCATCATGGTGCGGGCCATCTGCGAAAAGCGCAATTCCTGGCTTGAGTGTTTAAATGAGCCGGTAAATTGATTGCAGCCACTGAATCCGCTCACCCGCGAACCTTCGTTGGCCATGATCATATGAATTTGGTTTGTCGCTGACGGCGATATGGGTATCTGTTGGTCGCCAATATTCAGCAGTTTCCAATAGGTGTTTTTTAGTTCGGCAATTGCCAACCCAGCGTTGGAGGCTGCTGGTTTACAGGCTTTTTCGGGTTGCGACGCGTTGAATTTTTCGATCACCATCTGCTCGATGACCGGCCCTTCCATGCCCGGACGTTGCTCAAGTCGTCCTTTAAACGTCACCCACAGCGGCGAACCGGGCGCAACAGCCGATTTGCTGTAGTTGCGCTCTGCGGTCAGATAGTCGCCCGTCATCACAACCGGCCAGCTTAGGCCGCTGGCGCATTCTGTGAACGTCGCAGCATCAGCCATGTATTGGAACTCACCGTACCATTGCACCGAATCGTTTAGCGGATCGACTTGAATGTTGCGGCGAAGATCGAGATCGGCGGGCGATTTTATGGGCTGGCCTGCGGTATCAAGCTGACGCAATGTGTCGTTATCAAGGATGGCAAACAGTGAGGTTTCAGTGCCATTGTTCAGGCGCAATAAATTATCTGTAATTTTCCAGCCGCCGGCTTCGGCAAACAAGCCGTTGGGTTTCTCTTGGTAAACCCGGCGCAAACGGTACAGGCCATCACCACGCAAAGTCAGGGTTTGCATAATGCCAGGGCAATCGGCACACGGCAGCGCTCCTGCAAAGCTGGCTGGTAGACTAAGGGGTGTCGGTAAGGCGTTTGCTGTAACGGCATCAAGCAGTAGGTCGACCCGATTGAGCCGGTCGTCGGTCAACACCGGATAAAGGCGCGTGGTGGTAAAACGCAGGGCGCCACCGACAGTAATGCTCGCCCTCAGGTTATAACGGTGGTTGGCATGGATAGCCGTCTTGGGAACTGGCAGCGTAAACGCTATGGGAACCTGGCGGTCGCCAAACCGCTCGCTAAATTCGGCCAACACCGGGCTTGGTGCGTCGGCTAGTGTCACGTCTTCAAGCTGCACCGACAACACCGCATCCGGCGGCATGGCGATGCGTTGGCGATACGCAGCCGTGCCACTGACAGTCATAAACTCTTCAAGAGCTTTGTCAGTCCTTGCGCATCCGAAATTAAAAACCGTGACCAACCATGCCGTGCATATGAATATTTTGTGAAAAAGCGAGTTCATTGGTCTGCTCTGTAATGGGTTGTCGAAATTATGCACAGAAAGCCCTAACGCCGGCTATAAGAGTGGGTGCTGTGACTGGATTGGTAACAGACGCCCGGTAGACCCTGGTGAACGTCAGCGAGGTCGCCTAAGCTGATGCAGTAAGGTAAGCTGACGGCTTAAATTCATGGCGATCAAGGCACTATGGCGGCCAATTCAGCAAAAGTTTAGACCATAACAAACCTTGATGGGCTGATCCGGTCAAGCTCAACTAAGGCCGGATCTTTCTCGGCTACCGGTCCAATCGGCATAAAGCACACTAATGCAGTATTTAATGTTTTTGCTTAGGTTAACCTTGAGAACAATGCTGGCGCTGCCGTTCTTAGGCTTATGTGCCCCGGCGGGGTTTGCCACGGTTCTTATTACCGGGCTTGAAGGCAAAACCGCATCCAACACCCGGCTGATGCTGTCTTTGGAAAAAGAAAAATGTGACACGCCCGAGTGGAAAATACGCAGCCTTTACGCCAAAGCAGAGCAGGAAATTGACCAAGCACTGCGCGCGCTGGGTTATTACCATGCCAGCGTTAAAAAGTCGCTGGTCTTTAAAAACGACTGCTGGACTGCCGATTTTGATATTGCCGCAGGTCCGCAAGTGTTTGTCGACCAAGTCAGCGTCACCATTAATGGGTCAGCAAAAACCAACCTAGAGTTTCAAAAGTTACGGGACAACTTGTTAAAAATTGCCGGTAGTCCACTGGATCACAGCCAATACGAAAAGATGAAAACCCGTATTGAAGCATTAGCCATGGAAACCGGCTATTTGCGGGGCAGCTTTACCGAAAAAAAATTGTTGATAGACAAGCAGCGCAATAAAGCCCAAATCAAGTTGGTGTTTGATAGCGGGCCGCGCAAGGTGTTTGATGAAATCGTTGTGCATCAGGATGCCTTAAATCCTGCGTTCGTCGCCAAATATATCTCGATCAACAGCGGCGATTTTTATAACGGCACCCAGTTGGCCAAGACTCATGCCAATCTTTTAAAAAGCGGTTATTTCGCCACAGTTGATATTGTTCCCGATACCTTGAGCGCTGAGCAAGGTGTGCCCGTCACGATTAAACTGCAAGCCAAAAAACAGCATCATTACAGTTTTGGTGTTGGTTTTGATACCGATATCGGCCCGCTGCTAAGCGCGGCTTACACTAACCGCCGCCTGAATCAACAGGGACATTATTTAAGCTCGGAACTCAATCTATCGCCGGTATTGTCGACGGCTGACGTGACCTACAACGTCCCGTTGGCTAACCCACTCAACGATGCGTTCAGCTTGGGGGGTGGCTTCAAACGCGAAAAAACCGACACCTTCGACACGGTCTCGTCAATCTTGTCAGCCCGTTTAAAACAGACCTTAGCCAACAATTGGAAGCAGACGCTGTATACCGATCTTGACTACGAAGACTTTACCATCGGCCCAACTCGCACCAAGACACTGTTACTGGTACCGGGCGGCAACTGGCTTAAATCGGTCTCCAATAACCCTTTACGGCCCAGTAAAGGCTACCGGGCAAACATTGCGCTCAGCGGCAGCTATGAAAATCCTTTATCCGATGTCAGTTTTCTGCAAACCGACCTGTCTCTGGTCTGGATGCAGCCGTTTTTTTGGGATAGTAAATTCATACTGCACACAGAAATGGCTGCCACGCTGGTAGATCAGTTTGACAAATTACCGCCGTCTTACCGATTTTACGCCGGCGGCATTAACAGTATCCGGGGCTATGGCTACAAAGAACTGGGCCCGAAAGACCACTTGGGTAATGTCATAGGCGGCAAGTTTTTGAGCGTAGTAAGCATCGAATACGAAAAAACGGTTTTCGATGATTGGGGCATTGCGGCCTTTGTAGACAGCGGTAACGCCTTTAATCCGGATAGCATGTTATTTAAAACCGGCGCGGGCTTGGGAGTGCGCTGGTATTCGCCTTTGGGACCGGTTCGCGTCGACTTCGCGGTGCCGTTGAATGAATCCGACTCGTCGTTTCAAATCCATTTTGCCGCAGGCGCGCGCATATGAATAAACGCAGAGCGCTATTGATACTGCTGTTGCTTATCCCGGCTGGCATATTGGGTTTAATCAGTAATCAAGCCGCCAGCCAATGGCTATTGAAGCAGATTTTGTCGGTTTCCTCCGTTCAGGTTGCCGATGCAAACATTGAAGGCCGCTTGCTCGACCACTTTTCGTTAACGGATGTGCAGTACAAAAGCGCCACTGAAACTATCAGCATCGATAAGCTGGCGGTTAGCTGGCGACCCGAACAGTTACTTAGGGGAAGCTTACACCTGGTTGACATAACAATCGACGGTTTGCATGTAAGCCTTACCGATACCCCAACCACCCAAAAAACCGACACGTTGGAGCTAACTCTACCGCTGCAAATCACGATAGAAAACGCCTCACTAAATCGTGTGACCTATCAATCAGGCGCTTTTGTCCAAAGTCTTGAAAAACTACGGTTCGCCATCGACACAGACGGCGATCATCTCAAAATCGGCTCGCTGACCATAGACGACCCGGTCGTCAACGCCATCGCGCAAGGGCAAATAGCCTTAAACAAGGATTTTGATTTTAATGCTACAGTCGCCTGGCAACTCAATTCCGAACAAAATGGTGAATTGCGAGGCGCCACGGCACTTAGCGGTAATCTGAAGGCCTTGTCATTCAGTCATCAAGTGTCTTCGCCTTTTCAATTGAATTTACAAGGCAAGCTGGATGATTTGGAAAATGCGCCGCACATTGCGGCGCATGCCGACTGGCATAATCTGGTCTGGCCTATCAATGGCAGCACCGCGCAGATAAAAAGCAACCAAGGCAGCGTCGAGGTTAGCGGTCTGTTTAGCGATTATCACATCAGCTTGAATGGGCAGTTATCCCAGCAATATCTGTCGGACGCGACTCTTAGCTTTACTGGCAAGGGTAGCCAAACGGCCATGACTATCGAAAAACTGGCGTTGGCATCAACCACCGGATCGTTTTTACTCAGCGGTAATGTGGATTGGCATGACGACCCGAGTTTTGCCATAGCCGCCACCGCACACGACTTTAACCCTGCCATTTTGCTGCCTGAAATGTCCGGCAATCTCACGTTTAACAGCCAGATCAAAGGCAAGCTTGGCGACAGCTTGCAGTTGGACGTCGAACTTGCCAATTTGACGGGCCAATTGCGCGGTACCCCGGTTACGGCACATGGCAAACTGTTTGTAGATAACGATCAATTTCAGGTGGATAACCTGGAAGTCCGTTCTGGGGTGAATAGCCTCTCTGCCAACGGCAACATCGGTCAATCCCAATCCACACTTAAACTGCAAATCGATTCGCCCGCGCTACAGACCCTACACCCGGCGCTTGCGGGCAGCGTGAAAGGCGCAGCGGTCATACAAGGAACCCGGCAAAATCCAAACATAAACTTGCAGCTACAGGCTAAACGCCTGCGTTTTGCCGAGCACCGTGCCGAGCAGCTAGCGATCGACCTTGATTATGCTCCCGATGCTGCCAAAACCTCAAAACTACTGTTCTCGGCTAAGGCTGTGAAAACGGCCGACCTGCAAATAGACAGTGCGCAATTGGAGGGCAGGGGTTCGCTTGCCCAGCACTATTTCAAAATGGATGTAAATTCCCGTAACAGCAATATCTCAGCTGCCTTGACGGGCAGCTTTCTTGCCGGAAATTGGCAAGCGAATCTCGCAAAACTGGAATTATTCAGCCAAGAGAACGGGCTGTGGCAACTCAAACGCCCGCCCACCATTACCGTGACGAGTCTGCCGCAAGGCCTAGATACCGTATGGTCTGAAATCTGCCTGGCGCAAAACAATGCGGCGTTGTGTACGCAAGGACGTTATCAAGCTAGCGGCGACTTTAACGCTACACTGTTGGCATCGGCGCTACCTACTCAACTGCTAAAGCCGTTTTTGCCGGCCAACGTTGCGCTCACTGCTACGCTAAACGCTGACACAGAACTAAGTCAACAACAGGGCTTGCTGAACGGGCGCTTTCAGGTGGGTATTTCCCCGGCAAAATTGTCTTTAGACGACAAGACCCTGGCGCTGGGCGCATCGTCTGTATCGGGCGCTATCAAGGCGAATATGCTGACCACAACATTCGATTTGGCGCTAGCCCAGCAAGATTATCTCCGCGGCCAGTTGCAATGGCAGATGGGGAAAAGTCAGGCCATCAGCGGCCAACTAAGCGCATCGATGCGTGAACTGGCCGTGGTAGAAACCTTTGTGCCGCAGCTATCAGCCACCCAGGGCTTGCTGACGACAGATCTAAGTATCAAAGGCACAATCCAAAACCCCATCGTCATGGGGCAGCTAAACCTCAGCCAAGGTTCGGTAAACCTGCTTGAACAAGGCCTTGGACTGCGCAATATGACGCTGACTGCGGTGGCGTCCGGCGATCAGCGCAATAGTATTGAAATGACTGGAACATTACTACCCGAGCTTTTGAATACCACAAACCTCAGTCAATCCATAGAATTTAACGGCTTGATAAACATGCATGCGGATTTGCAGCAGCACAAAGGCGTAATGGCCGGACGCTATCGTATCGACAGTCCGCCGCTGTTGATTTCTTTGCAAAACCGCGAGGCGACCACCAAAATCCCCGTGGCGGCATCGTCACTAGCGGGTAGCATTGACGGTGACGCTATTTCAGCGGATATCGACCTAAAACTGGCTGGCCAAGATTATCTGCGCAGTCAATTAAACCTGGATAGCAAAAAACAAACGCTATTAGGCACGGTAACCGCATCAGTGGAGACCTTATCATTACTCAATCCATTGGTTCCCCAACTATCAAACATCAAGGGGTATCTAACTGCCGATCTGGCTGTGCAAGGTACGCTGACAAATCCGCTCGCCAAAGGTGAAATACAGTTTATCGGCGATTCTATTGAGGTGAATGATCTGGGTATCACCCTGCGTGAGATCAAACTCAAGGCGCTGGCTTTAGCCGATATTGACCAGCGTATGCAAATTAGCGGCTCGGCAAAATCAGGTGACGGCGGGATTAATATCGATGGCTTTGCCAGTTTAGTGGCTGAGACTGGTTGGCCGCTTGAGTTAACTCTGCTGGGCGAAAATTTTGAAGTTGCCAAAATGCCCGATACACAAATATCGCTCTCGCCGAACCTGAAACTGGCGTATGCCCATAAACAAGGCATGGTTACCGGTAGCTTAAAAGTTCCCAAGGCGATAATTGCACTTCAGGAGTTTTCCGAGAATGCGGTAAAAGTCAGTGCAGATGAAGTCATTATCGGTGAGGAGCATCAAGCGGCACACATGCCGGTTGCGCTTGGGATTGATTTGAACATAGAGCTTGAATTGGGCAAACAGGTCAGCTTTTCCGGGCGCGGCCTTAACACCGATCTGGCTGGTAAGCTGCACCTGACCAAAGCCGGCGAGAAAACCAGCGTATTCGGTAAAATCGACATGTTAAAAGCCCGTTACAAAAGCTATGGACAAGACTTGACCGTGCGCCAAGGGCACTTGGTATTCAACGGCCCGCTGGATGATCCGTGGATGGATGTTGAAGCTATCCGCGTGTCAAAAAATAGAAAAGTCACCGCAATACTGGGCTTGAGCGGCTCATTACAGAAACCGCAAACACGGATATATTCAGACCCGGCACTGCCTGAATCGGAAGCATTGGCCTATCTGGTTACCGGGCGCTCATTGAGCCAGGTCAGCAAAGCGGAAGGCAATATGCTGGCCAGCGCTGCAATGTCGTATGCGGGCGGTCATGCTGCCTGGATTACCGACAAGTTGGGAATAGATGAGTTTGACGTGCAGGAAGGCGAAACCCTACAGGACACGCTCGTCACTATGGGCGAATATCTAACCCCGGATTTTTATTTGGGTACCAAAGTAGGTTTGTTCAACAAGCAGGCCGTCATGGTTTTGAAACATAACATTACCGATGCGATAAACCTTGAAACCCAAGCCGGCACTTCACAGAGAATAAAACTGAATTACGAGATTGATAAAGATTAAGCAGGCACTACATTCATTTAGACGCTTCGCCGTTCCTCGGATTAGAGCACCCTGCCATGTTGGGTTAAGGTTGGCATCAAAGTTATACATGATTAGCAAGAAGCGTCAGCTAAGCGTCATACCTGCGCAGAAGCTGATATCCAGTGTCATGGCTGGTGTAAGCGTACCCTGTTTACCAAGCAGACCAGTAGTAAGGCAATATCATTGTTAAAATGAACTTAAACGTGTTAGAAGTGTAAGCCTTTGTAGACAAGAGCTTGAGACTAAATTTATGCCCAATGAATCGGTTTCATCGCTAGTTAACAGTATAAAATCATCCTCAATCGGTATTGTTGCGCTCGATGCAGATGGCCGTATCGCCTTTAGCAACCCTGCGTTCTGTGAAATGATAGCCTTTGCGGATCCCGAATCCGCAGGCGGACGCTCTCTGTTGGATCATCTCGGTTCACGATTCAATTGCTCCGTTACAGACCTGCAACAAGCGCTAAAGTTGCAGGTCCCAGCCAGTTTGGAATTGCGCCTCGAACGCGACTCACAGCCGTTAAAACTGCAAATTGCCGCAGCTGGTAGCGGACTGCGGATCGTAGTTGCCGAGCGACAATCCGCATCGACGCCCCAATACGCTTTGGAGCATGACCCGCTAACCGGACTCGGCAACCGCTTGCTGTTGGACCAGGTTATTACGGGCTGGAAACCGAGCGCGCCGGATGCATTATCGCTGGCAGTAATCATGATTGACCTGGATCGCTTCAAGCAGGTCAACGACACCCTAGGTCATGGCGCTGGCGATACCTTGTTGAAATTGGTTGCCAAACGCATCAAATCGGCCACCCGACTCAGTGATACAGTGGTTCGAATGGGGGGAGACGAGTTCGTGGTCCTGCATACTATAGGCTTGCAACCGATAGGCGCGGAATCGGTAGCCGCGCGCATTGTTGAATTGATGAGTCGTCCGTTTCTGATCGATGGTCAGCAAGTCAACATAGGCGCAAGCGTAGGCATAGCGGCGATCAACCATGGTACGGATAGCATTGCCGATCTACTCAAGCACGCCGACCTTGCGCTCTATGAAGCCAAGGCGGCCGGACGCGGCAACGTCAAATTTTTTGAACCCTTACTCGCCCAACGGGCGATGGAAAGGCGCAATCTGGAAGTAGACCTGCGCCGCGCCTTAGGCCTGAAAGAATTTACTTTGATGTATCAGCCGCAAGTCAATATGTCTACCGGTGCGCTACAGGGTTTCGAAGCGTTAATACGTTGGCATAACAAGACCCGAGGCCTGGTCTCCCCGGTCGATTTCATTCCACTGGCCGAAGAATTGGGCGAAATACACGCCATCGGCGAGTGGACTTTGCGCGCGGCTTGCAAAGAAGCCATGAGTTGGGACGGTGATTTCACCGTGGCGGTCAATGTCTCGCCCATTCAGTTTGAGAACCAGCGCATCGTTGAAATCGTTCGCGATACATTGTCCAGCACGGGCCTGGCACCGGAACGTCTTGAACTGGAGATTACCGAAGGCGTGATGATGAAGGACTATGACACAGCGCAGAAACATCTTTGGGCCATAAAAGACATGGGCGTAGGCATTGCCATGGATGACTTCGGCACTGGCTATTCATCGCTTAGCTATCTGAACAGCTTTCCGTTTTCCAAAATTAAAATCGATCAATCCTTCGTGCGCGGCGAAAATTCACCGAAATCGCGGGCGCTGGTTCAGGCCATCATTAGCTTGGGCGCCAGCCTTAAAATGACCACGATTGCCGAAGGCGTTGAAACCAAAGAACAGTTTGACGAACTGGCGGCGGGAGGTTGCATGTCGGCGCAGGGCTATCTGATCAGCCGTCCCATCGCCGCCAATACCATAGCCGACTTTATTACCGAGCTAAAAAACCCAGCGCAATCACGAGGGAATCAACATGACTGAACCACTCTACAGACTGGTTTATATCAGTCGTAATGAAATTACCGGTGACGACGCTAGCGTTCGTCGCGAAATTGAACAGATTCTGGAAAAAGCCCGAGAAAAGAACCCCAGTGCCAACCTCACCGGCGCATTGATGTTCAATGCCGGTTGCTTCGCACAGGTTTTAGAAGGCCCGCATGACAATATTCAAGACACCTTCGAGCGCATCCAGTGTGACCCAAGACACTCTCGAGTGTCCGTCATTGCCTTTGAACCGACCGCAAGCCGCCAATTTTCAAACTGGTCGATGGCCTATCGAAGCGCTAATTCGGAAGCATCAGCCAAATTTTCCGACATTATGCAGGTATCAGGATTCGACCCTGCCCAGTTAAAGGGCGATCATATCCTCGACTTGCTGAATCAACACTTGCTTGAATCAGAGCAATCTTCCTAAGAACGCTGCGATTAAGCCCTACTGCGTGCTCAGTACCCACAGGGCGTAGAGGCGACGGTATGCTATTGATTCCGCTCGTGGTCGACCTGCAAGGATGCAGGAGTTAGAGCAACGCGGTAGCGGTTGCACAGCGCGTGGCGAACCACTTGCGCCATTGGGGGTATGCGAGGAATCGATTTGTCCAGAATTTTCTCAAGATTTTAAAAAGTTAACTGACACAGAGGCCGCGCTGATACAGGAATACCGGGGCCATGCAGCGTGGTTGCAGATTTATTCAGAAGCCGCCGCGAGCGCAGCCCCAGTTGTTCCCAATACTAACTCTCGCCATTCGGCTTTTTGTGGCATCAACGGCGGCATAGCCGCAAACTCAGGTTCCGGCGTCGGTTTTGCGACCAACTGGTCAAACTCGCGGGTGACGACACCTCCCTTGCGAAAGAAAGCATTATAAATAGCCCAATTCGCCCGATTGCGCGAGCCGTCCCAGGGAAAGCGGCTCAACATCGATGGCAGCGTATAAAATCCGTCATAGGTGTCTAAATAGCCGCGATAAAGCTGCTCTGCCGATAAGCCTGCCGGTTTGAACACGATATGGGACTGATCGTATTTATTCCAATCGAAAGAAACAATTTGCTTGCGCCGCATCATCTCAAACCAGTTGATGGTGCCCGGATAGGGTGTTAATAACGAATAACCGCACATATCGAATTCGGCGTCGATGTTGAACTTTAAGGTTTCCTCGAACACCGACCGTTCGTCGCCTTCAAAGCCGAAGATAAACAAACCCAGCGCCATGATGCCGTAACGGTGCAGTTTCTCAACAAGTTCAAGATAAGAGTCGGGATTGTTCTGGCACTTATGCACGTTACGTAGAGTTTGTTTGGAGATGGACTCGAAGCCGATGGACAGCATAAAGCAGCCGCTTTCCGCCGCCAATTCCAGCAAGCGTTCGTCATGGGCATCGCGACTATTGACCGCCGCCTGCCATTTTAGCCCGCGCCCTTTAAAGGCTTTCATCACTTCCATGGCCCGTTTCGGCGTACCGAAAAAATCGGCGTCGTTAAGTAAAATCACCCGTTCATCCATGCGCTCAATCTCGGCGATAAGATCGGTGACGGGGCGATAGCGAAAACGCAAGCCATACATCGTCGGTTCAGCGCAAAAGGTGCAACCGTGGTGGCAGCCTCGGGAAGTCTGCACAAACCCTTTATTGATGTAGCGGTTGCTCTTCAGCAATCCTTGCCGTGGCATTGGCATATTAGACATCGAATGCAGGTTTTCGGCCTTATAGATGCCGTTCATTTGGTTATGGCGCAAATCGTCTAGGACTTTATCGATCACCAACTCGGCTTCCCCAACCACCACGGCGTCAGCGTGTTTTAGTGCTTCCTGGGGTAAATAGCTGACATGCACGCCGCCCATGATCACGGGTATGCCGCGCGCCCGGAAGCTGTCGGCAATCTCGTAACCACGATTCACATAGGAGGTCATGGCTGAGATGCCGACCAGATCGACCTGCAAGTCAAAATCGATGGGTTCGATATTCTCGTCGGTCAGAATGATTTCGTAGTCATCTTCCGGAATCAGTGCTGCCACGGCTAATAATCCTGCAACCGGCGAATACAGGGCTTTACCGAAGAATAAGGGGCGAGTGGCAAAAGTATCGGCCTTCGGATTGATTAAATGGATACGTCGGGTTCTAGCCACGGAGATACCTCTTGGTTTATGGAATATCCAAACACCCGATAGCGTTTCACTATCGCTTGATTTTTATTCTCGAGGCAAAGCCTAATCCCGGTATTAGTCGTCGTCTGTACGCTACAGTACATAGAATTGCGGTTGGCCTGACAATCTTAAAGCATGGCGAAATCCTTTGATAAACGGGCCTAAATCAGAGCCAATCGATCTAAAACGTTTCATTCCGATAACCAAACCAACAATTGCTAAAACGAATAGCAGATGCGAAATGCTAAAACCCGTTTTTGTCACCCTAAAGTCTGTGATTTTCCGAGAATGAGCCCCCCATTGCGTCCGAGAAAAGGCTATTCGGCAGAAAAAAGCTCATGAGCTTAGCGAGATTGTCGTCGTGGGTCGGCAGACTTGGGGTAGAGAAAACATCCATCAACTGGCGCTTGGATAGGTTTTCTATGAATTTCGACTATCGCCTCTTCCTATCCTAAGCGGGTTATCGGGAAACATTTGTAATAGCCCCGATTGAACCTTTGCCCTTCGTCAGGCGATATACGGGTGTATTCATAATAATTAAGTTAACTGAGTGGAGAGGAGCAAACATGTCTCGTAGATCTAGAATATCCGTCGTGGCCACGCTTACGGCAGGCATTATCGCCCCCCTGGCCTTGACCACTGCTTCGGCGCTGGCGGCGATTGCGCCTAACGGCCAGATCGCCTACGTCGCGCGGGGGGCGAGCACGATTCCGTTCGGACCGACCGAGCAGCAGGACATCTGGGTAATGAACCCGGACGGCACGGGTGCCGTAAACCTCACGGACACGACTGACATCGACGAGTTTAGCCCGGTGTGGTCGCCCGACGGTTCCCGAATCGCCTTCATCTCGGATTCATTCACCCGCACCTTATCGGTAATGAACGCCGATGGCTCGGGGAAGACGGCGATTGTCAGCGGTGCACTCGATCCGTCGTGGGGACCTGACGGCTCGCAAATCGCCGTGATGAAGGAGCGGGAGGGTCTTGCCGCAGCAGTCGTCATCGTCGATCTCGACACCCTCGCTGAGACGGTCGTGACCGAGCATGCGGCGATGGAGCCGGTATGGTCTCCGGACGGATCGAAGATCGCGTTCGTCGACGTGCGCCCCGAGACCTATCCGGATCCGAGTACCGGTGAACCGGTCCAGGGATCCCAGCATGAGATTGTGGTTGCCAACGTCGATGGCAGCGGCGAAGTAGTGGTGTCGGCGGGTGAGCCTGGAAGCGATCGAGCCTTGTACCTTGAGGAGGATCGAGCTCCGGCCTGGTCACCGGATGGTAGCAAAATCGTGTTCATGAGCCAGGCCCAGGTCCCAGCGTGTTGCGGACCTTGGCAGCTCTGGGCCGTGAACCCTGACGGCAGCGCGGCCACGAATCTCACCGCCGACGACACCGTCAATGACCTGTTCCCCGCATGGTCGCCCGACGGCACGCAGATTCTATTTCAGCGGGCAGCGGGTGCTGGATACGACCTGTTCGCCATGCCTGCTCCTGCCACGCTCCCGATTACTCCGATCACAATCGCACGGCAAGCGGTAACGCCGTTGGCGATTACCGGAGCAGCGGTTTCTCTGACAACATCAGGCAATGCATTCGACGCCAACTGGGGGGCCGAATCGACGGTTGCGCCTGCGCCGAAGCTTTCGGTGATGGTGAGCGGGCGCGGTCATGTGACTAGCCGGCCCGCCGGGATCAACTGTGGCTCTGATTGCGAAGAAACATTTGATAACGGCACTCGGGTCACTCTCCGTGCCACCGCCAACTGGTGGGCGAAATTCGTCGGCTGGGGCGGCGCCTGTACCGGTCGTCGTGCAATCTGCACGATCACGATGGACGATGCCAAAACCGTCACGGCCACCTTCAGACGATAGGGAACTCAATGGTCTCTTTCGCCCATTTCGGGCGGAGGATGGCCGGCGGGTTTGGCGCGGGCAAGCAGTGTGCAGGAAAAATGGGGGGACGGCTTTAGGCGACATCTCGGGGTCGTCAATGCACATAAAGAGCCTGTCTTATGACCCTCGCACATTTTCCTTAAAGAAGAGTGCTGCCGACTCGAAGCGACGAAGCAACAAACGGGTGAAAAGCCTCGCAAGAATGAGCGGAGTTAGCAAAGCACTTTCAGGTGTAATTCGAACTCCAGCGCGGTGTTATCCCGTTTCGGATCATTACCGAATAGTGTGTGGATATCTGGCAGGGTCACAATATGTCCCATAAAAAATTCCTGATTGGCAAGAATATTCAGCTGAGCGTCATACCCGCACGGAAGCGGGTATCCAGTGCCATGGATGGTAAGCTTCGAATCATCCATAAAATTTTATAGGTACTTTGACCGACGGGTTATGGCCGGCAGTGCTTAAAGTACCTAATAGTCAACTGAATCGCCCGGCCAAGTCCAGCCTTAATCCTGCCTGTTCCCGCGCCGCTTTGCAGCTTTCTTGGCCTCTTTTTCTGCCCGTATAGCCGTCAATTCCACCATCTCCGCTTCTATCATCTCCGGCGTTTCCAAAGTGATCTGGCCCAGCGTACCGGCGCGCAGTTCGTTTAGCAAAAGTTTCGCGGCCTTGTCCAGTTCGACCACACCGCCGCTACGCAAGCAGCCGCGTTTGCTGCCAATGGCTTGCAGTAATGTCATTGCCTCGCCGGGTAGTTCAGTCAGTCGGTAGCGGGCTTTCAGATTCTCGGCATAGGCTTTGCTCAGGTATTCCAACGCATACAGTGCGATGTCGTCGTGTTGAAACGCGGTGTCTTTGATCGCGCCGGTCACTGCCAGCCGATAACCGCTGTGGCGGTTTTCCACATTGGGCCAGAGCACGCCGGGGGTGTCGGATAATACGATGTTATTGCCCAAGTTGATGCGTTGCTGTTGTTTGGTGACGGCCGGTTCGTTGCCGGTTTTGGCAATGGTTCGGCCGGCCAGCACATTAATAATGGTGGATTTGCCGACGTTGGGGATGCCCATGATCATGGTACGGATCACTTTGTTGGCAGCGGTTTTCTCGGGCAGCATCTTCGCGCACAAGTCGATAATCTGTTTGATCTTCTCCGGCTGTTGGGTGGTGACAGCCAGGGTTTTGACTGCCTGTTCCCGTTCCAGATAGGATTGCCAGGCTTTAGTCAATTCCGGATCAGCCAGATCGGTTTTGCTGAGCACGCGGATAGTGGGTTTATCGCCGCGCAGGCCGGCCAGCATCGGGTTTTGGCTGCTGTAAGGAATGCGGGCGTCGAGAATTTCGATCAGCAAATCGATGTCGGGCAAGGCGTACTTGATCTCCTTGCTGGCCTTGTGCATGTGGCCGGGATACCATTGAATTTGCATGTGTTGTGCTGCTGTTAGTGGAAAATAAATAGGATTGTACCTTTTATTAACCCGATGCTATTTATTACTGGTGTTCCGTTCGGGTTGCCGAAGCCGGATGTTCAGAGCCCTTCAACAGGCATACGACCTACGCGAGCTTAAAGACGATGAGAGTGGATTTCTGCCAGCCGCAACGCGCCGCAGCGGTAGACGTAGAGCGCTGGTTATTGCTACAATCCAGTCTATTTTTGGTGCTTTTGGCACATCTCGACGCAAGTCTTTCACACTCATCCCGGAGAAAACTCTATGGCAATTAAAGTTGCAATTAACGGTTATGGTCGTATCGGTCGCAATGTCATGCGCGCTTTGTACGAATCAGGTCGCACCAACGAGATCCAAGTTGTCGCTATTAACGACTTGGGCGATTCCAAAACCAACGCACACTTGACCAAATACGATACCGTACATGGTAAATTTCCATTCGATGTGTCTGTCGACGGTGATTACATCGTGATCAATGGCGACAAAATTCGCGTATTTGCTGAAAGAGATCCCGCTAAACTGCCTTGGGCTGAGTTGGGCATTGATGTTGTGCACGAGTGCACCGGTTTCTTCACCAGCAAAGCCAAAGCGTCTGCGCATATTACTGCCGGCGCGAAAAAAGTCATTATCTCCGCGCCTGGCGGCAATGATGTCGATGCCACCATCGTTTATGGTGTTAACCACCAAACCTTGAAAGCATCCGACACCGTTATCTCGAACGCGTCTTGCACCACCAACTGCTTGGCGCCATTAGTCAAGCCTTTGATGGATACCATCGGTGTCGATCACGGTTTGATGACTACCATCCACTCGTACACTAACGACCAAGTCTTGACCGACGTGTATCACAGCGACTTGCACCGCGCGCGTTCCGCTACTCAATCCATGATCCCCACCAAAACCGGTGCGGCTGCGGCAGTAGGTTTGGTGTTGCCGGAAATGAAAGGCAAGCTGGACGGTTTCGCGATGCGTGTACCCACCATCAATGTCTCTGTTGTGGATTTGTGCTTCCAAGCGTCACGCAACACCACTAAAGAAGAAATCGACGGCATTTTACGCGAAGCGGCTGCTGGTCCATTGAAAGGCATTTTGGCGATCAACGATGAGCCATTGGTGTCTATGGACTTCAACCACAATCCACATTCTTCCATCTACGAAGCCGGTCTGACTAAAGTTACCGGCGGCAACTTCGTGAAAGTCCTGTCCTGGTACGACAATGAATGGGGATTCTCAAACCGTATGCTCGACACCACGGTTGCTTTGTTCAACGCCAAATAAAGGGTTTACATGCTGTTACGAAGAACGAAAATCCTGGCTACGCTGGGACCTGCTACGGACAAGCCCGGCGTACTCGAAGAGTTGTTCGAGGCTGGAATCGACGTTGTAAGGCTTAATTTCTCGCACGGTTCGGCGCAGGATCATATTGATCGCGCCAACCGGGTCAGAGCTATCAGTAAACAAACCGGTCGCCGCGTTGGGATTCTGGCTGACTTGCAAGGCCCGAAAATCCGGATCGAGCGTTTCAAAGAGAATAAGGTCTGGCTGGAAGAGGGTCAGGATTTTGCTTTGGATATTAATCTGGGCAAACTTGACGGCGACAATACTCAAGTCGGTATCAGCTACGAGCCTTTGGCGCGTGAAGTAAAACCCGGTACCCGTTTGTTGCTGGACGATGGCCGGGTAGTACTGGATGTGGTCGACGTGATCGACAATACTCGCGTCAACACGAAAGTGGTGGTGGGTGGCGATTTGTCCAACAACAAAGGTATCAACTTGTTGGGAGGCGGCTTATCCGCGGCGGCCTTGACCGATAAGGACAAGGAAGACATCAAAACCATCGCGGTGATTCAAGCCGATTACGTGGCGATTTCCTTTCCGCGCACGGCAGCTGATATGAACGAAGCCCGTGAGCTGTTGCAAGCAGCCGGTTCTTACGCCGGTTTGGTTGCCAAGGTAGAGCGCGCCGAAGCGATGGATGTTATCGACGAAATCATCCTGGCATCCGATGCCATCATGGTGGCGCGTGGCGACTTGGGTGTGGAAATTGGCGATGCCAATCTGCCGGCGGCGCAAAAACTGCTGATCCAACGTGCGCGCGAGTTGAACCGGGCAGTGATTACTGCAACGCAGATGATGGAATCGATGATCGAGAATCCTATCCCGACCCGTGCGGAAGTATTCGACGTTGCCAACGCTATTGTTGACGGTACCGATGCCATCATGTTGTCCGCGGAAACCGCCTCCGGCAAGCATCCGGTGAAAACCGTGCAAGCCATGGTGCGTATCTGTCTCGAGACCGAAAAGCAGCCGAGTGTGACCAAATCCATGCATAGGATGACCGACAAGTTCGAGCGTATCGACGAAGCGATTGCAATGTCCGCGATGTACATGGCCAACCATACCAAAATCGCCGGTATCGCCTCCTTGACTGAGTCGGGTTCGACACCGCTGTGGATGTCCAGAATCAGCTCCGATATTCCTATATTCGCATTCAGCAGTTGCGAGCGTACTTTGGGTCAAGTGACCCTGTACAAAGGGGTATTCCCAATTCCGTTTGCCAAGGAAAAGATGGAATCGGCCAGCGTGACTCAAAGCCTGATTAAGGCCTTGAAAGCGCGTGGTGTTGTGAAACCGGGCGATGCGCTGATTCGCACCAAAGGCGACTTGACCGGCGCCAGCGGCGGCACTAACTCCCTGAAAGTCATCACTGTCACCGACTAATTTTTAGTCGGCTTGCCTTGTTTCGCGGCGTTCGGTTTATCCGAACGCCGCGTTTTCAACACGCTTTAAACTACGCCGCATCCAGCTTGGCGTAAGCCAGCATCAGCCATTTGATCCCCGCATTGCGGAAATTGATCTGTACCCGCTCTTGTTCGCCTTCGCCTTCCATTTGCAGTACCACGCCTTCGCCAAATTTTTCGTGCCTGACAGGCTGGCCCAGTTTGTAAGTACCCTTGCTGCCCAGACTTTTGGTTTGCGGTGCGCTATTGGCCGCCGGCCTGCTGACATTGGCGCGTAACCTGATTTCCTGAATCGACTCCTGCGGCAGTTCGCGCAAAAACCGCGAGGCGCGCGGATAACTGTCTTTGCCGTAAAGCCGTCTTGACTCCGCGTGGGTCAAGTACAGCTGTTGCATGGCGCGGGTGATGCCGACATAGCAAAGTCGGCGTTCTTCCTGTAAGCGGCCGGCGTCGTCCAAGGCTTGTTGAGAGGGGAATAGGCCTTCTTCCAATCCCACCAGAAACACTAGCTTGAATTCCAGACCTTTGGCGGAATGCAGCGTCATCAACTGTACGCAATCTTCATCGACTTCGCCTTGCATTTCGCCGGCTTCCAGCGCCGCGTGCGCTAAAAACATGTCAAGTTCGCCCATGTTTTCGGCATTTTCGCTGTCGTAATCGAACAAGCGGGCAGCGTTGACCAGCTCTTCCAGGTTTTCCACTCGCGCTTCGCCTTTGTCTTGCTTTTCTTTTTTATATAGTTCGATCAGGCCGCTGGTCTCGACGACTTGTTTAACCGTTTCATGTAAGCTTAGCTCTTTAGTGGTTTCGCCTAGCGCAACAATCAGGTTTAAAAAGCCGCGCAAAGCGTTGGCGGCGCGCGCTGATAATTGATTGCTTTCCAGCATCGCCAAGGCTGCTTGCCATAGCGACAGCTGCTGTTCGCGCGCTAGAATGCGCATGTCGTCCAGGGTTTTGGCGCCGATGCCCCGGGTTGGTGTATTCACTACCCGTTCGAAGGACGGATCGTCGTGGGGATTAGTCGACAAGCGTAGATAGGCGAGGGCGTTTTTGATTTCCATGCGCTCAAAAAATCGCAAGCCGCCGTAAACCCGATAAGGCGTGGCGGTGGTCATCAAACGTTCCTCGAATTGCCGCGATTGGGCGTTGGAGCGATACAGAATCGCCGTGTCGCTGCGCAAACCGCCGTCCTTAACCCATTGCCGAATTTTCTCGACCACGAAATAGGCTTCGTCTTGCTCGTTAAATGCCGAATACAGCGAAATAGCCTGGCCTTCGCCGGCATCGGTCCATAATTCCTTGCCCATCCGGTTATCGTTATTGGCGATCAAGGTGTTGGCGGCCTTTAAAATATGGCCGCTGGAACGATAATTTTGCTCCAGGCGAACGATACCGTGCTCGGGATAGTGTTTTTGGAAATTGAAGATGTTTTCGATTTTGGCGCCGCGCCAGCCGTAGATGGATTGATCGTCGTCGCCGACTACGAACAGGTTGTTGTTGCCTTCGGTGAGCAAGCGCAGCCAGGCATATTGAATGGTGTTGGTATCCTGAAATTCATCAACATGCACTTGCTGAAAGCGTTGCTTGTAAAACGCCAGCAAATCTTCGTTATCGCGCAGCAGTTCGTGGGCTCGCAGTAGCAATTCGGCAAAATCCACCAGGCCGGAACGTTGGCACACGTCTTCATATGCCAGATAAACGTCCTTCATCTGCCGGTTGTAAAAGTCCCCGCTATCCTGCATATGCTTGGCACGGATGCCTTCGTCTTTTTGCGCATTGATAAACCACTGCGCTTGTTTGGGTGGCCATTTGCTGTCATCCAAATTCAGGTTTTTCATCAGCCGTTTGATGATGCGCAATTGGTCGTCGCTATCCATCACCTGGAAGGTTTCCGGCAGTTTGGCTTGCTTGGCGTGTTGCCGCAGTAAACGGTGGGCCAGGCCGTGAAAAGTGCCTATCCACATGGCGCGGGCCGGGGTTTCGAGTAAATCTTCAATGCGGTGCCGCATTTCATTAGCGGCTTTATTGGTAAAGGTCACCGCCAGAATGTTGTAAGGCGAAATCTGGTTGACCTGGATGTGCCAGGCGATACGATGGACCAACACCCTGGTTTTGCCGCTGCCGGCACCGGCCAACACCAACATGGCTTGCATGGGGGCAGAAACGGCCAGACGTTGGTCGTCGTTTAGAGAGGTGATGATAGAAGAGGCGTCCATTTTTTATAACTTGCAGATTTTGAAGAGCTGTGTATATTTGCTTGCCTTTAAGGGAAAGCCGTGCGTCGGGACTAATAACTACAACACAGAGAGGATTGGAAATGAGCTTCGATTATAAACGTTTGATCAAATTTGAGCACAACATCGGCGAGAAAGATAAGAAAGTCCGCATGGTTTCGGGCGTGGTGTTGCTGGCCGTTTCATTGTTTACCGCCAGCATTCTGATGTTGTTGGTTGGGTTGGCTTTGGTTGCCACCAGTTATTCAGGCTGGTGCCCCGCATATTCCAGTATGGACAAAAATACCTTGGGTACCAATACGGCAGCCGATGGTCAATAAGCCTTAGCGGCTAGTTCCGAATCCGCGCCTTTGGCGCGGTTCGGATTCAAAAACATCTTGTTAATCCTGTTTGTTGTATTCGCCTTCAATAATGGTTTGCGAGTTTCGCGTTTGCTGAAATACCGAGCCTACTTGGGATTGCAGCAAATGATGCTCGATGATGTACTGGGCAATCTTTCTGCGTAAAGTCGGGATTAGGCAAGCAAAACCGAGCATGTCGGTGAAAAATCCCGGTGTTAGTAATAGCGCTCCTCCCACCAGTAATATCGGTCCTTCGATCATTTCATAAGCCGGAATTTCGCCTTGCGCCAGCCCTGATTGGAAGCGTTGCCAGGTAGCGAAGCCCTGCCGACGCAGTAGCCAAGCGCCCAATACAGCGGTAAACACCACTAATAAAATAGTGGGGAAGGCGCCGATCAAGCCGCCGACTTGCAGTAGCACGTATATTTCCACAAACGGCACGATCAAAAAAGCGATAAACAGAATTTGCATGGTTTTCATGGTGAGCTCGGTTGCGGTAAAAAGCCGTTAATACTAAGAGCATCTTGGTGCAATTTCCAGGATAATATCGCGATGTATCAATTGATTCTTTGTACCTGCCCGGATGTAGAGGTTGCCGACAAACTTGCCGGCACACTGATAACCCAAAAATTAGCCGCCTGCGTAAATATACTGCCCGGTGTGCGTTCGGTTTACGAATGGCAGGGCGAAATCGAAACCGCTCAGGAACATTTACTGCTCATCAAAAGTCATCAAGACCGCTATGCGGCCATTGAAGCGACACTGAAAAGCCTGCATCCTTACCAACTCCCGGAAATTATTGCGGTCGCGATAGAAAGCGGCTCGCTGGACTATTTGAAATGGATAGACTCATGCCTTGGCATCGACTGATTTTATTATGTTTGTTAGCTGTTTTTGTACGCACTGCGGCGGCGCTGGATAGTCAGGATTTTTTACCGCCGGAGCAAGCATTCAAGTTAACTGCCACCGCCGAAACCGCCGATAAAGTCGAACTGCACTGGCAGATAGTTGAGGGTTATCACCTTTATCGCGATAAAACCAAGTTCCAGTCGCAAACCGAAGCGATTCAGCTGGGCCAGGCAAGTATGCCGGAAGGCGTTACCGAGCATGACCCGAGCCTAGGCGAAGTGGTGGTGTATCGGAACGCTCTTGATGTGGTGTTGCCGCTGATTAATCAAAACCGTGAAACCCAATTAAAGCTGCTGGTCAAGTACCAAGGTTGTGCGGATGTCGGCGTTTGTTATCCGCCGCAAAAAGTGCTGCTGGATGTGGCGTTGCCTGCGGCTCAGCCCGCTGCAAACAGTGGGGCGCTTAACCAGTTTGTCAAAGGTCTAAAGGGCTTGACGCCTGGTTTGTTTTCCGAAGAATTATTGCCGCCGGAACAAGCGTTTCAGTTTTTTGCCAGTCTGAAAGACCCGTATACCGTGCAAGCGAGCTGGCAAATTGCTGAAGGTTATTATCTGTACAAGGATAAGTTGTCTGTTAAATTGCAGGGCGCCACGCAGACGCAATTAACACCTTTACAGCTTCCTGAAGGGGCTGCGTACCACGACGCTGAGTTTGGCCAGGTGCAAATCTACCGTAACCAGGTCAGCGTCGATATACCGCTATTGCGGGGCAGTTCGGCAGCTGAAACGATCAAGTTGCTGGCAAAGTTTCAAGGTTGTGCCGACCGTGGGGTCTGCTATCCGCCGATGCAAGCCGAAGCGAGTTTGGACTTGCCGGCTGCGGACGCCTTGGCCCCAGTCAAGCCGGCTGCGGTAGCCGAGTTGTCGGAGCAGGACAAAATCGTCAATGCTTTGCGGCATGATAGTTTAGGGCTGACTTTATTCAGTTTTTTTGGATTCGGTTTGTTGCTGGCCTTTACGCCGTGCGTGTTTCCGATGATTCCCATTTTGTCCGGGATTATCGTCGGTCACGGTGACCGAATTGGCACCCGTAAGGCCTTTTTGTTGTCCTTGAGTTATGTGTTTGCCTCGGCCTTGATGTACACCGTATTTGGTGTACTGGCAGCGTTGTTCGGCAGTAATCTGCAAGCAACATTTCAAGAGCCTTGGGTGATCGCAGTGTTTTCCGGCTTGTTTGTGCTTTTATCGCTATCAATGTTTGGTTTTTACCATTTGGAGTTGCCCAAGTCCTTGCAATCAGCCTTGCATCACTCCAGCGATAAACATCGCGACGGCTCTTATCTGGGCGCGGGGATCATGGGGGCGCTATCGTCGCTGATCGTCGGGCCTTGCGTGGCTGCTCCGCTGGCGGCGGCACTGATTTATATCGGTCAGACCGGCGATGTGGTGTTGGGCGGTTCGGCATTGTTCTTGATGGGGCTGGGCATGGGCGCACCGTTGTTATTGCTGGGCGCATCAGCCGGAAAACTGCTGCCCAAGGCCGGTGATTGGCTTAATGCCACCAAAGCGGTATTCGGCGTGGCGATGTTGGCCGTGGCTGTGTGGATGCTGTCGCGGATTTTGCCGGCAGCGGTGACGATGTTTTTGTGGTCTTTATTGTTGGTTATTCCCGCTATATTTCTTGGTGCCATCGATCCGCTGCCGGAATCGGCCACGGGTTGGCGTAAGCTTTGGAAAGGGCTGGGTATCGTCATGCTGGTGTTCGGCATATTGCAGCTGATCGGCTTGAGCGCCGGAAACAGCAATCCGCTAAAACCGCTACAGGGTATGGGTTTGAATGCTCAAGCGCAGCCGGTTGAAGGTCTTAGCTTTCAGCGAGTGGCGTCGGTTGCGGAATTGGAGCAACGCATCCAGCAAGCATCGGCGAGTGGCAAACCGGTGATGCTGGATTTCTATGCCGACTGGTGTATTTCCTGTAAGGAGATGGAGGCCTATACCTTCACCGATGCACAGGTTAAGCAACAATTGGCTAATTTTGTGGTATTGCAAGCCGACGTTACCGCTAACAATGAGGCAGATAAAGCCTTGTTAAAACGCTTCGAGCTGGTGGGGCCGCCGGGCATTATATTTTTCGGTACCGATGGCCGGGAACGGGCCGCGCAGCGCGTGATTGGCTATCAGGATGCCGCTACTTTTCTAAAAACTTTGCAACAACTATGAATAAAAAAATCATACTGATAGTCGTCGCCATTGCCTTTATCGCGTTAGCGGCCGGTCTGTTTGCCAGACAATATTTGGTAGTCGCCGAAACCAGTAAGCCGGCCCCGCAATTGAACTTTAGCTTACCGGACCTGGCGGATAAGCCGCAGTCTGTCACGCAATGGCAAGGGAAGATATTGATTATCAACTTCTGGGCAACCTGGTGTCCGCCATGTTTGAAGGAAATTCCCGAGTTTATAAAGCTTCAGGATGAATATAAAGACAAAGGTGTGCAGTTTGTCGGCATAGCCATTGAGGATAAACAGCCGGTAGAAGATTACCTGAAGCGTATCAAGATCAATTATCCGGTGTTGATTGGCGGCGAAGGTGCAACGATGTTGGCTCAACAGCTGGGTAATGTAATCAATACCGTGCCGTTCACGGTAATCATTAATCAACAAGGGCAAATCATGCATCATCAGTTAGGCGAACTGACGCGAGAGAAAGTGTTGGAAGTGATTGGGCCGTTGTTGACGACAAAATGACTGAAAAGTCGCTAAAACGCGGTCTAATGAAGTGAAAAGCGGTTTATCTGGACAAAAACCTACAAATTAGGCAGAATTCCTATTTATTTAGTATTTTTGTTCAGCATCGGCAATGGCAAACCTCACTGTTCTCAATGGACCCAATTTAAATCTGTTAGGCGTTCGAGAACCAGGGCTATACGGTGATAGAACATTGCAGAGCATTCAGCAGGCTATGGAGCAATTGGCCCAAACACTTGGGCATCAATTAAGCTTTCTGCAAAGCAATGCCGAGCACGAAATTGTTGAACAAATACATCAAGCGTATCGGCAGGGTGTCGATTTCATCATTATCAATCCTGCTGCATTTACCCATACCAGCGTGGCCATTCGCGATGCCTTGCTGGCAACCAAGATTGCATTCATAGAAGTACATTTATCGAACGTGCATGCCCGTGAGCCTTTCAGGAAGCATTCGTATTTTTCGGATATCGCCCTCGGCGTTATCTGCGGATTGGGGGCGAACGGTTACGAATTGGCTTTGCAAGCCGCTCATCAGATATTACTAGAGAGAACTCAGAACAATGGATATTAGAAAAATAAAAAAACTGATTGATCTTATCGAGGAATCGGATATTGCTGAAATAGAGATTCGCGAAGGCGAAGAATCAGTGAAAATCAGCCGTTATTCGGCGGCGGCGCCCGTGCAGTACGCAGCGCCTGTTGCAGCGCCCGTGGCGGCTGCGCCTGTTGCGGCGGCGGCTCCAGTTGAAGAAAAAGTCAGCGGTCATGTGGTTAAGTCGCCCATGGTCGGTACTTTTTACCGTTCGGCGTCACCCGGTTCTGCATCGTTTGTCGAGATTGGTCAGTCGGTCAGCAATGGTCAAACCTTGTGCATTATCGAAGCCATGAAAATTTTGAATCAGATCGAAGCGGATAAAAGCGGCAAAATCAAACAAATTCTGGTTGAAAACGGCCATCCGGTCGAATACGGCCAACCTTTGTTCATCATCGAATAACCGACAAAGGGGCTGGACTAATGTTTGAGAAAATTGTTATCGCCAATCGCGGCGAGATTGCTTTGCGCATTTTGCGGGCCTGTCGCGAATTGGGCATTAAAACCGTGGCTGTGTATTCCGAAGCGGACCGCGATTTAAAACACGTGAGACTGGCCGATGAAGCGGTCTGTATCGGACCGGCGGCGTCCGCCGGCAGCTATTTGAATATTCCGGCGATTATCAGTGCCGCCGAAGTGACGGATGCCGAAGCCATTCATCCCGGCTACGGCTTCTTATCTGAAAATGCCGATTTTTCCGAGAAAGTCAGTCAAAGCGGCTTTGTATTTATTGGTCCTAGACCTGAAACCATTCGCATGATGGGCGACAAAATCGCCGCAAAAAAAGCCATGCAGGCTGCGGGCATTCCTTGTGTGCCGGGTAACGGCGATCCTTTGGGCGAAGATGAGGAAACCAATCTGAAAATGGCGCGGGAAATTGGTTATCCGGTCATTATCAAAGCGGCCGGTGGTGGTGGTGGTCGCGGCATGCGTACCGTGCATACCGAAAGCGCGCTGCTGAATGCGATTGCGATGACCAAAGCCGAAGCCGGTACTGCGTTCGGCAATAGTACCGTCTACATGGAAAAGTTTCTGGAAGATCCGCGCCATATCGAGTTTCAGGTGTTGGCCGACTCGCACGGCAATGCGATACATTTGGGCGAGCGCGATTGCTCAATGCAGCGCCGCCATCAAAAAGTCGTGGAAGAAGCCCCAGCTCCAGGGATTACCGAAGAACAACGCAAACAGATGGGTGAGCGTTGTGCGCTGGCTTGTCAGGAGATCGGCTATCTGGGTGCTGGTACTTTCGAGTTTCTTTACGAGAAAGGTCAATTTTATTTCATCGAAATGAATACGCGGGTGCAGGTCGAGCATCCGGTCACCGAGATGATTACCGGTTTCGATATAGTGAAGGAACAGCTGCGGATTGCTGCCGGCGAGCCTTTGTCGATAACGCAAGAGCAGGTGAAGTTTACCGGTCATGCGATCGAGTGCCGTTTGAATGCGGAAGACCCGAAAACCTTTATGCCCAGCCCCGGCGTGATCGATCAGTTCCATATGCCGGGCGGGCCCGGTATCCGTTGCGAAACGCACATTTATAATGGCTATAAAGTGCCGCCGTATTACGATTCCATGATTGGTAAACTGATTGCGCATGGCGACGATAGGGCGAGTGCGATTGCCCGGATGAAGACCGCGCTGAGTGAAATGGTAATAGACGGCATCAAAACCAATATTCCTTTGCAACAAAGCATTATGGCTGACGCCGCGTTCGCCCAGGGTGGGCAAAATATCCATTATCTGGAAAAGAAATTGGGTATCCATTAATTCGGCTTGGGCGAGGAGATTAGGAAAATGGCGTCTCCTTTCCCAGCTAAAAGCTTTATATAACTATGGCCTGGCATCAGCTTTCCGTTATCACCGACGAAACCACCGCTCCTGATATATCGGAGTTTTTCAGCGAATTGGGCGCGGTTTCGGTGACTTACAGCGATGCCGATGATGAGCCGGTGTACGAGCCGGCCATCGATCAAACCAAAATCTGGACCCGTACTCGGGTCACTGCCTTGTTTGAGCTCGATACCGATCCGGATATTGTACGCAACTTGCTGTTTAATCAATTTATCGGTCAGCCCTTGCAGGAATGGTTAGCCGAGGTTTTGCAGGATCAGGCTTGGGAACGGGCGTGGATGGAGCATTTCCAGGCAATGAAGTTTGCCAATCGTTTGTGGATTTGTCCCAGTGGCCAGGAACAGCACGAGCCGGGCACGGTTTGCATGACTTTGGATCCCGGCTTGGCGTTCGGCACGGGAACCCATCCCACTACTGCATTATGTTTGGAGTGGCTGGCGGGTAACGATATTAAAGACAAAGTATTAATCGACTACGGTTGTGGATCCGGGATTCTTGCCGTGGCAGCGCTGTTACTCGGTGCCAAGCAGGCGCATGCGGTGGATATCGATCCGCAGGCGTTGACCGCCAGTCAATACAACGCCGAAAAAAACCAGGTTCAACAGCGAATCGATTATTATCTTCCCGAACAGTTTTCCGCGTTTGCAGCTGATCTGGTACTTGCCAATATTCTCGCTAAACCGCTGATTGAGCTGGCCTCAACTATCGGCGCATTGGTCAGGCCGGGCGGGCAATTGGTTTTGTCGGGAATTTTGAGCGAACAAGCCGAATCTGTAGCGCTAGCATATCGAGAGCAGGGTTTCGTTGTTGCGCCCCCTGTCAGTCAGGAAGACTGGTGTCGATTGGACGCCTATAAACCTGACTGAATAGATGTATAGCCGATGTCCGCATTGCGCTAAGCAACACGAAGTTACCGTCGAGCATTTGCGGCAATCGCGTGGGTTTTTGGATTGTTCGGCATGCGGCAAATCTTTCGATGCGTTGCGATTCCTTAGTGAAGGTGAAGATGAGGTATTGGCGGATGAGTCGCCGTATCCGGGCGATCAAGTTTCAGAAAAGCGGCCGCAGACTCCGGCGGTTTGGTTTGGCGCAACCGGTTTGGTGTTACTGTTATTGCTGGCGCAAATTCTGTATTTCGAGGGCTATCGTTTAACTATGCAGCCGCAGCTCAGAGCACGTTTGGATAAAGTCTGTGCGATCTTAGCTTGCCGGGTGCCGACGTATAAAAATCTTGAGGAATTGAGCGTTTCGCATAGCAATTTGCAGGTTCGGAGCGATAGCAGCTATTTGTTTAGCGCCGTGCTCAGTAATCAAGCGCCATTTGCTCAAGCTGCGCCGGATTTAAGACTGAGCATGTTGAATTTTAATGGACAGGCAATTGCGGAACGGGTGTTTAGTTCTGCTGAGTACCTGCCGAGACCAATAAGTCTAGCCCCAGAGCAAACGGTCGAAATCCGTTTGGCTATTGTGGCGCCTGCCGCGCCAATTGGCGGTTACACCTTTACCTTACTTTAGGGCTATATGAGCTATCCGGAACTGTTTCTGAAAAAAAACGAAGACAAACGCCTGCGGCAAGGGCATTTGTGGGTGTTCAGTAACGAGGTCGATAGTCAGCGCAGCCCATTGGAGCAGTTTACGGCCGGCGACCTAGTCCTTGTCCACGATTCCGGCGGTAAGGCTTTGGGCATAGCCTATCTGAATCCTCATGCACTGATTTGCGCGCGCTTGTTGACGCGTAAAACCAATATCAAAATCAGTGAAAGTTTTTTTAAAGCGCGCTTGACCCAAGCTTTGGGTTTGCGTGAACGTTTGTTCGATAAACCTTATTATCGCTTGGTGTTCGGCGAAAGCGATGGCCTGCCGGGTTTGGTGGTGGATCGATTTGGTAGTGTACTTTCCGTGCAAGTTACCACTGCGGGAATGGAGCAGTATAAGGATGTGCTGGTCAAGGTCCTACTTGAGCTGCTGACACCAACGGCGATATTGCTGAAAAACGATAATAGTCAGCGCCAGTTGGAAAATCTGTCCTTGGAACCAGAGCTGGTTTACGGCGAGTTGCCTGAGCAATTGCTGATTGAAGAAAATAACGTGCGTTTTATCGTTAATGTGGCCGAGGGCCAGAAAACCGGTTGGTTTTACGATCATCGCAACAGCAGGGCGCAGTTTGCGCGAGCTTGTCATGGTTTAAAGGTGTTGGATTTATTCAGTTATGCCGGGGCCTGGGGCATTCCTGCCGCAATGGCCGGCGCTTCGGAGGTGTGCTGTGTGGATAGTTCTGAGAGCGCGTTGGCATTAGCCTCGGCTAGTGCCGAATTGAATCAGGTACGGGATAAAATGCAATTCGTGCGTAGTGATGTGTTTGAGTTTTTGAAGCAAGCACGCGAGCAACAACAGCATTACGACGCGATCATATTGGATCCGCCAGCACTGATTAAACGCAAAAAAGATTTCAAAGCCGGGTATGAAGCCTATCGACGCTTGAATCATTTGGCGTTACAAGTTTTGTCGAATAATGGTATTTTGGTCTCGGCATCATGCTCGCATCATTTGAGTAGAGATAATCTGCATGAAATTCTGCGCTCTTCGGCACGGCACATTGATCGGCATCTCGTGTTTTTCGGTAGCGGTAGTCAAGGTCCGGATCATCCGATTCATCCTGCCTTACCTGAGACCGATTATTTGAAAACCTTTTTTTGTGCAGTATCCAGCCGGCTATAGTCAATCATGGCGGATTCTAAGCCCAAATGCGGTCTTTGCGGTCAGCGGGTGTTGATTCCCGGATTCGAGCTCAATACTTTGCTGGGCCAAAAAAAATTTTGTTGCGAAGGTTGTCGCAGCATTTTTCAACTGCTCAATAGCGAGCAAATAATAATAACGACTCCAGAGGAGAAATAAACATGAAAGCCTGCGAATCTTGTGCAGACCGCGTCAATATCGGTTGCCATCATAAACAGATGCCGGTTATATCCAGAGCAATCGGTTTGCTGTTTATCTATTTGCCGATTTTGACCTTGCCGTTTGTGATTACCAGCGCTTATTTGACGTATTTCAGTCTGAAATTGGTCGGTGCGGAAAATGTTAAAAAATGGGGCGATTTTTTACCGGCCAGGGCGAGTCACCGTTATGATTTAAAAAACCAGATTACGATGGACGGGTCATTCAAATTCAGCATGGCGCAATCGAAATTATTCTGGATTTTGAATTGCACTTGGTATTGTCCGGTGAGTGTGGGCTTATTCGAATGGCATGCTTACTTGGTGAAAGTGGTGGAGAACTGGTGGTGCCCATTTACCCATGACCGTAAAAACAGCTACACCGACGGCGCTATCGATCAATCTTTTTGGCATATTTATCCGGAAGAAAAAGCTAAATTGAATGAAGAAGATAAAAGAAACCCGATTTTCACAGTCGATCCCGAAGCCTAACAGTGTTATTTGCCTGTGATGATGTGTCACCTGGCTTTAATAAAGCCGGGGGATAATAGTTGGATTTACCGGCCAGCGCTATTGCGATTGGCCGGGTTAGTAAGCTGGGCAAAATTTCCATTCCGCCTAACAAATAGTGCCGGGATGGGGCAAATTTAAACATCAATTCTTATTTTCGACACGGAATGAATACAGAGAATACGAAACCGGCCATTGTCTGGTCATTATGGGCTGCGGCTTTATTGCTGCTATGCGTGGTGTTCAGAGATAGCCTTATCGAAATGGCGACGACATGGACGAACGTCGAGGAATACAGTCACGGCTTTTTTATCCCTATCATCACCATTTACCTGCTGTGGGCGCGGCGCGGCGAGCTGGTTCTGGTTCAAGGGTTTAAAGCGTCGCTGCCCGGGCTCATTATTATCGGCTTAGGATTGATTCTGTTTATTCTGGGCGGATTGGCAACCATAAAAACCATGGAGCAATATGCGTTTCTGGTGGTTTTGACTGGGATGTTTGGCAGTGCTTTCGGGCTACGCGGGCTGCGTGTTGGTGCTATCCCCTTGTTGTTTTTAATCTTCATGGTGCCGTTTCCATCCTTCATCCTGAATAATTTGTCTTCAAAGCTGCAATTGATTTCATCCTGGTTGGGTGTCGAATTCATTCGTGCTTGCGACATCATGGTTTACCTGGAGGGGAATGTTATCGATTTAGGCAGTTACAAGTTACAAGTGGTCGATGCCTGTAGTGGCTTACGCTATTTGTTTCCGTTGGCCAGTCTGGCTTTCCTGTGCGCGTATTTGTTTAAAGGCCCGTTCTGGCAGAAATTGCTGATTTTTCTATCGTCAATGCCGTTGACTATTTTTATGAACAGTTTTCGGATAGGTGTAATCGGTGTCCTGGTCGATAATTGGGGTACGGAGATGGCCGAAGGCTTCCTGCATGATTTTGAAGGCTGGGCAGTATTTTTACTGTGTATGCTGCTGCTATTCATCGAGATGTGGATTTTTAGCCGAATTAGCGGTCGAAAGCTGGCAATGGGCGAATTGGTGCAGATTCCGGAAGAATGGAGTCACTCGGCGCGTCGAGATATTGCCGCGATTTTGAACAAGTCGGTTTTTGCCGTGTTGCTATTGCTTTGTATGGGCGCGGGTGCTTCAGAGGTCTTCAAAGGACGTGAAGACATTATTCCCGAGCGCAAAGCATTTCTAACCTTTCCTACGACGTTGGGAAATTGGCAAGGTCGCAATGACTATTTAACCCAGTTTTATCTAAACGAGTTGAAATTGACCGATTATGTTATTGTCAATTTTGTTCAGCCTGAAACCCGTAATAGCGTTAATTTTTATAGCGCCTACTACCAGTCGCAACGTAAAGGTGCCGTAGTGCATTCCCCACGCAGTTGTATTCCCGGAGACGGTTGGCAAATCAGCAGTTTCGAGCAGCGCGATTTCCCTGAATTGCAATTGGATGGGCAGGCATTGCAGGTAAACCGGGCCATTATCCAAAAAGGCGAAAGCAGGCAATTAGTGTATTTTTGGTTTCAGCAGCGTGGTCGGATGATAACTAACGAATATATGGTCAAATGGTATTTATTTTATGATGCCATCACTATGAATCGCACCGACGGAGCGCTGATTCGCTTGGTTACTCCCGTTGATAAGGTCGAAGATATTGCTGTCGCCGATAAACGGCTACATCTATTTTTAAAAGATTTGTTACCGGAATTACCTGCCTATTTGCCCGGTAAGGTAATTGAGCCAGTTTATTCGGCTTTACCGGGCTAAGCATTTATGATGTCGGCTTAATTGCTTGACGACTTTAAGACGGTTTTACGTCGAATTTGACTCAAAAGAAAAGGAGCTGTGAATGAGTAGAAAAAAAGCGTTGATCACTGGCATAACCGGGCAAGATGGATCCTACCTTGCCGAATTTTTGTTGGAGAAAGGCTATGAAGTGCATGGCATCAAACGGCGTTCGTCTTTATTTAATACCGAGCGCGTCGATCATATCTATCAAGACCCGCATATCAAGGATCCGCAGTTTTTTCTACATTATGGCGATCTGACCGATAGTTCTAATCTCACTCGTATTCTTAGCGAAATCCGTCCCGATGAAGTCTACAACTTGGGTGCGATGAGTCATGTCGCTGTATCATTCGAATCTCCCGAATATACCGCAGACGTCGATGGCATGGGGACATTACGGCTTTTGGAGGCCATTCGTTTTCTTGGCATGGAGAAAAACACGCGTTTTTACCAGGCATCAACTTCTGAACTGTACGGCTTGGTCCAGGAAATTCCACAGAAAGAGACTACGCCGTTTTATCCCCGCTCGCCTTATGCGGTTGCCAAACTCTACGCCTATTGGATCACGGTTAATTATCGTGAAGCGTATGGCATGTATGCGTGTAACGGTATTTTGTTTAATCATGAATCGCCGCGTCGAGGCGAAACTTTCGTGACGCGTAAAATCACTCGTGGACTCAGTAATATCGCTATCGGTCTGGATAAATGTCTGTATATGGGCAATATGGATTCGCTAAGGGATTGGGGACATGCCAAGGACTATGTGCGGATGCAATGGATGATGTTGCAGCAAGACCAGCCCGAGGATTTCGTGATTGCCACTGGGGTGCAGTATTCGGTAAGACAATTTATCGAAATGTCTGCTAAAGAATTGGGTGTGAGTATTCGTTGGGAAGGTGTTGGAGTTGACGAAAAAGGTTATATCGACGCTATTGTCGGTGACAAAGCGCCTGGTATGGTTGTCGGTCAAAACATCGTCGCTATCGATCCGCGCTATTTTAGACCTGCCGAAGTGGAGACGCTGCTGGGTGATCCTAGTAATGCCAAAAACAAACTAGGGTGGGTGCCGCAGATTACCTTACAGGAAATGGTGGCCGAAATGGTTGCTTATGATCTTGAGCAAGCGCAAAAGCATGCTTTGCTGAAAAAACAGGGTTATAACGTGGCGGTCAGCAGGGAGTAACAGTATGGTCGATAAGCAAGAAAAAATTTATCTGGCGGGCCACCGAGGTATGGTTGGCTCGGCAATTTATCGGCAATTGACTGAGGCGGGTTATCAAAACATCGTGGTACGGACTCATGCCGAATTGGATTTGACTGATCAAGCGGCGGTGCGGGAATTCATGGAGCAAGAGCGTCCGGATCGGGTGATTTTTGCGGCTGCCAAAGTAGGCGGTATCCACGCTAATAACGAGTATCCTGCGGAGTTTATCTATCAAAATTTAATGATGGAAGCGAATGTGGTTCATCAAGCTTGGCAAGTAGGCTGCAAAAGCCTCTTGTTTTTGGGGAGTTCTTGTATATATCCGAAATTCGCCGAGCAGCCTATGCAAGAAAGCGCTTTGTTAACGGGGGTTTTGGAGTCGACCAATGAACCTTATGCAATTGCCAAGATTGCCGGAATCAAGTTGTGCGAGTCTTACAATCGTCAATATGGCGCGGATTATCGTTCGGTAATGCCGACTAATTTGTATGGTGAAAACGATAACTTTCATTTAGAAAATAGTCATGTAATTCCAGCTTTGATCAGGAAGTTTCATGACGCGAAAGTTAGCAATTCGCCAACCGTCAGTGTGTGGGGTAGCGGAAAGGCTATGCGCGAGTTTTTGCATGTTGAGGACATGGCGGCGGCTTGTCTGCATGTGATGGCCTTAGACAAAGAGAAATATCAATCTTGTACGGAACCAATGTTGTCGCATTTAAATGTCGGGACCGGTGAAGACGTAACTGTTCGCGAATTAGCCGAAACTATCCAGGATGTCGTTGGTTATCAGGGGCAAATTAGCTGGGATATTACCAAACCGGATGGTACTCCACGAAAATTGATGGATATATCAAAGCTCAAGTCTCTGGGTTGGCAGCCGAAAATTGCACTGAAAGAGGGGCTTGATCGCACTTACCGATGGTTTGTCGAACATCAAGGCCAGTTTAAAGCGCAATAGCATTTATTGGGCTCGCATCCACGCTCGCGGAAGGT
>NZ_LUUG01000054.1 GCF_001644035.1 Methylomonas methanica
TGCCGCGCCGAGCACCGGAGCTTTTGAACGGAATAGCCCGAAGGGGTGCGGCAGGGATGCCGCACGTTGCCGAAGGGGCAGGAAGCCCCTTTCGGCAACCCCGTTCAAAAGCGAGGAGCGCAGGGAAAAAGCGGCATCCGGGTGTCTTTTCTTTTGGATACTTTTCTTTGGACAAGCAAAGAAAAGTATCGCGGTTGTCGGTCCGCGAACCGACATTAAATTAAGCCGTCGCGGTAGCGACACAAAAAAGATTTAATGCTGGGTTTCACTTTGTTCTACCCAGCCTACATTTTAAAAACTTAGGTAAAAAACGTATGCTCAGCATAAAAAATCTCCACGTAACCATCAACGACAAGCCCATATTAAAAGGCCTAACCCTGGACATAAACCCAGGCGAAGTCCACGCCATCATGGGCCCCAACGGCGCCGGCAAGAGTACCTTGTCGCACGTGTTGTCCGGCAAAGCCGGTTACACGGTCACCGAAGGCAGTGTGACCTATAACGGCAAAGACTTGCTGGAATTGGCTCCGGAAATCCGCGCCCGAGAAGGGGTGTTTCTGGCGTTTCAATATCCGGTGGAAATCCCCGGTGTCAGCAATATCTATCTTTTGAAAGCCGCATTGAATGCGATGCGCAAGCATCAAGGTCTGCCGGAAGTGGATGCGATGGATTTTCTGACGATTGTTAAAAGCAAGGTCAAGCTGTTGCAGATGGACGAAAAGTTTTTGTACCGAGCGGTTAACGAAGGCTTTTCCGGAGGCGAGAAAAAACGTAACGAGATTTTGCAGGCGGCGATATTGGAACCCAAGTTATGTATTCTCGACGAAACCGATTCCGGTTTGGACATCGACGCGTTGCGTATCGTTTCCGAAGGCGTGAATTCCTTGCGTAACGCCGAGCGCTCGTTTTTGATGATTACCCATTACCAACGTCTGCTGGACTATATCAAGCCTGATGTGGTGCACGTGTTGGCCGACGGCAAGATTGTTAAATCCGGTGGACCGGAATTGGCATTGGAGCTGGAAGAACGCGGTTATAGCTGGCTGGAAGGGCAAGCGGCATGAGCGGCGCGGCGTATTTAACAGACTATTCCGGCTTGGCGGCGAGTTTGCCGGGGCTGGATTTGCCTTGGCTACAAGGCTTCAGACAGCAGGCCCTACAGGCGTTTGGTGTCAGCGGCTTTCCGGGCAACCGCGAAGAAGAGTGGCGGTATACCAATCTGTCGGCACTGAATAAAACCCTGTTTGCTCCCAGCGGTAGTCAAATTGTTGATGAGGACTGGTTGAATCAATACCGCTTGGACGATGCAGCGAGTGTGGTATTCGTCAACGGACTGTTTTCGCCCTCCTTGTCTCGGCTGCAAGATTTGTCAGACAAAGTGTCTGTTTCCTGTGTGAAACAGGCTTTGCAAGATAAGCCAGCGTGGCTGGAAAGTCGTTTGGGACAAGCTGTGACCAGTGCTGAACATAATCTGGTGGCGTTCAATAATGCCTGGTTCGCCGACGGTGTGGTGATCGAAGTGGCGGCTAAGCAGCAATTGGAAAAGCCTCTGCAGATTCTGCACGTGGTTACCCAAGCCGATGCGCTGGCAGCAACCCGGAATTTGTTTGTCCTGAATGAGCAAGCCGAAGCGGAAATTATCGAAACCTATGTCGGCAGCATCGATAGCTATTTCACTGCATCGGTCAATGAATGTCTGTTGGCTAACAATGCGGGTTTGACGCTTTATAAAGTGCAGCTTGAAGCGGAAAAGGCTCAGCATTTTGGCGGTACCTACGTAAAACAGGCGCGAGATAGTCGCTTTAACCATCACAATTTTGCCTTGGGCAGCGGGCTGGCGCGCAGCGATATTCACAGCGATCTGGATACGGCGGCGGAATGTTCTCTCAACGGTTTGTTTGTGGCGAGCAAGCGCCAACATATCGACAATCACACCCGCATCAACCATCTTAAACCGCACGGCATCAGCCGCGAGTTTTATAAAGGTGTGCTTGATAATAAGGCGCGCGGGGTATTTCAAGGTCGGGTGGTCGTGGCAGAGGATGCTCAGCAAACCGATTCGGAAATGAATAACCGCAACCTGCTGTTATCGGCGGATGCCGAAGTGGACACCAAACCGCAGTTGGAGATTTATGCCGACGATGTGAAATGTTCGCATGGCGTCACGGTGGGGCAGTTGGAGGAAAAATCGGTGTTTTATCTGCAATCGCGCGGGCTTGATGAAGAGGCGGCCAGAAACATTCTGACGTTTGCGTTTGCCAATGAGATGGTGGATAAGGTCGAGAACGCCGAATTAAAGGCCTTACTGCTGAAAGAGTTATTGGAGCGGTTTCCGGCGATCAGTTTATAAGATCGAAGCGACAGAGATTTGAAGCTCCGGTAAGACTACTAGAGCGATGCTATCGGCTGTTGCCAGCACCGATTTTTCCAGATAGTCGCCGTCCTGGGGTTGTCGATAAACTTCCAGGCAGTTGTCGATCAGGTTGACGATCCAATATTCGGGGATGTTGTGACTGGCGTAGAGGCGTAGTTTTTGGGTGCGGTCGAAGCGCAGGGTGCTGTCGGAAATTTCGATCAACAACAGAGTATCGATGGCAGTTGGGTGGCGGCTACTATAGAAGTTGGGCTCCGGACGCAACAACGCAAAATCCGGCTCCGGCTCGGATAAGTCGCCGAGTTGCACAGGGCTTTGAATGCTGACTACGGCATTGTCACCAACTAGAAAAGTAAACACCGTACTGATGCGCCGTAGATGTCCGGCATGATTAAATCCTATCGGCGCCATGTGTAAGATTTCTCCTTCGATGAGTTCCATACGGGTTTCCGGCGGGAAAATCCCGGCTTCGCCCATGCGGTGCCACTCGGCGATGTCAGTAAGGTGTTTTTGCGGAAAGACAGCGACCATAGTTTTATCCATTTATCGAATCGACTATCTCGATTCTAGTGTTTAGTAACGACGAAATCAATTAAACCAAACAGTTAGCGATGAGCATATTTCCAATCGAACAAATCCGCGCCGATTTTCCAATCCTCGGCGAAACAATCCGTAACAAGCCTTTGGTTTATTTGGATAACGCCGCCAGCTGTCAGAAGCCGCAAGCGGTGATCGACAGCATCGTGTACACCTATAGCCACGAATACGCCAACATCCATCGTGGCGTGCATACCTTAAGCGTGCGGGCTACGGACAAGTTCGAAGGCGCGCGGGAAAAGGTTAGGGCGTTTATCAACGCTGCCAGCACGAAGGAAATTATCTTTGTGCGTGGTGCGACCGAAGCGATCAATCTGGTGGCGCAGAGTTATGGTAAATCGCAACTGCAAGCCTGCGATGAAATTGTCATCAGCGCGATGGAGCATCACGCCAATATCGTGCCTTGGCAAATGCTTTGCCAGCAGATCGGGGCGGTTCTGAAGGTGGCGCCGATGAATCAGCAAGGCGAGTTGCTGTTCGACGAGTTTGAGCAATTGATGAACGCCAAAACCAAGCTAGTGGCTATCACCCAAATGTCCAATGCCCTGGGTACGATCAACCCGGTGGAAAAAATTATTGCTGCCGCCCACGCTAAAGGCATTCCAGTATTGCTGGACGGCGCGCAGGCGATTCCGCATATGGCGGTGGATGTGCAGGCTCTGGATTGCGACTTTTACGTGTTTTCCGGCCACAAGCTGTATGGGCCGTCAGGCACCGGCGTGCTGTATGGCAAGCAGGCATTGTTGGAAGCCATGCCGCCCTACCAAGGCGGCGGCGACATGATTCGGCAGGTCACTTTCGAAAAAACCGAATACGCCGGCCTGCCGCATAAGTTCGAAGCGGGCACCCCGGCCATTGCTGAAATCATCGGCTTGGGCGCGGCGATAGATTACGTCACTACCATTGGTATGGATAAGATCGCCGCTTACGAAGCCGAGTTGCTGGATTATGCCACCCAGCAGGCCGAGCAGATTAAACGTCTCAATATCATAGGGCAAGCGGCGCATAAGGGCGGCATTTTGTCCTTCACACTGGATCGTATCCATCCGCACGATATCGGCACCATGCTGGATAGTTTGGGTATCGCAATTCGCGCCGGCCACCACTGCGCGATGCCGGTGATGGACTTTTACGGCGTACCCGCCACGGCGCGGGCTTCGTTTGCCATGTACAATACCCGCCAAGAAATCGATGTGTTGATGCAAGGCATCAAATCCCTAATAGAGGTGTTCGGCTAATGTTTGAAGATTTACGCGATCTATATCAAGAGGTTATATTCGACCACAACCGCAATCCCCGCAATTTTCGGGTGATGGACAATGCCAATCGCCAAGTGGAAGGTTTCAATCCGTTGTGCGGCGACAGGCTTACTTTGTTTTTGAAAATAGATGATCACGTCATCATCGATGCCAGTTTTCAGGGCTCTGGTTGCGCCATTTCCACGGCGTCGGTGTCTTTAATGACTGAGATCGTCAAGGGCAAAACCGAAGCCGAGGCAGATGCTTTATTTAAACAGTTCCATGAAATGACGACGGGCAAATCCGAAGAAATTAATCTGGAAGCGGTCGGCAAGCTGGCAGTTTTGGCCGGTGTGCGCGAATATCCAGCCAGGGTGAAATGTGCGACGCTGGCTTGGCATACTCTTGACGCGGCGCTGAAAAACGAAGCTCAGTCGATTTCCACCGAGTAATTTATCGCGCGTGACAGGTTTGTCCGAACATGGGGCGGTCGTTTATGCCGATGACTCGATGTTGCCGGCCAGTCGAGCCCTTGCCGAGCGTTTAGGCTGGTCCTTGCTGGCCCTGCAGAGTTTGCGTTCGGAAATGCCGCAAGAGTTCTTCCTGTGTTTCAGGGAGGGTTGTCTGAAGCTATTGGATAGACAGACGCTGAAAAAAGGCGGTTTGGCGGTCGATGTCGATCCGCGTCCCGGCGAGCAACACTCCTATCCAGCCCCCAAAAAAGACTTGTTAGCTCAGGCGATCGGCAAGAAAACCAAAACTGTCATCGATGCCACAACGGGCTGGGCGCAGGACAGCTTGGCTTTGTTTCGCATGGGTTATGACGTGCAGTGCATCGAGAGATCGCCGGTAATGGCCGAATTGATTCGAGATGGCCTTCAGCGTTTGGCGCAAAAAGACTGGGTGCAGAGCCGGCAATTGCAACCGCCCGCTCTAATGGTGGGTAACGCAATTGAGCTGTTGGCCAGTTTGCCTGATGCGCCGGATTGCATTTACCTGGACCCCATGTTTCCTCCCAAACGTAAGCAAACCGCAGCGACGCGCAAATCAATGGCTATCCTCCGCGAAATCTTGGGCGACGACCTGGACAGAGCCGATCTGTTTCAGGCGGCATGGCAGGCGACGGGGAAGCGCGTAGTAGTCAAAAGCCCCGATTATGCGGAGCCGCTGGGCGGCAAACCCAGCGAAAGCTATCAGGGCAAATTGCTCCGATACGATGTTTATCTGAAATAAATTGGCAGAAAACTTAAACCCAAACGAGGCAGATATGAGCGATTGGATTGATGTGGTAGCCGAATCGGCACTGGCAAATGGCGAACATGTGTTGGTTGATGTCGACGGTACCGATGTGGCAATTTTTAAAATCGATGATCAACTTTATGCGATAGAAGACGTGTGCACCCATGACGGTGCTGAAATCGCTAGCGGCGAGCTGGATGGCGATGAAATTGTCTGTCCGCGGCATGGCGCGCGCTTTTGCGTTAAAACCGGCGCCGTCAAATGCGCGCCGGCTTATGAAGATGTTGCCACCTTTCCGGTACGGATCGTCGACGGCAGAATTCAAGTAGCCGACCCAAATTAACCTGCGTGACTAGCGCAAGATAAACGGCGAAAAATCTCAGTCGGCGTTAGAATCGCCGCTCATTTGCTTAAACCGTACCCACTTTCCGCATAATCATGGAACATTTGATCTGGAATATTGACCCCATTCTTGTCGATTTCGGCTTTCTGAAAATTCGCTGGTACGGCTTGATGTTCGCATCCGGCTTTGTCGGCAGTTTTTTGACCATGCAATGGATTTACCAGCGCGAAGGCAAGAACATCGAAGAACTGGACACCCTGCTTTGGTATATGGTCATCGCGACCATTGTCGGTGCCCGTCTGGGGCATACCCTGCTTTACGATCCTGCCTATTATTTATCGCACCCCTTAAAGATCTTGGCGGTCTGGGAGGGCGGCTTGGCCAGCCATGGCGCGACGCTGGGTATCATCCTGGCCCTGTATTTGTATAGGCGCAAATACGGCGATAGCTATTTCTGGTTGTTGGATAGAGTCAGTATTCCGACCGCGCTGGCCGGCGCGCTAATCCGCATCGGCAATTTCTTTAATTCCGAGATTCTTGGGGTTCCCTCCGAACAACCGTGGGCCGTGGTGTTTTCGCGGATAGATCCACTGCCGCGTCACCCCGTACAGCTTTATGAAGCCGCTTGTTACCTGATGATTTATCTGATTTCACTGGCGATCTATAAAAAGCAGGCCGATAAGCCAGGCTTTGTGTTCGGTTGTTTCATCAGCATGTTGTTCACTGTGCGTTTTTTCCTGGAATACTTCAAAACCGAGCAAGCTATGTACGATACCGGTGTGATGTTTACCACCGGCCAGTTGCTCAGCGTGCCGTTTGTGCTGGCGGGCATTGCTTGCATCGTCTGGTCTTTAAAAAACCGTCAGCCCAACCCGGTGGCGTAATCGTTTATAATCCACGGTTTTTTGAATGCGCCGGGCATAGCTCGGCGTTTCGTGCCCCGTGTGGGTATTGGCTTGGGTTTTGAGGTTCATGCAAGAAATTAATCCGATTAAATACAAGATAGCCGACCTGCGCGAGCGAAGTGCGGGCCTGAAAAGTTATCTTGATTTCGACAGCAAAAGCGAGCGCCTGGTGGAAGTGTTGCGCGAGTTGGAAGATCCGGCTATCTGGAATAAACCGGAGCAAGCGCAAGCCATGGGTAAGGAGCGGGCTATGTTGGAAGGCATCGTCAACACTATCCTGGAATTGGAACAAGGTTTATCCGACGCCGAAGAGCTGCTGTTGATGGCGGTGGAAGAAAACGACGAAGAAACCGTCGATACCGTGGCCGCCGATCTTGAAGAGTATGAAAAGAAAGTAGCTGCGTTGGAGTTTCAACGGATGTTCTCCGGCGAGATGGACGCCAACAACGCGTTCCTGGATGTCCAATCCGGTTCCGGTGGTACCGAGGCGCAAGACTGGGCATCAATGATCGAACGGATGTATCTGCGTTGGGGCGAAGCCAAAGGCTTTAAAACCGAGTTAATCGAAGAATCGCCAGGTGACGTGGCCGGCATCAAGAGTGCGACTATCAAATTCGAAGGCCCCTATGCCTTTGGTTGGCTGCGTACCGAAACCGGGGTGCATCGTTTGGTCAGAAAATCGCCATTCGATTCCGGTAACCGCCGACATACCTCGTTTGCATCGGTATTCGTATCACCGGAAATCGACGATGACATCGAAGTGGATATCAATCCGGCAGATTTGCGCATCGACGTTTACCGGGCCAGCGGTGCCGGTGGTCAGCACGTCAACCGGACCGAATCGGCCGTGCGGATTACGCATGGTCCCAGCGGCATTGTGACCCAGTGCCAGAGCGATAGGTCTCAGCATAAAAACAAAGACACGGCGATGAAACAGCTCAAAGCCAAGCTCTATGAGATGGAAATGCTGAAACGTAGCGAAGGCTTGCAGGCGATAGAAGATTCCAAGTCCGACATCGGTTGGGGCAGCCAGATTCGCTCCTACGTGTTGGACCAATCCCGAATCAAAGATCTGCGCACCAACGTTGAAACCGGCAATACCCAAGCGGTTTTGGATGGGGCGCTGGATCAGTTTATTGAGGCTAGTTTGAAGAGCGGGTTGTAAATTTCGCAGTATTGGCAAGAGCCAGTGAGGTCGACATGAAAAATTTTGATCGCATTACTTTCAACCCTGCTGTGATGGGTGGCAAGCCCTGTTTACGCGGGCTTAGGGTTACAGTAGGTACCGTTGTAGGACTGATTGCGAGTGGCTATACATTTGCAGACGTCCTTGATTTATACCCTTATTTAGAAGCGGACGATATAACCGAAGCGTTACGTTATGCAGCTTGGCGATCCGAAGAAGTTGAGCTGCCGCTTGTGGCGGCATGAAAATCTTATTGGATATGAATCTTTCGCCTGCCTGGGCACCACTGCTGGTGGAGGCTGGATTCGACGCAGTGCACTGGATTGAAGTGGGAGCTGTTGATGCTTTGGATGCGGAAATATTTGACTGGGCCCGCGCTCGGAATGCTATCGTTTTTACGCACGACCTTGATTTTGGCACTTTACTGGCACTGACGAATGCGGAATCGCCCAGTGTTTTTCAGATACGCACTCATGATGTTTCACCTTCTGTGCTCGGTCCGAGAGCTATTTGCTTGTTGCGCCGATTTGAAAGAGAGCTAAGTGAAGGAGCTCTCATCGTTGCCGATGAACTGCGCGAGAGGGTGCGTCTATTGCCATTATCGAGATAGTTATTGTCGTCAATGGGCATCTGGATGCAGCCCTCATCAAACCTAATTCCATAAACCTTATCCACATTTGATTTTATCGATTACCAAAATGTCAGAACTCGAACACGACGAACAAGAACAGATCAAACAACGCCGCGAAAAACTTAACGCCTTGCGTGAGGAAGGCATCGCATTCCCAACTGATTTTCGGCGCAATGTGGTAGCCGGTGAATTGCTGGCCGAATACGGCGAGAAAACCGAGGAAGAGCTGTTGGCAGAGCCGATTCGGGTGAAAATCGCCGGGCGGATGATGACGCGTCGCATCATGGGTAAGGCCAGCTTTTGTCATTTGCAAGACATGTCCGGGCAGATTCAGGTTTATGTCGCGCGGGATAATCTGCCGGAAGGAGTCTACAACGATCAGTTCAAGAAATGGGATATTGGCGACATTGTCGGAGCCGAAGGTACTTTGTTTAAAACCAAGGTCGGCGAGCTGAGCGTTAGGCTGGACGATATTCGCTTACTGACCAAAGCCCTGCGGCCCTTGCCGGAAAAGTTTCATGGCATTGCCGATCAGGAGATCAAATATCGCCAGCGCTATTTGGATTTGATCATGAGCGACGAGACGCGCCAGACGTTCCTGATGCGTTCGAAGATCGTTAATTACATTCGCGAATTTTTGATCGCCCGCGACTTTCTGGAAGTGGAAACACCGATGATGCAAGTCATCCCCGGTGGCGCGACCGCTCGGCCGTTTACTACTTTTCACAATGCGTTGGATATGGAACTGTATTTGCGCATTGCGCCTGAGCTGTATCTGAAACGCTTGGTCGTAGGTGGTTTCGAGCGAGTGTTCGAGATCAACCGCAATTTCCGCAATGAAGGTTTGTCCACTCGGCATAATCCCGAGTTCACGATGATGGAGTTCTACCAAGCCTACGCCGAATACGGCGATTTGATGGATCTGACCGAAGCGATGCTGAAAGGCATAGCCGAAGATGTGGTGGGTAGCTCGGTGATCGAATATCAAGGGGATCAGTACGATTTCGGGAAGCCGTTCGCGCGGATGACAGTGTTGGAATCGATCCTGCATTTCAACCCGGACTTGACGTTGGCGGACCTGACGACTCGCGAAGCGGCGGTGAAAGTCGCCGAGAAGCTGAAAATTCCGGTCAAAGACAGTTACGGTTTGGGCAAAGTGCAAATCGAGATTTTCGAAAAAACCGTCGAACATCGCTTGATGAACCCGACTTTCATCACCGCCTATCCTGTGGAAGTCTCACCACTAGCCCGACGCAACGACAACGATCCTCATGTGACCGACCGTTTCGAATTCTTCGTCGGCGGCCGCGAGATTGCCAATGGCTTTACCGAGTTGAACGATGCCGAGGACCAAGCCGAGCGCTTCCAGAAACAGGTAGAAGAAAAGGAAGCCGGCGACAACGAGGCCATGCATTTCGATGCCGATTACATCACCGCGCTGGAGCACGGTATGCCACCGACCGCAGGGGAGGGCATCGGTATCGACCGTTTGGTGATGCTGTTCACCAACTCGCCAAGTATTCGCGATGTGTTGCTATTCCCGCATATGCGTCCTAAAAACTGATTGCACAATCAGACATCTATGCTGTGTTATCGCTATTGGATCTAAGAGAAAATTATGAGCGTTGAAGCCAAACAATTTAAAAATGCCCTTAAATTATGGGCCAGCGGCGTAACGGTGGTTACGACTCAGGGCCGTGACAATCAGCCCAGAGGCATGACTGCGACCGCGTTTAGCAGCGTGTCCTTGGATCCGCCGCAAATTTTGGTGTGTTTGAATCAAGCGACCGATACCGGCGCCGCCTTGCTGGAAAGCCGCCGCTTTGCAGTCAATATTCTTAATAGCGCGCAAGAAGACGTATCCAATCAATTTGCCGGTAGTACCACCCAAGAACAGCGCTTTGCCAGTATCGCCTGGCAAGCGGGTGACAACGGGGCGCCGATTTTGAGCGAAGCGCTGGCGGCACTGGAATGTCGGGTAGTGCAACAAGTTCAGGCCGGTAGCCATTGGGTGATTATTGGTGAAGTCGATAGTGTGGTGTGCCGGGAAGGTGATCCATTGCTGTATTACCATTCCGCTTATCGTACGGTTGCTACACAAGGCTAAAGATTTACTGTCGTTAGCTATGTCTATACGCTCCGACAATTGTTGTATTTGCTACAAATGCCGCATGAACTTTAGGTGAATAGCTGCCATTTTTGGTGGCACCTTTTTTGTAATACCTTGAACTACAAAAGAAATAACGGCTTTTAAAAAAATGGCCGTTATTTTGCTTAGATAACTTTGAGTTTTATCCAACCTTCAGAGTTATCACGGAGTTATCAATGTCAATTAAGGTCATCAAAGAATTTTCTGAAAAAGCCAAAGGCGATGAGGGGCTGAAAGAAAAACTGAAAGCCTGCGTCAAAATTAAGGAAATGCTGCTATTGGCTAAGGAAAGCGGGTTTGAAATTGAGGAGGATGAACTGTATCCACCTAACGAACCACAATTTGTTGAAGAGCAGCTTTCAGAAAAACTTGCTAAAGCTCTACTAAGAGTTTAACGACTGAGTGCCATCCTGCCCTAGGCGGGATGGCCGCCAGTTATCGGCATAGCGTAAAACGGTAGCCGGTAAATTCTAAAAACGACTCGACAACGGTAAACTACGCGTTTGCTGCTATCGAGGAGTTTTCAAACATGTTCAATGCTGTCAATAGTCCCCGACTGATGGGGATACTCAACGTCACTCCCGATAGTTTTTCTGATGGCGGTAAATTCACCGGTGTGGCGGCAGCAATAGCACAAGCTGAGAAAATGATAGCCGAGGGTGCCGATATTATCGATGTCGGCGGCGAGTCGACTCGGCCCGGTTCCGATCCCGTTGCCGCGGACGAGCAAATTCGCCGAGTGGTGCCGGTGATTACTGCGATCCGTACGAGCTATCCCCAAATTCAGATCAGCATAGATACCACTTTAAGCCAAGTTGCTTCAGCAGCGGTGGCGGCGGGGGCGAGTATCATCAACGATGTCTCGGCCGGCCTGGGCGATCCCAAGATGTTGGCTTTTGCGGCAACAGCCCATGTTCCAATTATCTTGATGCATATGCAGGGTACTCCGAAAACCATGCAGGATCAGCCGCATTACGACGATGTGCTGGCCGATGTAATCGCCGCTTTGCAACAACGTATTGCCGAAGCGTTGGCGACGGGCGTGTTGCCGGAAAATATCGCGATAGATCCCGGTATTGGTTTTGGCAAAGGTAAGCAAGACAATATCGATCTTTTGGCGCATTTGCGAAGCTTTGTTGAGTTGGGTTACCCGGTGTTGCTGGGTACCAGCCGTAAGCGCTTCATGGGTAGTATTTGCAATGTCAGCGAACCGGCCGAATTGGTCACTGCGACCGCGGTGACCACTGCGTTGGGGGTAATGGTGGGGGTGCAGATGTTTCGGGTTCATGATGTCAAAGCCAATCGCCAGGCTGCGGATGTGGCTTGGGCCATCAAGCAAGCGCAGTGACCGATCTACATCCGCGTCTGCAGGTGTTGCAGTCGAAATTGGCTGCATCGCCGCTGACCAGGATTAACGATCCGGAGTTAACCGACCGGCAGTTGGAATTGTGGATCAAGCGCGACGACTTGCTGCATCCGATTATCTCCGGCAATAAATGGCGCAAGCTCAAATACATCCTCAATCATGCCTTACACTGTGGCGCCGACAGCGTCGTCAGCATGGGCGGCGCCTATTCCAATCATCTACATGCCCTGGCTTATACCGGTAAAGCCTTGGGGCTGAAAACCATAGGCTATATTCGCGGCGAGCGGCCCGCGCAACTGAATGCCACGCTGCATGATCTGCTTGATTGGGGAATGGAACTGCGCTTTGTGACGCGTAGCGACTACCGGCAATTACGTGATTACCAAGATCACGATAGCTTACCCAAATTTCGGTCCGGTCAATTTTGGTTGCCGGAAGGCGGGGCCACGGAGCTGGCTTTGCAAGGCGTTGCCGAACTGGTCGATGAAATCGAAATCGATTTCGATATCTTGGCCGTGGCTTGCGGTACCGGCACCACCCTGGCAGGTTTGTTGGCATCACCGCTAACTCAAACCGCTCTCGGCGTGGCGGCGCTGAAAGGTGGCGACTTTCTAATCGACGATGTCGAACAATTGCTGAGTAAACAGGGAATGACCAGTCAGGCTGACTGGCGAATTTTAGTGGATTACCATTTCGGCGGATTCGCCAAAACGACGCCGGCATTGCTGGCGTTTATGCAGGATTTTCAGCAGCGGCACGGCATCGAACTGGAGCCTATCTATACCGGAAAATTGCTGTTTGCGATCTACGATTTAATCCGGCAGGACTATTTCCCCGCCGGGCAGAGGATAGTGGCGATACACACAGGGGGTTTACAAGGAAAGCGTAATTAATGCGCCTAACGTTTTACCGGTTAAAAATCAGATAGATATTGAGTCAGCACTCAAAATAGTGATAATAGCCGCTGCCTAAAAAATAATAAAAAGGTGGCATCATGGTTGCGCAGATCATTTCATTCCCCGAACAAAAAAGTAGCAATAAACTGGCGGTGTCTTTCCGCTTTTTACTGAGTTTGTACGCCATTGTGCCGCTGTGTCTATTGATACTGTGGCTGGATAGCTTAGGTTTCGATCACGCCCTTAGGGATATGCTGCCCAGCAGTCCCAGTCATTTTTTACTATTTCAGATCCTGTTCGGTACCCCGCATATCATCGCCAGCAGTCTGTTGTTGGTCAGTCACCATGACTATCTACAAGCCTTTAAATACAAATTAATCGCCATGACCTTATTCATCATGGTTTTTTTCGGCATCGGTAGTCTGTTTATTCCTTATCGAGCGCTTTACATCATCACCGCCTGCTGGACGGTATATCACGTCTTGAAGCAACAGCACGGCATCGCCAAGGCAGTGTGTCGCTTGCCAAATTGGGCGTTTTATTTGCAATTGTGGCTCAGCGTCAGCGCCGGGATTTTTATCTACATGGGGATATTTCTAAAAAATAGCCTGGAGCCGGAGCAAGCGGTGTTAGTGTTGCAGGTTGCTAGCGTGCTGACCGTGGGTTTATTGCTTAGCACTTTGGTATGTCAACGCTATGTGCCCAGTCGCTTTGGGCTGTATTTTCTGTGGGCTAACACTTTGCTGGTCGTCAGCAGTTGGTATGTTTACAGCCAGCAGTATTATTTTCTGGCGATCTTGATGCCGCGCTTGGTGCACGACATTACCGCTTACAGCTTTTACGTGACTCACGATGTGAATCGCCACGGCGAACAGCCGCAGAATAGTCTGTTTCGAGCGGCCACTGTGTTTCGATTACCTATTTGGCTAGTGTTGCCGCTGCTATCGTTTGTTTTGACCTATCTATTGCAGGCTTATGGCGATGATCTGGTGAATTTATTGCTGCAAACCCTGTTTTCCACACAAATTTATAAAGCCGTAACCTTGGGTTTTCTCGGTTATTTGGCCCTGATGCATTACTACACCGAGGCCTTCGTGTGGGCCGCCGGCTCGCCGCTAAGGCGCTATATTCGCTTTAGCGGCGTCTAATGGCCTAATGCGGAAGCGTGTAACCCAGTTTAATGGTGACCTGCCAATGCGCCACTTTACCGCCGTCGATATGGCCGCGGGTTTCCACCACTTCAAGCCAACGCATATTCTGGATAGTCTCGCCGGCTTTGGCGACGGCGTTTTCGATGGCTTGCTGGATGCCTAGACTGGATGAGCCGGTAAGTTCGATTTTTTGATAGACATGTTCTGGCATGAGGTTTACTCCGGTTGATGGGTGAATAAGGCTTGGTAGGCGCGCGCCGCCGCTTCCGGTTCATGGTCGAATACGCCGCCTATCACCGCCAATAAGTCTGCACCCGCCGCCAGTAAAGTTCCACCGTTTTCCGGCAGAATGCCGCCGATGGCGACTATCGGCACGGTTATCGATTGTTTAGCACGTGCCAGGCTGACGATGTCGGCCGGTGCGGCCAGCGGTTTCGATCCGGACGGGAAGAAGCGACCAAATGCCACGTAATCCGCGCCAGCCTGGGACATGGTCCGGGCTTTTTCCACATCGTTGTAACAGGATACGCCGATGATCGCATTGGGTCCAAGCAAGCGTCGCGCTTCGGAAATATCGCCGTCGTCTCGACCTAAATGCACACCGTCCGCGCAAACCGCCAATGCCAGTTCGATGCTATCGTTAACTAGTAGCGGAGCATCGTAGGCGTGACATATTTTCAATAATTGACCCGCAAGTTGCTTAGCGTCCAGCGGATTTTTATCGCGGTATTGAATCACTGTTGCGCCGCCGCGCAAGGCAGCCTCTACGTCTTTCACCACTTGGGCAATAGTTTTGTTTTCCGGTTGGGTGATGGCGTACAGACCGTGGTGAGGAAATTTCATGCTTCCACCCAAAATAGCCGATCCGGATTGTATTGACCTTGACCGGGACGATAGGCGGCGGCCAACGACTGCCAGGTAAATTCCTGGGCTTCGCTGACAGCGGTAAACACGTCCAGGCCTTGCGCCAGCAGCGCGGCGCAGGCGCTGGCCAGCGTGCAGCCCGAGCCATGATAGCTGTGCGGCAAGCGTTCCCAGTTAAAGGTTTCATGCAGATCATCGGGCATGTATAAGCGGTTGTGTACCAGCTCGGAGCTTTCGTGGGTGCCGGTGATCAGCACGTATTCGGTGCCTTTGCCTCGCAAGAAACAACCGCAGTCGCCCAAGTCGTCTTGCCCGGACAGGCGGCGGGCTTCCTCGCTGTTGGGGGTCAATAAGGTGGTCAACGGCAGCAGTTGCTCGACGATGACATCAAGCAATTGCTGGCCGGCCAATACGGTGCCGCCGCCCGCTGCCAGTACCGGGTCCAGTACTACCGGAATTGATGGATATTGCCGCAAAATTTGTGCAATCGCTTCGGCTACGCCGGCATCGCCAATTAGGCCGATTTTGAATGCGGAGACTTTAAAGTCAGCCAATAGCGTTTGCGCCTGGCTGATAATGTCTGTGGTCTGTTGTGGAATCAATTTTTTGACGTTGCGGCTGTCTTGTTCGGTTAATGCAGTAATCACACTAGCCGCATGGCATTGGTGGCTGACGATGGCTTCGATATCGGCTTGCACGCCGGCGCCGCCGCTGGGATCGTGGCCGGAAAAACACAGTACCACTGGGCGGTTGCCGCTCATGCTTCTGCACCTTCCAGTAATTTTAGAAATTCCTGCTCGGTAATAACGCTGACGCCTTTTTCACGGGCTGCGTTGATTTTATTGGCGCCCACATTATCGCCGGCTACCAAATAGTCGGTCTTCGCCGAGACCGAACTACCGACTTTGGCGCCATTGGCTTTGGCTAGTTTGCTGAGATCGTCGCGGCTGCCGCTATGCAGGGTGCCGGTGAATACCAGGGTTTTGCCGGCTAAGGGATGGGCGTTGTCGGTGGCCTGGTTTTGCGTCGGGGTGAGATTAAAACCTAGTGACATCAGGCTGTCGAACAAGGGTTTGATTTTGGTAAAGCCTTCCGTGATGACCGCTGCGGTTTTCTCCGCAAAACCTTCGATAGCGACGATGTCGGCTTCGCTGAGATTGAAAATATCCGCCAAGGTGTAATGAGCCAATAGTCGTTCGCAGTTGCCCAAGCCCATCCGAAACACCCCAAACGCCGCCAGAAAGCGCCAGTCTTCGATGGCTTCGTTGCGGCTGCGGACTAATTGATCGACCAAGTTTTGCGATTGTTTGGGGCCAAAGCCCATGCTTTCGAATTGCTCTGCGGTCAATGCGTAAATTTCGTCGACGCGGCGGATGCCGTATTCGTAAAGCTTCTTGATGGTCGCGGCCCCGAAGCCGTCGTTGTTTTTTAACACACGAAAGAAATGCTCCATGCTGTTACTGATTTGCGCCGGGCATTCCAGGTTGTTGGGACAGATCAGGTAGTCGTTATCCCAAATCAAGTCATGACCGCAGCTGGGGCAGGCGCTGGGTATTGCCGGCTCGGCTGGACGCAGCACTTCCTCGATTTTGGGTATCACTTCACCTGAGCGAGCCAGACGAATCAAGGCGCCGGCGCCGATGCCTTTCTCCAACACCATTTTGTAATGATGGGCGGTAGCGCGGGATAGTAAGGCGCCACTGAGACGCACCGGTTCCAATTCGGCGACTGGGGTGATACGACCGGAGCGAGAGGTTTGCGGCGTGACGCCTATCACAGTCACTTCAGCCGTTTCCAGGTTTTCCTTGTAAGCCAGTTGCCAGCGGTGATGATGGCGGGTGGCGCCCATCACTTGCTTGAGTTGCTCGTCGACGATTTCCAGAATCACGCCGTCGACGTCGTAATCCAGTTTATGCCAGATGTCTTTGACGATGGTTTCGAAGTTGTCGATCAGGTCCTGCCACACGCCGGTCCAGTTCGGCAGTATCGCAAACGGATAAAACACCGCCGCATGATCGGCGATGGCGCGTTCGGCATATTCGTCCAGTTCTTTTTCCTTGATGACGCTGGCCTGGAAGTTACGGGCGTTGTCGAAAAATTCGGCCAGATGGGTGTCGAAATAACTGCGGCTGATCACGATCTCACCGGCACCCAAACCGCGTTGGCCTTGATCGGCGACTTGCAAGCCACGCTCGAATACGCGGGTAATGTCCGTGCCCTTGCGGCCATCGCCACGGGTATACAGCATCTGGCCGTCGTCGTAGGCGGCGTAGCCATCGAGCTTTGGCGTGACCTTAAAGATCAATTCTGCGAAATTTTTATCAAGTTCCAATGCGGCCTTCTCGATGCGCCCGGCCCAGCGCTCCACTTCTTCACGGCTGTAAGCTTTGTCGGTGGACAGCATGATGATTGGCAGATCGACGGTTTTGCCGGCGAATGCCGGTTCCGGCTCGACAGTGTGCAGCAGCGGATGCTCGGGCTGACGTTTTTTCAATTCCGCCAAATACACAAAATCGTAATCGGCATCGCTGATAATCGGCTCGCCGCCGCGATACAAGGCGTTGGCAATTTCCAGGAATGCGACTAATTCGTTGTCCGTGACGGTATTCAGCAGATCCGCTTGTTCGCACAATTCGCAAAAACGTTGCTCACCAATATCGTTAGGATCTAATGTGGTTTGCAAAAGAATGGCTTTTTGACTGTCGGTAAGCATGCGGGGATAGATGTGTCGGGTAGGGCAGCGATTATAGAGGATAATATCGCAAAAAAAAGGCGGGAGAGAGAACTCGCCCGCCGAAGCATCTATCTTTCAAGAGGATCATGTCGACGGTAGGAAAACGCGTGACATGGGCTTAATATAAAGTTTTACGCGGGAAAAGCGTTGATCTAGGTCAATATTTGTCGGGTTATTGAACAACCTGTTCATCCAGAGTATTTGTGGCAGGGTTGCAGGTTTTGCATAAGCCATGAATTTCGATGGTTTTACGCTGCGGTACGAAGCCTGCGTCGCCAAGTTCTTTGGATAACGCGCTTAGTACCGAAGGCGCGGCGCGTTCCTGAACCGTATGGCACGCGGTGCAAATTAACAACAGTTGATCGTGTTGGGTGCCGGAGCAATGACAGCCGACAAATGCGTTTAAACTCTCCACTCGATGAATAAGGCCTTGCTCCAACAGAAAGTCCAAAGCCCGGTAGACTGTTGACGGTTTTGCGGCGTCGTTTACCGGCCTGATTTGATCCAGTAAGTCGTATGCTTTAACCGCCTTATGACTGTTCCAGATCAACTCCAAAATTTTATGGCGAATGGGGGTGAGTTGCACGCCGCGTGTTAAGCAAAGTTGTTCGGCTACACTTATCGCCTTGTGGATGCATACGTTATGGTCATGCTCGGGAGCCGGGAAGATTGCTTTGTCGGTCATTTTACAAAGGGTGATTAGGTTCATTCATTTTGTGGACGCGGTAAGTTATAGTGCCAGCATAAACAACCCATTTCAAATCGGATTACCAAATAGAGTTTGTGTACTTTTAAGGCGCGCGCTTGAGCGCCATAGTATGGTTGTTTGGCAGTTTCTCGGCGGACTTTTGCGAAGCGGCTATAAGTATTTTTGAGGCAATTAATGAGAAGGATTACATTCCTGGTTTATGCAGTGCTATGGATTTTGTTGATTAGCCTGAACCTATACCAGCAAGTAACGGATACTAAACAGTACGCGCAAAAAATTGCCACGCGGCAGGCCGAGATGTTTTTCGATCACATCGTGCTGATCAGAAAATGGAATGCGTTGCACGGTGGCGTTTATGTTCCTATTACTGAAACTACTCAGCCCAATCCTTACCTGGATGTTCCGCAACGGGATGTCGAAACCACGGATGGCAAGCGCCTTACTTTGATCAATCCTGCCTATATGACTCGGCAACTCGCTGAAATGAGCGACGACTCGGGTATTGCCTTTCACGTTACCGGCTTTAATCCGATTCGCCCGGAAAATCGGCCGGACCAATGGGAGTCCGAAGCTTTGTTGGCCTTTCAGCAAGGTCAAAAAAGCGTGAGTAGTATCGGTACTATCAATGGGCAATCTTTCTATCGTTACATGGCGCCGCTTCATGTGGACCAGAGTTGCCTCGTTTGCCATCAGCGGCAAGGCTACAGAGAGGGCGATATTCGCGGCGGTATTAGTGTCAGTATACCCAGCGCCAGTATCGATGGCTTTGTGAACGAGCGCCTGGAGCATCTGACCATCACTCATGCGATTGTGGCGTTCGTCGGTTTAATCGTGTTGCTGTTGTCTTATTTGGCGCAAGCCAGACTAAGCCAGCGTCTGGATAAAGCCAAAAGCCGTATGCAACTGGCTTATTTGGATTCTTTGACCTTGCTACCCAATCGCCGTTACTACGATGCCTTTGTAAAAAGGGAATGGAAGCGGGCCTTAAGGCATAAATACCCCATCTCGATGATCATGATCGATATCGATTTCTTTAAGCTGTACAACGACAATCTTGGACATATCGAAGGCGATCATTGTTTGCGGCAAGTGGCCAAAACCTTGAAGCGTTTCTTTAGGCGACCTGGCGATTTGATTGCCCGTTATGGCGGAGAAGAGTTTTGCGTGGTCGCGGCTTGCGATGCCGAGCAAATCATGGTGCTGGCCGAAATTCTGCGTAAAGCTGTCGAGAATATGCGCTTACCGCATCCCGCTTCTAAAGTTTCCGAATTTGTGACTATCAGTCTTGGCGTTGCCAGTATCGTACCGGGTGACGACCTGTCTTTCGAAAGTTTGCTGCATGCGGCTGATCAGGCACTTTACGATGCCAAGGCCACTGGCAGAAACCGGGTTGGAAAACGCCGGATTTGAAATGATGGGCCGGTGTTAACCGGCCCTTGCCATGCGGTGTATTTACGAGTGCTTTTCCAATAGTTTGGCATGAGCCGCTGCCAACCGAGCCACTGGGATCCGGGGTGCGGAGCAAGATACATAGTTTAAGCCCAGGTCATGCACGAACCGAATGGAGCGCGGGTGCCCGCCATGCTCACCGCAAATGCCGATTTTCAAATCCGGCCGTTGCTGACGACCCAACTCCACGGCCATTTTCATCAGTTTGCCCAAACCCTCGACGTCTAAGGTTTCGAACGGGTTGTCTTCCAGCAATCCGGATTCTTCGTACAATGGCAAGAATTTGTTTTCGGCGTCCTCGCGTGAGAACGAGAAGGTGGCTTGGGTTAAATCGTTGGTGCCAAACGAGAAGAAGGCTGCTGTCGCGGCAAGACGGTCGGCACGGGTGCAAGCCCGCACCGTTTCGATCATCGTGCCGAATTTGAAGTTGAGCTTGAGTTTGTATTGCGCTTCCACTTCGGCTTGTATCTCGTCGACATAGGCTTTCACGGTTTTCAATTCCTGTGCGGTGATTACTTGTGGCACCATGATTTCCGGCTCGACCGGAATCCGCTGTTTCACACAAAGCGCCGCCGCTTCCAGAATCGAGCGGATCTGCATTTTGTAGATTTCCGGATAGCTCATGCCCAGCCTGACGCCGCGATGACCCAGCATCGGGTTGACTTCGTACAGCTCCAGCACTTTGTCCAGCATCATTTGTTTTTTGCTGATCGCTTCCAAAATCACGTCTTCGTTCAGCATATTGAACGGCGCCGGCATTTCCGCTGGATGCGCCAACGTATCCAGCGTAACGCGCTGGCCTTTAACGATGGTCAGATAATGTTTCAGCGCGTCCAACTCATCGATCAATTGATGTTCGTTAGGCAAAAACTCGTGCATCGGCGGGTCGAGCAGGCGCACGGTAACCGGGTGCGGCGACATGGCTTCAAACAACTGCTGGAAGTCGTCGCGCTGAATCGGGAACAGCTTGGCCAATGCGGCTTCGCGCTCTTCGGTGTTGTGCGCCAGAATCATATCTACCACCAACGGCAAACGGTCGGCAGCGTTGAACATGCGTTCGGTACGGCACAGGCCTACACCCTTGGCACCATAGCTGACCGCCAGTCTCGCGGTTTCCGGCGTATCGACATTGGCATGCACACGCAGGCGGGCAATGCTGTCGGCCCAGCCCAACAGGGTTTTCAGTTCCTCGGAGAAGGACGGCGGAATGGTCGGAATGCGGCCCAAGTAAATGTTGCCGTTGCTGCCGTCTATTGTGATCAGGTCACCTTCCTTGATATGGATGTCACCGACGATGGCCAAACGAGCGCGCACATCGACTTTGATGTCTTCCGCGCCGGCCACACAGGCCTTGCCCATGCCGCGTGCTACCACGGCTGCGTGTGAGGTTTTGCCGCCGCGACTGGTCAAGATACCTTGCGCGGCGAAAAAGCCGTGGATGTCTTCCGGTTTGGTTTCCTCGCGCAGCAGGATCAAGTCTTGGCCGGTTTTGCCCAAACGCACGGCGGTATCGGCATCGAATACACAATGGCCGCAAGCCGCGCCGGGAGAGGCGGGCAGTCCTTGGGCGATGGCTTTGACCTCGTGATTGGGGGCCAATTGCGGATGCAGCAATTGTTCCAGCATGTCGGGGTTGATCCGCAGCAAGGCTTGTTCCTTGGTGATCAGGCCTTCCGCCACCATATCGATGGAGGTTTTGACCATCGCAGTCGCATTCATTTTGCCGTTGCGGGTTTGCAGGCAATACAACACGCCGCGTTCTATGGTGTATTCGTAATCCTGCACCTCGTGATAATGGGCTTCCAGCTTGTTGCGCAGTTCTACCAGTTGCCGGTATTGCTCGGGCATTTCCTTGGCCATTTCCTGCACCGGCTTAGGCGTGCGTATGCCGGCTACCACGTCTTCGCCTTGAGCGTTGACCAGGTATTCGCCGTACATCTCGTTTATGCCGGTGCCTGGGTTGCGGGTAAAGCCAACGCCGGTGGCGCAGTCGTCGCCCATATTGCCGAAAACCATCGTGACGATATTAACCGCCGTACCATTGGCAACGTCCGGTGTGATGTGGAACTCGCGGCGGTAATCTACTGCACGTCGGCCCAACCAGGAGTTGAATACCGCGCGAATGGCGATTTCCAGCTGTTGGTAAACGTCTTCCGGAAACGGCCGGCCGGTTTCTTCATGGACTACCGTCAGGAACAGTTCGCTAATTTCCTGAAGTTGGTCGGCGGTCAATGCGACATCGGCTTTGATGCCGGCAGCGCGTTTGACGTTGTTGAAATGCACGTCGAACTTCTCGTCTTCGATACCCAATGCAACCTTGCCGAATAATTGGATGAAACGGCGATACGCATCGTAGGCAAAGCGCGGGTCATCGGTCATTTCGATCAAACCGGCCAGGGTTTGCTTGTTCAAGCCCAAATTTAGAATGGTGTCCATCATGCCCGGCATCGAGATGGCCGAGCCCGAGCGTACCGAAACCAGCAGCGGGTCGCTGGCGCCACCAAACGACTTACCGCTCAGACGTTCGATTTCGGCGATTTGCTGGCGGACCTCGTCCATTAAATCGCTGGGTAATTGTTTGTTTTCCAGGTAAGTCAGGCAGGTTTGCGTGGTAATCACAAAGCCGGGCGGTACGTTAAAGCCCATTTGCGTCATTTCGCAAAGGTTTGCGCCTTTGCCGCCCAGTAATGCCTTGTTTTTGCCGTCGCCCGTATTGAATGAATAGCTGTATTTTGGAGTCATTATGGCCTTGTTGAAGTGTTGAAGTTGGATGATGGCTGCGGGAAACGCCTTGAGTACCTCGTTGGCGTCTCGGGATGCCGGATATTGCGGTTACAATACCCCACTTTTTACCTATTTTTCCGAGTCATTACAAGTTATGCGCCATGGATAAATTTGATGTCATCATCGTCGGAGCCGGCGCGTCCGGTTTAATGTGCGCAATCGAAGCCGCCAAACGGGGCCGGCGGGTGAAAATAGTGGAACACGCCAACAAGCCGGGTAAGAAAATTCTGATGTCCGGTGGCGGCCGTTGTAATTTCACCAACTACAGCATAGCGCCGGAAAATTACATTTCCAATAACCCGCATTTTTGCAAGTCCGCGCTTAGTCGTTTCACGCAGTGGGATTTTTTAGGCTTTGTGCAGCGCCACCAAATCCCATTTCACGAACGCCTGCACGGGCAATTGTTTTGCGATAACAGTGCCAAGGACATTCTGGATGCACTATTGAAAGAATGCGCCCAAGCCGGCGTGACCCTGGAGTTAAATTGTCGGGTGGACCGATTAGAGAAACTCAGATACGGCGAGTTTTTACTGCACACCAGCAACGGTGAGATTTCTGCATCGGCCTTGGTGATTGCCAGTGGCGGTCTATCCATACCGAAAATGGGCGCCACGCCGTTTGGTTATAAAGTCGCGGAACAATTTGGCATCAAAGTCTGGCCGACGCGGGCCGGTTTGGTGCCGTTAACGCTGCAACCGGACGACTCACAACGCTTCACGCCCCTTTCCGGCATAGCGGTGCCGTGTCGGGTAAGCAATCAACAGCAGTCTTTCAAAGAAAATATTTTATTCACCCATCGTGGTTTGAGCGGGCCAGCCATTCTGCAAATTTCCTCGTATTGGCATCCCGGCGAAGCGTTACAGGTGGATTTATTGCCGGACCTGGATTTGTCGCAGGAATTGAAAGAAAAGCGGCGGCAAGGCAGCAAATTAAAAATCCAAAATCTATTAGCCGAATACCTTCCGAAACGTTTGTTGCAAGCGTTATTGGACGAGCGGCAGCTAGATATTACAGTTGCCAATTGCGCCGACAAAGACCTGAACGCCATAGCGGAAAGTGTGCATAGCTGGACGATCAAACCCAACGCCACCGAAGGCTATCGCACCGCAGAAGTAACCGTCGGCGGCGTCGATTGCGATGCGATTTCTTCGAAAACCATGCAGAGTTTGCAAGTGCCAGGGCTGTATTTTGTTGGGGAAGTATTGGATGTCACGGGGTGGCTGGGGGGGTATAACTTCCAGTGGGCTTGGGCGTCTGGGTGGTGTGCAGGGCAGTTTGTTTGAGGGCTGGTTTTAGTATTTTAATTGGTGTCGCTGGTGCGACGGGTATTCTGATCTCGGTTGTCGGACCAACGATCAAGATACTGTCGCTAAGAAAGTATTCCCAGGTTTTCGCCCTTTGGTCCAGCCTCTCGGCTGTTACGATTCGTTCCTAGCGCATTTGTTCTAGGTCAAATTTAATTCAGCTTCTCCAACAATGCCGGCTTTACCTGCTCAAGCCAATCCAGAATCCGGGTTTTGGTCAATTCGGGTTGGTTGTGATGATCCAATACCAGGCCGACAAATTTGCCGTCGACGACGGAACTGGAATGGGTGAAGTGATAGCCGTCCGTGCTCCAGGCGCCGGTCACCTCGGCACCATAAGAGCGAACGTGGTGATACAAATGAATCAACGAGCTAGCGAAGCGCGCGTAGTATTTTTGCTGATTCCCCAAACCGAATAGAGCAACCCGTTTTCCGGATAAATCGGCCTGGTCCAGACGGAACAAAAACTCTTCCCAGTTGCCTTCTTCGCTGCCGGTGGTTCTGCCGGGTATTTCGCCGACGCCGTAACTGGGCATGCCTAAAATCAGGGCTTTGTAACCAAGCAATTGTGCTATTGAGGCTCGGTTGACATTCACCGGCTCGCTGGCAATTTCGTCGCCCAAAACTCGGTACATGACCTGCGCCATCATCGCTGTCATACCTTTCTCGGTGCCGTAGAAAATTCCAATCTTGTTCATTGTTAAATCTCCATCGAATTGTCTACAAGCAGCAAAGCAAAATTTAAACCATCAGTTATCTTCGGTTCTGAGTTCTAGCTAAGTCGGTAACTTCAACGCTTTGCGGTAGACTGCCCAGTGGAAAGGGGCGAAACAGTGACTAACGTATTTGGTTATCTTTGTAACAATGAAACAGACACTCTGTCCTTTGCTTACAAAATCTGACAGAAATGTTGCAGTGTTTGGCTAATGCATAACGCTTTTTCTGAACCAAGCGGTGTTTTTATCAATCAGCCGAACAATGGCTTGAACCTTTCCGGGTAATAGGAGCTAATCGCTATGGGCTTAAGCTAAAGATGGATCATGGCATAAGCGTTTGGCCTAATCACATTGGCTGTGTGATAATCGAATTCAACTGCTAAGCTTTTGCTAACAGAAAACTGAGGAAACCATGTCAAACGATACTTTACTGGTCAGGCACAATGCCACCGGAAAAGAAGTTGAATATCCGTTGTTGAAGGGGTCTTTGGGTGCAGATACTGTCGATATTCGCTCTTTAAACAAAGATCTTGGGTGTTTTACTTACGATCCGGGCTTTATTGCCACGGCTGCTTGCAAAAGCAAAATTACATACATCGACGGCGATAACGGGATTTTGTTGTATCGCGGTTATCCCATCGAGCAATTGGCGGAGAACTGCGAATTTACTGAAGTTGCCTATTTGCTGATGAACGGCGAACTGCCGGACGCGGTGCAGTTGCGCGACTTTAACGAGGAAATCAGCGATAGGGCCATCATCCATGAAGCCTTGCGCAAATTCTTCGATGGTTTCCATTACGATGCCCATCCTATGGCGATGCTGGTGGGGGTGGTGGGGTCCTTATCGGCGTTTTATCACAGCGATCTGAATATTAAAGATCCCGCTAGCCGTATGATCTGTGCGACCAGGCTGATAGGCAAGATGCCAACCATTGCCGCAGCATCTTATAGGCATTCCATAGGTAGACCTTTTGTTTACCCCCGCATGGATCTGAGTTATTGTGAGAACTTCCTGAACATGATGTTCTCGCGTTCCTCGCAAAATTATATCGATCAGGAACACTACATCGATCCCAATCTGGTCCAAGCATTGAATCTGTTGTTTATTCTGCATGCCGACCACGAGCAAAACGCCAGTACCTCTACGGTGCGCATGGCAGGCAGTACCGGTGCCAATCCTTATGCCTGCGTTGCAGCCGGCATAGCGGCGTTGTGGGGACCGGCGCACGGCGGTGCCAACGAAGCTGTTCTGAACATGCTGGCGCAAATCGGTAGCGTCGAAAACGTACCCAAATACATCGCCAAAGCCAAGGACCATGATGACCCGTTCCGCTTAATGGGCTTTGGGCATCGGGTTTATAAAAACTTCGATCCTCGCGCTACCATCATCCGCAAAACCTGCTATGAAGTGTTGAGTAGAACCAACACCAGCGACCCTTTGTTTGAACTGGCCTTGGCCCTGGAAGAATATGCGTTGAAAGACGAGTATTTCATCGAGAAAAAACTCTACCCCAATGTCGATTTCTATTCAGGCATTATCTATAAAGCCTTGCACATCCCCGTCGAAATGTTCACCGTGATGTTTGCGATAGCCCGAACCGCAGGTTGGATTTCACATTGGTTGGAGATGATGGAAGAGCCGGCGACGCCGATCAGCAGGCCGAGACAGCTCTACGTCGGCCCGCCGCGTCGTGATTATGTGGCTGTCAATAATCGCTAAATTATGCAGAAAACCGACATGAAGTCAGCTCAAACTACCAAGCAAGAACCGCCTGAAAGCGCTCAGACAGAATCCGAGAAGACGCCGTCCACGGAGCAAAATCCTGCCATTCCGACAGAAATTAATGGCCCAAAAGGGCCTGAACCCACTCGCTTCGGTGACTGGGAACGGAAAGGCCGTTGCGTCGATTTTTGATTACACATTATTTTTCAACTTAACCTAGGGTAAATCATGTCAGCAAACAGACCACTTTCGCCCCATCTCCAAGTCTATCGATTGCCCTTAACCGGCCTGGTTTCAATCACGCATCGGATGACCGGCGTATTTCTTTCCATGGGCTTGGTGCTATTTGTTTATGTGCTGTTCGCCATCGCCGTCGGCGAAGGTGCTTACGGTGCCATGCAGGCATTTATGTCGTACTGGTTGTTTAAGCTGGTGTATTGGGGCTTTATTTATGCGCTATTTTTCCATTTGGTGCACGGTATTCGGCATCTGATTTGGGATTTTTGCAAAACGTTCGAGCGCATGACCTTGGATAAATACGCAGTGTACGAACTGATTGCTTCCGCATCGTTGACACTGATTACCTTTGTGGTTTCTTAAAGGAGGGTTGGTTATGGATTACAAAGCAACATTGGAAAAAGCCGCCGATTTTTTCTCGGTACATAGCGGCTCAGGTCATTTTTGGTACCAGCGCGTAACCGCAGTGGCCTTGGTGCCGTTGTCGATTTGGTTGATTGTTCTTCTAAACAAGGCCTTAAACGCACCCTATGCGGATACTGTCGAGTGGTTGTCTTCCCCGCTAAACACCTTGGCGATTATCGCCTGGACCGTGGCGGTGGTTTACCACGCCGCTTTGGGGGTGCAGGTGGTGATCGAAGATTATGTCTCGACTATTCCGGTAAGGAACTTGGCGATACGCGCCACCAACCTGATTTTTTTAGTTTTGGGTGTTGCGGCATTGCTCGCGATTATCATCATTCTTTTGGCAAGGTAACTCATGGCCTCAGCATATAACATCATCGAACACCAACATGACGTCGTGGTGGTTGGCGCCGGCGGGGCCGGCTTGCGGGCCACTTTCGGCATGGTGGAAAAAGGTCTAAAAACCGCTTGTATCAGTAAAGTGTTTCCTACTCGCAGTCACACCGTGGCGGCACAAGGCGGTATCAGCGCCGCGCTGGGGAATATGGGCGAAGACGATTGGCGTTTTCACATGTACGACACGGTAAAAGGTTCGGATTGGCTGGGCGATCAGGATGCGATCGAATACATGTGCCGGGAAGCGATTCCGGCCATCATCGAATTGGAACACTATGGCGTACCGTTTTCGCGGACTGCGGAAGGGAAAATCTACCAGCGGGCTTTCGGCGGTATGTCCACGCATTACGGCAAAGGCCAGGCGCAAAGAACCTGCGCGGCGGCCGACGTGACCGGGCACGCGATTCTGCACACCTTGTATCAACAGGCTTTAAAACACAACGCCGAATTTTTCGTCGAGTACATCGCGCTGGATTTGATCATGGAAGAGGGTGAGTGTCGCGGCGTCTTGGCCTGGTGTCTGGATGACGGTTCCATTCATCTGTTTCGCGGACATCAAACGGTAATGGCAACCGGCGGTTACGGTCGTACCTTTTTATCCTGCACCTCAGCGCACACCGTTACCGGTGACGGTAACGGTATGATCTTGAGAGCCGGTTTGCCTTTGCAAGATATGGAGTTTGTACAATTCCACCCAACCGGTATCTATGGTTCCGGTTGCTTGATGACTGAAGGTGCGCGCGGGGAAGGCGGTTATTTGACCAACTCCGAAGGCGAGCACTTCATGGCGCGTTACGCGCCGCATGCCAAAGACCTGGCTTCTCGCGACGTGGTCAGCCGGGCGATTACGGTCGAGATTAACGAAGGCCGCGGCATCGGTCCCAAGAAAGATCATGTGCATTTGCATCTGGAGCATCTTGATCCGGCCATCATCCATGAGCGCCTGCCAGGTATCACCGAAACCGCCCGAATTTTTGCCGGTGTCGATGCGACCAAGCAACCAATTCCGGTGTTGCCGACAGTGCATTACAACATGGGCGGTATCCCGACCAACTATAAGGCTGAAGTCGTGACGCTGAAAGACGGCAATCCCGACTACGTGGTGCCGGGCTTGATGGCGATCGGCGAAACCGCCTGCGTTTCAGTGCATGGCGCCAATCGTTTGGGTTCCAATTCGTTACTGGATTTAGTGGTATTTGGTCGGGCGGCGGCGATTCGTTGCACTGAGCTGATTAAACCGGGCATGCCGCATAAGCAGTTGGCAAAAGACGCCACGGACCAGGCGCTTTCCCGCTTCGATAAAATTCGCAATGCCAACGGTAGCCGCAAAACGGCGGAAATTCGTATGGATATGCAAACCACAATGCAGTCCAAAGCGGCAGTATTCAGAACTGAATCCACCCTCAACGAAGGTATCAAGGCCATAGGCGAAATTGCCGCATCGTTTGACGATGTTAACGTGGGCGATAAATCGCTGATCTGGAACACTGATCTGGTGGAAACACTGGAACTGGATAACCTGCTCGGCCAGGCCCAAGTCACGATCACCGCTGCCGGTAATCGTCAGGAGAGTCGCGGCGGCCACGCGCGCGAAGACTTCCCGAAACGCGACGACAAAAACTGGATGAAGCACACTTTGACCTGGCGGGAAGACAACAAAGTCAAAATCGACTACCGCCCCGTCCACCTGTATACGCTCACCGACGAAGTCGAAGTCGTTGCGCCTAAAGAGAGGGTTTACTAATGGTTGAATTTACACTGCCCAAAAACTCGGTCATAAAAAAGGGTAAAACCTATAAAGCCGGAGGCGCCACCAACATCCGTAATTTCGAAGTTTATCGCTGGGACCCTGATTCTGGTGAGAATCCGCGCATCGATACTTATGAGATCGATATGGATCAATGCGGGCCCATGGTGCTGGATGCGATTCTCAAAATAAAAAATGAAATCGACAGCAGCCTGACCTTTCGTCGCTCCTGCCGCGAAGGGGTCTGCGGATCGTGCGCGATGAACATCAACGGCAAAAACACGTTGGCGTGCACTAAAGCGATCAGCGACTATAAAGGCACCGTGAAAATATTCCCGTTGCCGCATATGTCGGTGGTCAAAGATTTGGTTGCGGATATGACACATTTCTTTGAGCAATATACGTCGATAAAGCCCTGGTTAACCACCGAATCCGCAGCCCCGGAGAACACCGAACGTCTGCAAAGTAGGGATGAGCGGGCTAAGTTGGACGGCCTGTACGAATGCGTGCTCTGCGCGTGTTGTTCGACCAGTTGTCCGAGCTATTGGTGGAACAGCGATAAATATCTCGGACCGGCAATCCTATTGCAAGCCTATCGTTGGTTGGCCGACAGCCGTGACGAAAACGATAAGGAACGTCTGGACGAACTCGATGAGTCGTTTAAATTGTATCGTTGCCACACCATCATGAACTGCACGGATACTTGTCCCAAGGGGCTTAATCCGGCCAAGGCTATTGCCGAAATCAAGAAACTATTGGTAGAACGCGACCATCTGTGAACGAAAACATCAATAAACTGCGCTGGCGTTGCCGGCGCGGTACTCTTGAGCTTGATTTGATGCTGCTGAGGTATTTGGAAAATCGTTATCTGGCCGCAGAGCTTTCGGAACAGCAGACGTTTTTGCGAATGCTGGAACTTGAAGACACTGAATTGATGCGATACTTGATGGGCGAACAATTGCCGAACGACGAGAGTTTGAAAAATCTGGTCTTGGCAATAAGGGCTTTGCCAGTTTAAATCTTGATTAACGCCTATTCCCGTAGCGAATATTGCGTTCGATACCAATATCTTAAGTATTTAAAAACCGTAAAAAATCTCCTTTATCTATCTTGCGGATTATAGAGTCCCAAGACTGTTCAAAAGTCATTTAAATAATATCTGTAATGAAAAAGAGCGACTTCAATTACCAGTTGCCTGAGCAACTTATTGCTCAATATCCGCTACCGGAACGGAGCGCCAGTCGGTTGCTGCGTTTGGATAGACAAAGTGCGGCAATCGCAGACTGCCAGTTTGCTGATTTTGTCGACATGATAGGCAGCAACGATTTATTGGTGTTTAACAATACCAAAGTGATGCCTGCTCGCTTGTTCGCGCATAAGTCTAGCGGCGGTAAGGTCGAAATGCTGATAGAGCGTATCGAGGATACTCATACCGCACTTGCTCATGTTAAAGCAAGTAAGTCGCCAAAGACCGATGCTTTGTTGACCTTGGAGAATGGTGCGATTTGCAGGGTAATTGGCAGATATAACGATTTGTTTCGACTGCGGTTTGAAACCGAAGCTGGCTTGTTGAAGCTATTGGACGAAGTTGGGCATATTCCGCTGCCACCCTACATTAGCCGGACTGACGAAGCGAGCGATTTGGATCGTTATCAAACCGTGTTTGCCGAACAAATCGGGGCCGTCGCGGCACCCACAGCCGGGTTACATTTCGATCATGCAATATTGGATCGCTTAGATCAAAAAGGTGTGGCCCGTAGTTTCGTCACTTTACATGTAGGCAGCGGCACATTTCGCCCGGTACGTGTCGAAGACTTATCAGAGCATGTGATGCATAAAGAATCTTACAGCGTCTCTCAAACTTGTGTAGACGCGGTAGTCCAGGCAAGAGCCCGAGGTGGCAGGGTCGTAGCTATAGGTACCACGGCGGTGAGAGCGTTGGAGTCAGCATCGCGCAGCGGTCTGTTGCAGGCTGGATTCGGCGATACCGATTTATTTATCACGCCAGGGTACTCGTTTAAAACGGTGGACGCTCTACTGACCAACTTCCATTTGCCGGAGTCGACCTTGTTAATGTTGGTTTCGGCCTTTGCCGGTTATGACTCAGTAATGAACGCATATCGTCATGCTATTGATCAACGGTATCGGTTTTTTAGCTATGGCGATGCCATGCTAGTTATCTGAACGATTGTTGAGCCAGGGTTTATCTGCTCCAGCATGTGGAGGCATCTAATGTTGCACTCGCTACCGTTTTGCTGCCGGTATTGTCAATTAACAAAGTACCGCAGCTGTCGCTGGCTTGGGCTCCGGCTGGAACAGCCCTCAGCGTATAGCTATTAGCACTGGCGGCACTAATCTCTACCGTGTAAAAACTGGCGGTTTCGGTAGGGATTGTGTAGATCGATGGTGTGCCGGTATCTCCGGTTGCTGTTCCACAACCGGTTACCGCAGCTCCTCCCGCCGCTGCGTCACAGAAACTATTGGCTTCCGTAAAACGTCGCTCCATTGCGTTGGTTAGTCCCAGCAATACGCCTTTCACATCGGCTCTTCGTGATTTGCGCACACTCTCTTGGTAGCTGGGTATCGCAATACCTGCAAGTATGCCGATAATTGCTACAGTAACCATCAATTCTATAAGCGTTACGCCTTGTTGAATTTTGCCTATTTTATTCATTTTTTTGACTGAGTTATGTTTATGGATGGCTCCCGCGAAACCGGGAGCCGGGAAGTCAACTAGTTAAGTTCCGATCAAGCCAACTCCGCAGTGGCGATTTGATTACCTTAACTGGCGCCAAGAAGTTCTTTTGCCGCTATTTCCGCCGCCCGTGCCACTATTAGTTCCTTTCAAAGTAATCGTGCCCAAATCCCCTGTTGAACCGGATGCGTAGCCGTGGGTTCCCACCACACTAAGGTTCTTATGTATGCCGATACCCATATCCATGCCGGATGCAGCGACTACCTTGCCATTGATTTTTACCAGATCCGCAGTATCGACTTTTCCGTCTTTCGATGTGGTTGGTGAGCTAGATGTGCCTCCAAACAAATCGAATGCTGAAGTGGCCGGGCGTTTACCCGTTACCGCTTCAAGCAGCATAAGTCGGCTTACACCACCACCTGTACATGCATCCGCGCTAGGAATTATCGTCGAGAAAATAACCAAATCCTGATACATCACAGGCGGACTTACAACTCGTTCGCCTTGAGCGATATTGGTCGGTTTAAGAAGATTCATAGCCCAACCTTTTTTAAGGTTTGAAGATGTGCATGTAGTTGTAGGAGTGTCGTCGTCTGTCGATGGAGCTGTAGAAGCGGAATAACACACCGTGTTCCTTGATGTCACTCTGATTATGCCAGTGCCTGTCGTATTAGCGCTATTTACCGGAGTGCCTTCGAAGGTAATGGTTTGCTCGAGCAGTTTTGCCCTATCAGTTATCACTCCCGTGTTGTCATCCCATAACCCATAAAAAGACTGGACTTGTGGATTAGTGGGTATCACATTGTCGGTGGTTTCAAAATATTTTCCCGTGCCGAAATAAACCATGATTCCGCCGGATTGATCCGCCCCTACTGCGCCAATACTCGGTTTTCCGGTAATCGGTTGTCGGTCGGCAGACGCGCAGGTAGTACCCGTTGTGGTGCATGCTACAAAAAGTGGTGAACCACTATTGGCAACAACCCAACTGCTTGTGGAGTTTGTACTTACATCGAATTTCCACAAGTTACCGTATAGATCACCTGCGTATATAGTATCGATCATTCTGTCCGCATCGGTATCTACAGCTACTGGCGACGATAGGCCGTTTTTTAGCGTGGCGTCGCCGACTCCGGTATCTAATTTTTTGATTATTGCCCCGGTTTTTGCGTCGAGAACAAATAACACTGCTTTTCCGGCATCGCTGTTATATCCATTCGCAACAATTACCGCCCAATGACCGTCTTCCATTTTTGCCAGCGTCGGTTGACCTATGGTGTAGCCCAAATCGATATCGTTTAGGTTGGTAAACTCCCATAAAGGGCTAGTTGTGCCGAAACTGCTCGGATTAGTTACGTCAAGTGCGAATACGGCTCGGCCGCCCGCTCCCGTTACTCCCGCAAGTAAGGTGTGCCAGCTGGAATCGTAATAGACATCACCAACGTTGGATATGCCGTCGACAAAATACTGATGTGAATAGCTGGTTGAGGTGAGTTTGCTCAGTTCCGGGAACAGTGCGTTCGGGATATAGGCAAACATTTCGGTCCCTCCAGTGGTAATAGTGCCCCCATTTTTTCTGGCGTCAAAACCATGCAATACACCATCGTTAGCTCCGACATAGATCATTGGGATGCGGTTTTGATAGCTGCTGCTGGCGCGGAAGGAGATATAGTCGCTGCCTTCGGCGCCAGGCAATGTACCGTAACCGTAATCGTCTGTGCCGACATAAATAGGGTCTGAGTTAACGATGTCTCCTAACTTGTTGGTCTTAATAGTATTATTTGCCAGTTCTGTGCTGGTTGTCAGGAATGAACCATCAAATTTCTTGATTCTGTTTCTTAAACTACCGCTTAGACGCAACTCTTGCGCATTGTCGCCGCGTAACCAGTTCAGTCTTAGTTCTCCCTTGCCATCTGCAACTCCCAGTAGTTGGTTCAAATAATCCTGCTGTGAGGTGCCAATGGGGGTGGTTGTCAAGCTAGCCCATTGAAACGGTATGCCGCGAGGGGCGCTAGTTGCAATCGGATTAAAGGTATAAATATTGCGGCTTGTTGCTGATGGTAACAACGAAGCAGCCTCCCAATTCGGATTGCTAGTATCCGGTGCTCCAGTGACGTCATCTACAGGAAGAGCCAGCAGTTCACCACTCCAGTCTCGCGGATCAAACTTGGCTTGATAGACGAGCGTTCCGGTGTTGAGTTTGGTTGTATTCGCAGCTACTGCTGATGCGGAGCTGACATTGCTCAGTATTTTGGCGAAAGCTTTTCCCAATTGTTCAGAAAGTTTGCCGGCATTGGTGACCAGGAAATAACCGTCCGGGATTCCGTTGTTGTCTTCATCCCATTCACTCGTGTCGAGAATGTTATCTTTGTTTTTGTCGCTTACGCCCCACTTCGCCGCATACCAGAGCGGGTCGTGTTTCACGAAACTGGCTGAAGTTGTAGTGCCGACGGTAAATGTTCTGGATGCCGTGAGTGGTAAAGCTACGCCATCTGCCCAAGTACCACCAGGAAACTGACCTGGAGGTGTATCAAGAAAATAATCTTTATCATTTTCTCCAGAGTCAGGTTTGTCACGGACTTCCAGGTAAACGCCGTCCTTGGTGGTGCCGGAAATAACGTATCCCATGTGTTGGGTTATGCCACCAGCGGCATAGGTTGAATTTAGATCGACCACTACTTGATTTGATGCATTGACCGTAAATGTGTATTCCACAATTGCGTCCATATCATGATCGGCGGCTTGCTCGACGTCCTCGTAATTTATACGGAATTTTCCGTACGGGCGTCCGTCGTTAATCGAGGTATCTTTATTCCCTGTTGTCACACCGGATACAGGTTCTACCGTGTTGACAATCTTTTCCACATAAAAGTCTACGATCTGATTGGTGGGTTGAAAGCTGGTTGAGGTCGCGGTGATGCTGGAGCCCGCTACGGATTTCGCGAACGGTACCAAGGTTACTATCTTATCGTTTACCGGTATTTCGATTCTGGGTAGCGGCGACGCCAATGCGACGGCCAAAGTATCGGTCTTCTGATCGCCGGTAGCGGAGTTTAAGTCTGTTTTTCTGCCGTGCAGAGCAATGCTGCCGGCATAAAAGCCACCTAATTTAGTAGGTTCTTCCGGAGCAAGGCCGCGGATATTTTTAAAGCTGTTTGCCGATTTTGCCGTGGGGGCGCCATCACTTATAGTCCCCGATTGACCGATAAACAGATTACTGGCTTCTGATTCGTTACCCCATATCGTATCCGCCAATGTTTCCACACTTAGGCCTGCCAAATCGCCGGTGAAGGATGAATTGAAATAACTGCCAGGCAGTTGGTCGGTATCGTACGATGCGTTGATATCGCTTATCACAAGCTGCATGGGTTTGGCGCAACTCAAATACTTGCCGCCAGTGGATGAGTAGGGATCCAGCCAGTTCGGTAACGGTAATCCTAAGGTTGCATCCGGCGTATCCGTGGAAGTAATGGAGTAAGCGGATGTAGGCGCAGCTTTGCCGGCAAAATACCGTAAGCCTTCGTACATCATTTCCGCAATGGGATTGCCCCATTCGGCCGCTTCGCCTTGGTTTATAGCCCGAGTGGTAATCCATCCGGACGCGTAGGCGTGATCCGAATAGTTAAAAGTGTTGATACGTAGATTGTTGATGGTATTTACGATGCCGTTGGTCGTGGTGAATATCCCGGTATTCGCGTCAACTTCGTTTTTGAAGGATTCTATGTTTTTCCGCAATACGCCCCCGGATATGTTCTTTTTGTAAGACCCGGTTAACAAACCAAACGCCATGGAGTCGTTTTCGCCGTATGTGTGTAACAAGCCGGTAGGTTTGTAAGTGGTGGTGGTACCGTTAGTATAGGCTTTGCAGTTGGCTTCCAATTTGCCGGTTTCGCAGACTTTAACGTTGACGCTATAGTCTGTCATGCTGGAGCCGCCCGTTGTGGTTTCCCAGCGCAACACAAAGTTGTCTTCGCCGGCGCGTTCCTCATGGCGAAACTCGATATCGTAAGCCGTCCCACCAGTTAGATATATGGTACCGCTATGATCGTTACAATTGCATTTACCATGTCCGCCATACCAGCTTGCAACCACGCTAGTGCCGATTATGACTTCGATGGCGTCGTCTCCGTCGACGGAAAATTTGTAGGTGCCGGTAGCCGGAACGGTGATCTTCCCTTTGACAACCGTCATGTAATATTCGTCGCGGCCGTAGGGGTTTTGATCGTTACCCTCTAGCCTAGTCATAGAGCCGCTGCCGAATTCTTTAGATGTTTTGGCGTAGGCTAGTACCCAACTGTTAAAGTCGCTATGGTTGTCGGGGTGGCCGCTCTCATCGCTAGACGATACGTCGTAGGTGGTTCGCACCAGACTACTCAGTACGCTGCTCGGAACCACTGACCAGCTGGAAGTGCTCGCTACCGTGCAATTCGGTCCCGTACCGCCGTGTAAACATTTAGTGCCGGCAACGGGGCGCTCTATCGATACCCACTCCCATATTCTGTATTGGCTATTGTCCAGTACGCGCAGTAACGGCTGGCCGGAGTAACTCAGAGAAACGTTGGCAAATAAGTGCCGCTTACCCAATTCCGGTTCGCTAAGTGGGGTGTAGTCCGAAATTAAGTAGCCGGGGGTATTGGCTGGATCGTACTCTTTTCCCCATGCGTGGGCGTCTTGGGGAATAAACGAGCGTTTCAATAGCGTTTGCGTGGTGCTGTCTTCACCCCGGTAACCACCGTACAACACTTTGCGCAATGCATCTATGCGGGCAGTGGTCAGATAATTAAGGAAGTCGCCACTCCAATCACCGGCCACGCTTGAGCACTTTTTATCGGTTGTGGCATCTTTGGGTTCGAAATATCCCGTACTGTTGTAATCGTAACAACGTTTTGAATCGAAATAGCCGTAGTAGTCAATTGTCGGTTTATAGCCAACGTCAATTAATCCGTCGCCGTTGAGGTCGGATGCATCGTTATAAGCTTCGTAAAACAGTTTGTGATCGCGGCCCATGGTAAGCATGACGATAGGTGGAACGCTGGAGGTCAGAAATAAGGGTTGTTGAGAAATACCCGCAGACGCATTGAAGCCTGGCAGCAATGTCTGAGACAGAATCAGCAAATAGAAGGCTTTTATTTGGAGTTGCTTGGTTTTCATGGCTTTGCCCTCTGCGTGTTTCTGTCTGAAAATAAATAGCCGGTATGACTGACTAAATTTGGTAAATAGACTGGAGCATGACGATAGTGTCCGCTGTGCCGCCGGTTGCTCTGGCGGTAATTCGATAGTTGTGAGTTCCTGGACATGCTGCTGGTGCGGGTAAGCAGCCTAGGTCTTCGATTATGTAACGGGGATTGGCGCTCAGGTTTGATAAAACGCCGGTGTAAAGTACCGAGTCGTTGTCGTTCCAGTTGATGCTGTCCCAAACTTCAGAGGTTTCCGCCGTCGCGGTATTGCAATCCTTATCGCGCGGATTGAATCTGCCGCCGGCAGCGCTGCATGTGAAAGTATGTGTGGTTAGCCAGGTTTCCCCCGCTTGTAAAGCAGATTCCGCAGCTTGAAAGGCGAGATTGCGGTCACGCATATTGCCGGCCATTTTCTCTTCCAGGCTTGTTACATTGGTGCCTGTTACGCCAATTATCGTCAGAAGCATCAGCATGATTAAGCTGACGATTAGCACCGCACCGGTCTGTTTTGTCTTCGGGTTATTCACGGCGCCCCCTATTGCAGCCGATTACGCACTGCAAGCGTCGCGTTGAACACGCGACGAATTCGCCGGTCGCCAGGGTTGATGCCGGTGGCTCCGTTGTAATCGTAAGTGAGGGTTTGCGAGGCTAGATTCTCACTGGTGCGCGCCAAGATTGAGATACGCACACTGGCTACAGCGGTGATATCGGTGACGTTAGCGGCGGTTTTATATTGGTTGGCTACCCCATCGGCATCAGTATCTTCACCATAGAGAATTTGCAGGTTTTCGATGCCATCCAGTATTTCAACGGGATTGCTGCTACTTGCAGCCTTAGTGTTGTCGTATCGCCAAAGCGCAGGTTCGCCGCTTGCGCCGGGACGAATGAAATAGCTGTAGGCTCGATAGGTGAAGACTTCCGCCGTAGTTTTGTAACATGGTGGGGAGGCACAAGTTGCCGGTAAAGACACTGCATTGTGCTTTATCAGTGTCGATGTGGTGCCTGTTGTTGCGCGGAAAAGATCGGCGTTAGTGCAACTAGATATGAGCACGGGATCGCCATCAGCGATACCACAAGTGTTTGGGCTAGTGATATGAATATCATCGGTCGAGCTGGTCATATTTTGCGACAAGTAACCACCGCAACTTTCGCCGTAAACTACAGTGATTACATCAGAGCCTGGTGTAACCGGAGTAGCCAAAACCGATAAAGCCACAGGTAAGGTTGGTGACCATGTAGTGGTTGCTGGGGACGCTTCGCTACCGTTGTAGCCAACGAGGATTGTGGCAGGCGTTGGCGACGAGATAGCCGGCGCCGCATACGGGGAGGTAATTGCTGTTGTTGCGGTATTGGTGGGTGTTAAAGCAGTTACAGATATACAGCCTTGAAAACCGCTTAAGCGCAAATCCTTGCTGAGAATTTCCAATGCATAACGGCTGTTTTCTTGTAATCGGGATAAGCCTTCTTGCATTCCGTAAGTCTGCTTGGCATTCACGAAAATCTTGATTACCCCTCCCAGCAAAAACGCACCGAGTAGCAGTGCAATCATAATTTCTATGAGAGTCATACCTGTTTGCAGGGAACGGATCTGATTTTTTTTCATGGCTGAAAACTCATTACAAACCGTTGCGTAGCCGCCCCATCGTGGTCGTCATCCCACCAAATTTTTACCGCGTACGCTTCACCTATCCCGTCGCAGTTGTGTGCGGATTTTGAATTTCCATCCCCAGGGGTTTTGTCTTTACAAACTACCCCTTCGCCGCTGGGTAATTGACTGCTTAATTGGCTGTTCCATTGCTTTAGATCGTAACCTGCCATTTGCGCAGGTGTACAGGTGTTTGCCACGCAATCATTATTCGTTTCCCCTTGATTGTTGTAGTCGCCCACTGAATTTGCGCGGACTCGATCAGCTATATCGTAAGCAAGTAAGGTGGCCTGAGAGCGGAAATACGCGCTTTGGTTATTTCGTAGGCTTGTCGATTGCAAGCCGGCCAAGCCAAGCAAACCCAGCGCAAGAATCACCACCGCGATCAAGACTTCTATTAATGTAAAACCGTTGGCTGTTTTCATGGGTAACTAAAATGGGGGTAAGCAAGAAGTGATATTCGAAGCGGTGCTTGCCACCGTGTCAGTGTTTGGTATGCCGTCATTGTTGGTATCGAGGCCCATGCGGACTCGACCTATCGAGTTGACGATAATTAGTCTGGAAGTGTTTGCTTCTGGAGTGTTGTTGCTGTCGCTGTTGTTACAAATCACAAAGCTGCCGTTGGTATTGCTTTGCCCGGATGGGGTAAATCGAATGAAGTTGGAAAAATTATTTCCGCGCAGGGTATAAGAGGCGCTTAGCGCCGCATAAGTTTTTAGAAGTTCATCATTGCCTGTGTCGAACTCTCCATTTTCATTTGCGTCCGTGAAAACATCCCAGCCTTGCTCCCAGTTAGCTGAAGCCCATGCTGTTAGATTTAAGTGCGTCGACGATTTGTCGTCAACTTTGCGCACTGTCACCGATCTACCACGTTTTACCGCCTCGCTTCGCGCTAAATTCAACGCTGTGACTAATTCGTTTGCTGATGTTGTCAAGCGGTTGCTAGAGATAATCGACGTAAAGCTTGGAATTGCAATACCCACCAGAATGCCGGCGATGGCGATGGTCACCATCAGCTCAACCAACGTGAATCCTTTAGATGTTTCGGTGAATAATTTTTGCATAATTTATTTGATTGTGACTCAGGTAATTGGGCGGAAATGAACTCAAATTTAACTGCTGTTATTTGCCGTTCCGACCTCTGAAAAGTGCTTTTCCAAAGTTGGTGCAGGAAAGCGTTGGCTCGTCAAAATCGAATTTGAAGATAGCACAGGATTTAACAAAGTTATGCGAGTTAAACCACAATCGTAGTGCGAGTGTTTACGGATTTTCGCCAAGATAGCGATGTAGGCAACGAAACGTCTGAGATTTTTAAAATGAGTGTTTTTCGGCAAGATCAACTTTCTCTAACTACAATCTTAGCTGAGCTTAGCTACAATCTCAGCAAAGTAAATCTGATCAAGGTGAACTGACAATGGCAGTCTGAAAGGATTTAACAGTTTTAAACTATGTTCGATAAATTTGGAGGAGAAAATTGTGGCAACAATTCTTGCTGTAGACGATTCCGCATCAATGAGGCAGATGGTGGCGTTTACCTTAAAAGGCGCGGGTTACAACGTGGTGGAAGCGGTGGACGGAGCGGATGCCTTGAACAAAGCTAAAGCGCAAGCCTTTGATTGCGTTGTTACCGATGTGAATATGCCCAATAAGGACGGAATCGAGTTGATTAGAGACTTGCGGGCTTTGCCCAACTACAAGTTTACGCCGATGTTGATGCTGACTACAGAGGCTGGAACGGATAAAAAGCAGCAGGGCAAAGATGCCGGTGCGACCGGGTGGATTGTAAAGCCATTCAATCCCGACCAGCTCTTGAAAACCATCAAAAAAGTGATGGGTTAAATATCCGCCTCTTCAGAGATATCAGCACTGGGTAATTCTATGTCAATCGATATGGCTCAATTTCATCAGGTTTTTTTCGAAGAAAGTTTCGAAGGGCTTGACGCGATGGAATCGGGGTTGCTCAATCTTGATTTGGGGGATGTTAACGCCGAAGACATCAACACAATTTTCCGCGCAGCGCATTCGATAAAAGGCGGTAGCGGAACGTTCGGTTTTACCTCTGTTTCGGACTTTACCCACGTCATGGAGACCTTGCTCGATGAAATGCGGGACGGGCGTAGAAAAATCACGCAACCGGCGGTCGATGTGTTGTTGGGGTCAGTCGATTGTCTGAGAGATATGCTGCAATCGATACAAAACGGCAGCGAAGTTGACCAGTCCGATGTCGCTGAGCATAAGTTCGCTTTGGATAACGAGCTGAACAATGCCGCGCAGAGTTCCTCGGCTGGAAAACACACTCCAGAAGCCTTAGCGTCAAACAGCGCTGCGGCTTTACCTGCTGATGAATCAAAGCAAATAGCGGGTTGGGTTATCGCCTTCAGTCCGCATTTACATTTGCTGAAGACCGGTAACGAACCGGTGCGGATGTTTAGGGAGCTGGCATCCTTGGGGCATTTGACGACAACTGTCGATTTACAAGGGGTACCCGATCTTTACGATTTGGATCCTGAAGAGTGTCATCTATCCTGGAAATTGAGTGTTTTGGGCGATATTCCGGAGACAGAAATCGACGAGATTTTCGATTGGGTCGAAGACGATTGCGATTTGGCTAAACAACCCATTTATCAAACGCCAACAGAAGCGCCGCCATTACACAGCGCTCCAGACGTAGCGATAAATCCCGCAGCAAATTGCGTTTCCAAAGACGTAAGCCCAGAGCTGACGAGTGCCGAAGAATCCGAGTCGAATTCGCTAGAGCGTAAAAGCGGCAAAAAAGAGGACGCAAAAGCCGCACCGAAAGGTTCAAGTTCCATACGTGTGGATACCAGTAAAATCGATACCTTGATCAATATGGTGGGGGAGTTGGTTATTACGCAATCCATGCTCAGCTTATTAGGCGAGCATTTCGAACTGAATAAACTGGATCAATTGAAAAACGGTCTTTCTCAGCTAGAACGGCACACCCGCGAGCTGCAGGAAAGCGTGATGAATATACGCATGCTACCTATCAGCTTTGTGTTTAGTCGTTTCCCGCGACTGGCGCATGATATCAGCAGCAAACTCGGCAAAAAAATCGAACTCAAATTGGTGGGTGAAAATACCGAAGTGGATAAGACAGTCGTCGAACTGCTCAGCGATCCCTTGGTTCATTTAGTCAGAAACAGTCTGGATCACGGCATTGAAATGCCCGATGTCAGGCTGGCGGCAGGAAAACCTGAAACGGGTACGGTCACGCTGGAAGCCTATCATCGCGGCGGGAATATAGTGATTGAAGTGGCTGACGATGGTAAAGGCCTCGACAAGGATAAATTGCGGGCCAAAGCAATTGAAAAGGGTCTGATCGATGCCGATGCAATCTTGAGCGATAAGCAAACATATGAGCTTATTTTTATGCCCGGGTTCTCTACAGCCGAAAAGCTTACCGATATTTCCGGTCGCGGGGTGGGGATGGATGTGGTTCGGCGCAATATCCAGGCTTTGGGCGGTAACATAGAAATCCTTTCCGAGTTAGGTAAAGGATCCACCATTTCCATTCACCTGCCGCTTACTCTGGCTATCCTTGATGGTCAGTCGATTGCGGTTGGTGATGAAACCTACATTTTACCCTTGGGTTCTATTATCGAGTCGCTCCACGTTAAGGAGGACAGGCTCAATCGGGTGGCTGGCAAAGGAGAAACCTTCCTGTTACGCGGCCAATATCTGCCGATTATCAGAATGCATCAAATTTTTAATGTACTCACTGCGAAAACCACCAAGCTTACCGAAGGTTTAATAGTTGTCGTAGAAGGACAAGGTTTGCGTTGCGGATTGTTCGTGGATGATCTACTTGGGCAGCAGCAAGTGGTGATCAAGTCACTGGAAGCGAATTATCGACGTATCGAAGGCGTATCCGGAGCAACTATTCTGGGCGATGGTTCGGTGGCTCTGATACTTGATATCCCCGGTCTGGTGCGTTTAGCCAATCAATAAACCTAATCTTAAGCGTGTCATGTCCGAAATAATCGAACTTAGCAGTGCAGACCAGCAAGATGCAAAAAGGTTGGACACTAGTTTGCAGTTTTTAAGCTTTACCTTGGGCCAGGAAGAATATGGCGTGGATATTCTGCGAGTTCAGGAAATTCGCAGTTGGGAACCGGTGTCGCGAATTCCTAATGTGCCAAGCTACGAAAAAGGCGTGGTCAATCTACGCGGTGCGATTGTGCCTATCATCGATTTACGCGAGCGCTTTCAACTGGGACACAGCGATTATTCGCCTTTGACGGTAGTTGTGGTCTTGCAAGCGCGAATGGCCGATAAAACCAGAATCATCGGGGTTGTGGTGGATTCTGTTTCCGATGTTGTCGATGTCAATAAAAAAAGTATCCAGAGCGCACCGAATTTTGGCGCAAAAGTCAGTACTGAATTTATTAATGGCTTGGTTTCGGTAAGCGGCCGAATGGTGATGCTGTTGGATGTAGATAAATTATTAAAACTTGATGGCCTGGATGGTGAAGATGAAAGTTGAAAAAAGAGCTGTTTATGGCTGGGTTGTAACGGAGGATATGCAATGAAACTCAATCACCCTGTGACCGATCGCGAAGTCTTAATGAAGCCAGGCACCATTTTGGTCACGCGCACCAATTTGAAAGGCATTATTACCTATGCAAACGACGCTTTTATCGAAATCAGCGGCTTTAGCAAAGATGAGCTGGTCGGGGCCAATCACAATATGGTTCGGCATCCTGACATGCCGCCGGCGGCATTCCAAGATTTATGGGATTGTTTGAAGGCTGGGCGCCCATGGACCGCACCTGTCAAAAATAGGACCAAATCCGGAGACTACTACTGGGTAGAAGCCAACGTTACGCCGGTTTTTAAGAATGGCAAAGTACAGGAATATCTGTCGGTTCGTTATGCGCCATCCCGAGAACAAATTCAACAAGCCGAGTCCTTATACGAAAAACTGAATGCCAACAAAGCCACAATACGGCCGACCGGGATTAGTGCGGTAATCAAAAAATTGCTGGAATTGGGCTTGTGGAAAAAAGTCGGGATTATCTACCTGATCTTCTTGTTGCCGACGATCAATTCAATCTACGATCATTATCTTGAACAAAAATACCCGGAGATGTTCCTGTTTTTGGGCTTGGCCGGATTTGCATCAATATTGGGATATTCGGTGATTCGTAGTGTTGTAAAGGCTTTAGAGAATTCGATACGCATTTGTTACCGGATGGCGGATGAACAATTCAGAAATACCATAGATCTGGATCGCGGCGATGAAATAGGCGACTTCTATCGGGCCTTATACGGCATGCAGGTTAAATTGAATTCTGATTTGGCTTATTCCAAACAGGTAGCGTCAGAAGCGATGCGGATTAAACAAGCGCTCGACAATGTGCAGTCCTGCGTCATGGTGGCTAACAACGATTTAGACATCATTTATATGAATAAGACCGTAGCGGAAATGTTTCAAAATGCCGAAGCGGACATTCGCAAACAATTGCCTGAATTTGATGCCAGCAAGCTGATGGGCGCAAATATCGATCAATTCCATAAAAAACCGGCGCATCAACGCGGTTTGTTAGCAAACCTATCCAGCACGTTTAGTTCGGCGTTGGTGATTGGCGGTCGACACATGAATATCGTTGCCAATCCGGTTAAGAGCGACGAAAACGAACGCATTGGTATCGTGGTTGAGTGGCTAGATCGAACACATGAAGTTAAAATTGAGCAGGAAATTGCCAGCATTGTTGAAGAAGTCAAGGCCGGCGAGCTATCTAGTCGGATCGAACTAGCTGATAAACAAGGCTTTTTTGAAACGCTTAGCGAAGGCATCAACGAATTGACCGATGTGATAGAAAATGTATTCAGAGATGTCGGCAGCACCATGCAAAGCATGGCGGCAGGCGATCTGACCAATCGAATTACTAGCGATTACCAAGGTGTCTATTTAAACTGTAAGAACGATATCAACACCACGATTGATAAGCTGAACGAGATTTTTGGTCAGGTTAGCGAGTCGGCGCACTTCATTAATAACTCATCCCAAGAAATTGCCAGCGGCAATAACAATTTATCGCAACGCGCGGAGCAACAAGCGGCGAATCTGCAACAAACCGCTGCCAGTATGGAAGAGCTGACCAGTACCGTTAAAAATAACGCTGATAACGCGCAACAAGCGAATCTCGTTGCTAATAATGCCAAAGAGCTGGCTGAAAAGGGCGGTAATGTTGTTAAGGCTGCGGTTTCCGCGATGCAAGAGATCAACGAGAGCAGCAATAAGATAGCGGATATTATCAGCGTGATCGATGAAATTGCTTTTCAAACCAATTTATTGGCTTTGAACGCTTCAGTGGAAGCTGCCAGAGCTGGCGAGCAAGGCCGAGGATTTTCGGTGGTCGCCACGGAAGTAAGGAATTTGGCTCAGCGCAGCGCTACAGCAGCGAAGGAAAGCAAAGAACTCATTCAAACCAGTGTGCAGAAGGTCAGAGCTGGTACCGAATTTGTCAACGAAACGGGTAAATCCCTTAGCGAAATTGTCGCTGGTGTGCAAAAGGTCGGCGACATTGTGGCTCAGATTGCCGACGCCAGTGTCGAGCAGTCCGCCGGTATTGGCCAAGTCAATCAGGCCGTGGCGCAGATGGATGAAATTACCCAACAAAACGCCGCGTTAGCCGAAGAAGCATCTGCTGCCAGCGTTTCAATGAGTGACTTGTCGACCAATATGGTCGAGATGTTGGCATTTTTCAAAACAGAAAAGAAAGCTGCTGAGCATCAAGTTTCCCATCATGCAGATCGTTCTAGTGTCGTGCGGGCGGAAGCCAATAGAGCGACATCGTCGCAGCCGGTTCGTCAGCCGAGTAGTTTTAAGCAGACCTCCAATGCCGACGACGAATGGCAGGATTTTTAGCGGAGTTGCCTGATTGACCAATACATTAGATAGGGAATAAATGCCATGACAGCCGATTTAGAATCCAATCAGCACGTTGAGCAATTTCTGACTTTCGAGTTAGAGGGCGAAGCATATGGCATCGAAATTTTGAAAGTCCAAGAGATCAGGGGCTGGGAGCCGATCAGAAAAATTCCCAATACGCCTGATTTTGTTAAAGGTGCATTGAATTTACGTGGCTCCATTGTGCCGATTGTCGATCTGCGCGAACGTTTTCAGATGGAAAAAGTTGAATATACGCCCGTGACGGTAGTGATTGTGATGAGTGTCAACACTCCTTCTGGCGCCTCGGTGATGGGTATCGTCGCTGATGCGGTATCCGATGTGTTGGATATTAAGCTGTCCGATATTAAAGAAGCACCGAATTTGGGGTCGAGAATCAATACTCAATATATGCGCGGCATGTTCGTCGGCAAGAAAAATATGGTGATGTTATTAGATGTCGACAAGCTTTTGAATCCGGAAGAGTTTGTTGATATTACCGGGCTTGCTGCTATTGCCGAGGGTAAATGAGCGCAAGGATTGTAGCGGTCCTTAACCAGAAAGGCGGGGTAGGAAAAACCACGACGTCGGTAAATTTGACCCACGCCCTGGCTAAACTGGGTAAGAAAATTACGGTGATAGATTTCGATCCGCAGAGTCATTTGGCCGTTTCGCTAGGTGTGGTGGATCCGCAAAAAAGTGGGATTGATAGGGTTTTGCTGGAAGGGGTAAGTCTCGCGCAGCAATTAATTTCGGTTAGAAAAAATCTGAATTTGGTGGTTGCCGGTCCCAGGTTGCAGGAAATCGAGCAATTGATGGACGGTGGCGCCAGGAGCGGCGATCTTCTTCGCAAAGCTTTGCTTGATGGCCATCGCGATGAAGATTTTATCTTTATCGATTGTCCCCCTTCTTCCGGGGTATTGGTAGCCAATGCCTTGTTTGCGGCCGATGAAATATTGGTGCCGATGACCAGTGATTATTTGGCATTACAAGGCCTGTCGCATTTGATGGGAACCATCAAGAAATTTGAAAGCGCTTTGAAAAGGCCCTATAAAATTTCTCTGGTCATGTCCAGATATATACCGACCAGACGCATTTCAAAGGAGGTGTTGAGTGTCATACAAAAATACTTCCCAGGGCAAATTTTGGCGACCACAATTCGGGAAACTGCCTTACTTGCCGAGTGCCCCAGTTTTGGTAAAACCATTTTTGAATATCGCCCCGGCTGCCGTTCCGCACGAGATTTTACGGCACTTGCTAAAGACTTTTTGGAAGGGAGGATGATGTAATGGCGGAAAAAGACGAAGATAGTTTAATCGGTTTCGATCCCCTGGCCTGGATGCATCGATCTGATTTCAATCAAGATTCGCAACGGGATGACGTCGATAAATTGGAATCACATGCCGCCAGTGCATTCGTAAGCGAGAATGCCGAAGTCCCAGGCCAGGCAATGAATCATGATGAAGAGCCAACCATCGCATCGGAGTCGTTCCCTTCCGAACAGGGAGAAAGAGCGATTTTAGTATTGGAGCCGGTACTGAATATTCAAAATGTAGCGCTTCTCCACCAACGCCTTACGCAGATGCTCAGCAATTTTGAGGCTATCGATATCGACGCTTCTGGTGTGATGATGATAGATACGGCGACTTTGCAACTGTTATTGATTTTAAAGCAAACCGCAATTGGCTTGCAGAAATCCATTTCTATCGATTTTCCTTCCGATAAATTTATTGAAGCATCGGAGTTGTTGGGGATTGCCGAAATGCTGGAAGTTGATCAGGTTGCATCCGGCTTCTTTTGATGGGGTACTACCCGAATATACAAAATGAAAGAAAAAGCGCGCGAGTTTGAATATACCCAAGCAGATTTTGACGTTCTAAGAAAAATATCCAACCAATATTCCGGAATCTTGGTGCCGGACGATAAATTCGATATGTTTTACTCGAGATTGTCGAAACGGGTCCGCATGTTGGGCTTCACCAGCTTCAAACAGTATTGTCACTATTTGAAAGATAACCCGGATACTGAGTTTACTGAATTTATTAATGCTGTCACCACTAACCTCACTTCTTTTTTTCGCGAAAATCACCATTTTGAATATTTAAGCAAGACGGTTGTGCCGGGTTTGCTTAAAAAACATGCCGCGACTAAACAGATTAAAGTTTGGTCCGCAGGTTGCTCAACAGGTGAGGAGCCTTATTCTTTGGCGATGACCTTGAAGGAAAGTGTCCCGGCTGATTGGACCATAAATATCTTGGCTACCGATCTTGATACAAATGTTTTAGCTACCGCCGCAGCCGGCATTTACATGGCTGATCGGGTGACAGGCATAGCCGAGCAACGCCTCAAGCGCTGGTTTCAAAAAGGTGTGGGTGGACAAGCGAACAAGGTACGAATTAAACCGGAATTGAAAGAATTGATAGAGTTTAAACAATTGAATTTGATGCAGGAATGGCCTTTGAAGGGGGGTTTTGATTTTATTTTTTGCCGAAACGTTTTGATCTATTTTGATCGGGAAACCAAGGCGATGTTAGCGAACCGTTACTGCGGTTTATTGGAAGAAGGGTCACATTTATTCATTGGACATTCAGAATCCTTGCATCAGCTCGATACCGGATTCAGTTTGATAGGTAACACCATCTATAGGAAGTCGAGTAAGTGAGTCATATGCCGCATGTGGAAAGACCGCTTATCGCCGGCTTTGAAAACGTCAACCGTTATTGGGATCAAGAAAATCAAATTGTGGCGGCAAAATTGATGCCTGGTGACTACTACGTCACCAAACAGGATGAAATGATTACTACTGTGCTGGGTTCTTGCGTGGCAGCCTGTATACGTGACGTGGTGACCGGCGTGGGGGGGATGAATCATTTCATGTTGCCGGAGACGAGTAAAAGCCGTTTGAACGACAGAGACGAAGCCGTGGTTGGTAATGCCTCACGCTATGGCAATTACGCGATGGAACATTTGATCAACTCTATTTTGCAAAATGGCGGGAAGCGTAAAAACTTGGAAGTTAAGTTGTTCGGCGGCGGCAAAATCATCGCTACCCTGGGTGATGTCGGGGCCAGAAACATTCAATTCGTTTTGGATTATGTGGATACCGAAGCGTTGAATCTGGTTTCACAGGATTTGGGCGATATTTATCCGCGTAAGGTGAATTTCTTTCCGCATACCGGACGAGTCCGAATGAAAAAAATTAAAGATCTACACAATCAAACTATCTTCCTGCGCGAGAAGCAATATAGTTCGAGTATCAAGGACGCACCGGTTGAAGGTAGCGTAGAGCTATTTTAGGAAACCAGGATGACAAAAATTAAGCTATTGATTGTTGATGACTCGGCGCTGATTCGCCAAATGCTGACGCAAATTTTTAATGAGGCAGGCGATATTCAAGTAGTCGGCACGGCAAGTGATCCGATTATCGCTAGGGAAAAAATTAAGGCCTTGAATCCCGATGTATTGACATTGGACGTAGAAATGCCGCGAATGGATGGACTCACATTTTTACGGAATTTGATGCGCTTACGGCCGATGCCGGTGGTCATGATTTCAACGTTGACTGAAAAAGGCGCCGAAGTGACCCTTGACGCGCTGGCGCTGGGTGCGGTTGATTTTGTGGCGAAACCAAAAGTCGATGTCTCTCATGGCTTGCGAGCCTATGCCGATGAGATTATCGGTAAGATCAGGATGGCTGCGCAGGCAAAAGTCAAAGCTTTGGAAACCAATCGGGCTAATGTCTCTCCCATTAGTTCAGTGAATGAGAATGCAGCTGCTGCGATGAAAAAGCATTTCAAAACGACTCATAAAATAGTAGCGTTGGGTTCTTCTACGGGCGGCACGGAAGCCGTCAAGCAATTAGTAAAAAGCCTGCCCAGAACGGCACCGGCGATTGTCATTACACAACATTTGCCCCTCGCCTTCAGTGCTTCGTTTGCCAAGCATGTGGACGATGCGTCCGAAATGACTGCTTGCGTGGCGAGCGATGGGCAACTGATATTGCCCGGACATATCTATATCGCGCCAGGCGATCAACACCTAATGGTTGTGAGAGATGGTGCGCGTTACGCGTGTCGCCTTGATGACGGTCCTCCAGTCAATAGACATAAACCTTCCGTGGATGTCCTGTTCAGATCAGTTGCCGAAAATGTTGGCAGCAATGCGGTTGGCGTTATGTTGACGGGTATGGGGGCGGATGGTGCTAGAGCCATGCTGGAGATGCGCGAGGCCGGCGCCGTCAACATAGTGCAGGATGAAGCATCCAGTGTAGTCTGGGGCATGCCCGGCGAAGCCTATAAACTGGGGGCCGCGCATCATGTGTTATCCTTGGAGAAAATAGCGGAAAAAATCCTGGCCCTGGTGAATTGAATTTATGTTGCAGTTCCTTAAAGACAACGTGCTCCTTGTTTTATTGACGCTGGTGGTTTTGTTATTGCCGTTGTTTTCTGCCAATGCCTTGGTCTATTGGCTAGCGGCCCCAATTCCAACGATATTGTGGATGCTTAAAACATTTCGTGCGCAACGTGCTCAGCTGTCAGCCTCGACATCTAGCAAGGAGCTAAGCGAAGCCGAATTGGTGCGCGCGATTGATGACTATTTAGTACACCTCAAAGATTGTATTGACCAAGAAGCATCCTATTTCCGCGCGGAATTGGAACAGCTCAAAGCCATGCTCGCCGACGCGGTGAACACTATGTCCAGTAGTTTCAATAGTTTGGCTAGTTTGACATCCGGGCAGTCGTCGATAGTATGTTCGTTGGTAACTGATTTGGAAGGAACTACCGAAAAGGGGCGTAGTACGCTTAATTTCTCTAGTTTTGCCCAGGAAACCGATAATGTCTTGCAGTTTTTTATCGACCATATTCTGCAAATCAGTAAGCAGAGTATGGAAATGGTAGCGGTCATCAACGATGTTGGCGGCCATATGGCTCATGTTGAAAAACTGTTGGGCGACGTGCAAAAAATTGCCGATCAAACCAATTTGTTGGCGCTGAATGCTGCCATCGAAGCCGCCAGGGCAGGAGAAGCCGGTCGAGGTTTCGCGGTGGTTGCGGGAGAAGTGCGGAATCTATCGAAAAACTCGGATAAGTTCAGTGAAGAAATTAAGCGCGTGGTAAAGGCCTCCAAGGATAATATCCACGAAGCGCAAACCATGATAGAAATAATGGCATCCAAGGACATGAATGTGGCGATTAGTTCCAAGGCCAGTATCGACAAGATGATGGATGATATCGCCGTCATTAATGCCAATATCTCCAACAATGTCGGCGAAATTTCCCAATTGACCAACAAAATTGAGTTCAGTGTCGGTAATGCCGTCAGAGGGCTGCAATTTGAGGATATGGCCCGACAATTGATCGAATACCTACAGTTTAATCTACAGCATTTCGGCTCGCTATCCGACGAGGTAAGCATAGGGTTGGGTGTATTTAAAACCGGTAGCGATGCAAATTGGCGCGATCAATTACAGCAAGGTTCTGATCGCTTGAAAATTATGAAGCAGCAGTGGCAAGTCCGAAAATCGCATATTGTTTCGCAATCTTCCATGGAGGAAGGCGAAGTGGATCTGTTTTAGTACAAATGTAGGGAATGACATGATAATACGTGAGGTTAAAGATTATGGGTATTGAGGCACGCGTTGATGGGGGAGTGCTGTCGATTAAAATAAGCGGCCGGTTCGATTTCGGTGTGCATAATGAATTTCGCGAAGCAACCAAGCTTGTTGAAAGTGGCGTAAAGCTGATAGAGGTGGATTTGAACGGTACTGAATACTTAGATAGCTCCGCGCTGGGGATGCTATTGGTGCTACGAGACAAAATGGCTGGCGATAAGTCGGCAATACGGATTAAAAATTCGCGTACCGAAGTGAAAAAAATTTTGGAAATCGCTAATTTTGATAAATTATTTACACTGTCCTGAGCAATCCCGCTTTTTTATATAATCTAATGGCGCGATCAAACCGGCAACGGGTTGCGTAGCCGCCAACATTCCATGAACCAACAGACTGACTTTTCCAGTTCCGATTTCATTAGAAATTTTTTCCAGCGATTTCTGCCCAATTCCCAAGTTGTTTCCCTAGCCATAGTCTTGCTGGGCGGCTTTTTATTGATATACGGCTTGTTGGATTTGCTGATGCCGGTTTTTGTGGCCATCGTTTTAGCGTATCTACTGGAAGGGCTGGTGGTTAAAGCCGAACAACGCCAACTTGGTCGTTTGATTTCGGTGCATCTCGTGTTCTTTGCGTTTATGGCTGTACTGGGTTTTGTGTTGTTCGTGCTAGTGCCGATAGTGTCCGAGCAAACGGTGCAACTGGTGCAACACATACCGGAGATTGTCTCCAGCACCCAAGCCGAAATCATGCGTTTCCCCGAGCGCCATCCGGAACTCATTTCGGAAGTCCGAATTCGGGAAATCATGTTTTCCATTCAGCAAGACTTGCTCAAGTATGGTCAGGATTTAATCTCCGGCTCCGCCCAATCGTTTGTGGGATTGGTGGCGGTGATTATTTATCTGTTTTTGGTGCCGTTGATGGTGTTCTTCTTTCTGAAGGATAAGCAGGTTTTATTGGGCTGGTTTGTACAGTTTCTGCCGAAAGATACCAGTCTCAGCTTGCGAGTCTGGCATGAGGTGGATAGGCAAATCGCCAACTACGTGAGAGGCAAATTTCTTGAAGTGTTTATCCTGTGGGCGATCAGTTACATAGTCTTCTGGTTGTTGGGCTTGAATTACGCGATGTTGCTCGCGGTACTGATGGGCTTGTCCGTGGTGATTCCGTATGTCGGCGCGACATTAGTGACTTTTCCGGTATTAGCGGTGGCCTATGTGCAGTGGGGTGTGGGCGGTAGTGATCACTTTATGTACGTGTTTATCGCTTATTCGGTGATTCAGGCACTGGACGGGGTGATATTGGTGCCGCTGCTGTTTTCCGAAGCGGTGAATTTGCATCCTATCGCGATTATTGTGGCCATCCTGTTTTTTGGCGGTTTGTGGGGATTTTGGGGGGTGTTTTTTGCGATACCCTTGGCCACGCTGGTTAAAGCGGTGTTAATGGCGTGGCCAAAGGCTGAAATCAGTCGATCATTGGCTTGATGGCTTTACAAATTATCGGATGCAAAATCCGCCAGGCGAGAACGCTCGCCGCGGCGTAGCGTAATATGAGCGCTGTTCGGCCAAGACTTGAAGCGATCAACCACGTAAGTCAAACCGGAGCTGGTGGCGGTTAGATACGGCGTATCGATCTGCGCCAGGTTACCGATGCAGATGATTTTTGTACCCGGCCCCGCTCGGGTAATTAAAGTCTTCATCTGTTTGGGTGTAAGATTCTGCGCTTCGTCGATAATTAAATAACGATTCAGAAAAGTCCGGCCGCGCATAAAGTTTAGCGAACGAATTTTTACCCGATTCATCATCACGTTTTGCGATGCGCCTTGTTCCCATTCGGTCGTGCCGGAACGGCTGCCCAGCAATTCCAGATTGTCCATCAAAGCCCCCATCCAGGGTGCCATTTTTTCTTCTTCCGTGCCGGGTAAAAAACCAATGTCTTCGCCAACCGGCATGGTTTCCCGCGTCATGATGATTTCCAGATAGAGTTTACTTTCCAGCGTCAAAGACAGGCCGGCCGCCAGTGCCAGCAAGGTTTTACCGGTGCCGGCCGAGCCTATCAGCGTCACGAAATCCACGTTCGGATCCAGCAGGGCATTTAAAGCAAAGTTTTGCTCGCGGTTTTTGGCGGAAATGCCCCAAATGCTATTGTGCTTGGTGCGGTAATCGCGGGCCAATTGCAACACCGCCGTATCGCCTTCACGGCTTTTCACAATGGCTTCGAAATTATCTTCGCCTTCCATATACAAATATTGGTTGGGATACCATTCGGCAACCAGCGGACCATTCACCCGGTAGTATGTATGGTCGTTTTCTTGCCACGATTCCATCTTGCCGCCGTGTTCCTCCCAGAAATCGCTGTCCAGCGCCATCGTGCCCGTGTAGAGCAGGTCTATGTCTTCGATGGTTTGATCGTTATGGTAATCCTCGGCACTGATTTGCAGCGCCGCGGCTTTGATGCGCATATTGATGTCTTTGGAGACCAGGATTACATTCACATCCGGGTATTCCTTACCTAAGGCCAATACGATACTCAGGATAGAATTATCGGCAATTTGCCCGGGCAGGTCGGCGGGGAGTAGATGCGACAATTGCCGGGTTTGAAAATACAGACGGCCGTCGAATTCTCGCTCGCCATTCAGAGAATAATCGATGCGCGACAACGGCAAGCCGGCGTTGATAGTTTGTTGATCGGCATCGCGGATTAATTCGTCCAAAAACCGGCTAACTTGGCGGACGTTGCGCGATACATCGGATAAGCCTTTTTTGGCGTGATCCAATTCTTCCAGCACTACCATTGGAATGAAAACATTGTGTTCTTGAAAGCGAAAGATGGACGTTGGGTCGTGCATCAGTACGTTGGTGTCCAACACGAACAATTTTTTGCCGGCGGATTGAATATTCATATTATCCTTATAAAAAGCGTGGAAAGGCGGCTTCAACAGAAACCCGGTGCTGCGCTGAATGTATTTCTACTCTATCTGTGGAGTTATCGTCAACCGAACTATCGCTTGGCGTGTGTCCGATAAGCGCCGGTGCCATGGACATAACGAGTATTGCGATCTCTTCGTCAATTCCGGTTTTTTTTAAAAATACTTGCCCCAATAATCGACTACTCTCCAGGTTCTCTATACTTAAGCCGTCGTCATTGGTTTTGTATAGTCGGTTACAATAGCGCGCATATGTCGCGACAACTTAATTTGTATCGGTATTTTTAGGATAGCTATTTATGACATTTTCACCATCAAGCCAGCCAGACTTGGATTGGAGCCAGATTAGGGAAACCATCAAACTGTTGACCGTCTCGGTTGCTCAGGTTGAAGGCAGTATGAAAGCCGGCGACGAATCGGTGTCAGCCTTGGCCGACTCGTTTACCGGTATGGTTGAAGATATGAAAAACATCCATCAATTACTGAGCGGTTTTCAGCAGAGCGAGAGCCGCGATCAGGCTTTGACACATTGCGAGGCGACCCAGCATAAAATCTATTCGGCGATTGTGGCGTTTCAGTTTTATGATCGCCTGCAGCAATGCTTGCAACACGTGTCCAACAATCTAAAAGGCTTGTCGATCATCATAGATACCCCGCACAGGTTATATAATCCTGCCGAATGGTATAAGTTTCAGGAAAGCATTCGTAACCAGTACACTATGGAATCTGAAAAAGTGATGTTTGATGCTATCCATCAGGGCAAAAGCGTCGATGAAGCGCTAGCCTTGTTTCAACAAGCAAATCGGCAAAGCGATGATGATGAAATCGAACTGTTTTAACTTTACTTGGCTACTTAAATCGTAAATGAAAAAGAAATCTCTGTTAATTTTGTGCCCTCTGTTACTGATATTAACGGCGTGTAGTAATCCCGGCTCCGAACCGCCGGTGGCCGGCAGCGTACCTGCCAAAAAAGCCCCGTCTAAAAAATCGGCGGCCAATAAAGCACCCGCAGTCACCGCTAAAAAACCGGTGTCTACTCCAGATACCGCGACCTATCCCATCGAAAGCGTTAGCAATAACTTTAAAGATGAACCGAATTTGCCGACCTTTCGCGCCGAGCCGTTGATGCCGCCGGCCGATATTCCACCGCCTGCGCCAGCTAGTCCGGCTGTGATTGCGCCCGCGGCCGTGGCAACAGCAACTGCGCCGGCACCGAAGTTTGTCATAGAAGACGCACGTATCCCCAGCGGCACGCCGCCGGCCGTGGTAGCTTTAATTAGCGAGTCCGACCGCAGTCGTAATAGTGGCGACCTTGACGCTGCGGTGGTAGTGATGGAACGCGCGCTACGCATCGATTCGCGCAACCCCACGCTGACCTATAAATTGGCGCAGCTTAGAATCAAACAAAATAAACCGCAACTCGCGGAAGAGTTGGCTGGCAAGGCGGCTCTGCTGGCTGGCGGTGACCTCGGTCTGAAACGCAAAAGCTGGCTGCTGATCGCCGAAGCCCGGCAAATGCAGCAAAACTCCCAAGGGGCCAGAGAAGCTAAAGCCAAAGCGGACAGCTTTTTCGGTCGCTAGTGGCTGAGAGTTCCAAGCCGGCGCAGTCCACTGCCGCAAAATTGGCGGATATTTTCGGCGAGGGCGGCGCCCTGGCCGAGATTATCAGCGGTTACTCGCCGCGCGCCGCGCAGATCGAGATGGCAGAGCAGATTGCGTATGCCATTGAGTCGCAGCAAAACCTAATTGCCGAAGCCGGCACCGGCACCGGCAAAACCTTTGCTTATCTGATTCCCGCGATCCTGTCCGGCAAGAAAGTCATCGTCTCCACCGGTACCAAAAATCTACAAGACCAATTGTTCAACAAGGATTTGCCGGTGATACGCAAAGCCTTGAGCGGACGGCCGTTTAAAGCCAGTTTGTTGAAAGGCCGCGCCAATTATTTGTGCACGTATCGGCTGGAACAAGCCTTGAATTCCGCGTTCGGTTACAGTCAGGAAGATGCGGCGGCGCTGGCGCAAATCAAAGCCTGGTCGAAACGCACCAAGGCCGGCGACGTTTCGGAAGTAGCCGATGTACACGACGGCGATCCGGTCTGGTTTCATGCTACCTCCACCACCGACAATTGCCTGGGGCAGAACTGCCCGGACTATGCCGATTGCTTTCTCACCAAAGCTCGCAAACAGGCGCAAGAAGCTGAGATTGTCGTGGTCAATCATCATCTACTGTGCGCCGACTGGTCGATTCGCGAAACCGGTTTCGGCGAATTGTTGCCCGATGCCGACGTAGCCATCATCGACGAAGCCCATCAACTGGCCGATACCGCCTCCAATTTTTTGGGGGTGACGATCAGCGGCAAGCAGTTGGTCGATCTGGCCGACGACAGCTTGGCCGAGTATTTCACCGACGCCAAGGATATGCCGGACTTGCGCACCGCCTGCGAAGACTTGCAGCATGAGGTCAAGGATTTGCGCTTGGCGTTTGGTCTGGAACTGCGCCGTGGCGACTGGCAGGACATCGAAACCAATCCGAAAATTGCCGGCGCGTTGGAATCCTTGCAAAAACAGTTGGCCCGGCTGACCGACCAATTGGAACGCGCCTCGGTGCGCAGCAAAGGCCTAGAATCCTGCTTTGATCGCGCCGAAGCGCTGGACGCGCAACTGGAAACCCTGATTAACGACCAGGACGGGCAGTGGATTAAATGGTACGAGACCTACAGCAAGTCGTTTACCCTCAGTCGCACGCCGCTGGATATCGCGAAGGAATTTCGCGGCTTCATGGCGCGGCATAAAGCCACCTGGATTTTTACCTCGGCTACTCTGAGCGTCGCTAATAATTTTGTGCATTTTTCCAAGAACCTGGGTTTGAGCGGTGCGCTGAGCCAGAGTTGGGAGAGCCCGTTTGATTATCCGAACCAGGCCTTGTTTTATCATCCTAAAGGTTTACCGCAACCCAGCGATCCGGACTTTACCGACAAGATTGTTGAGTTCGCGTTACCGGTGCTGGAAGCCAGCCGGGGCCGGGCGTTTTTCCTGTTTACCAGCCACCGCGCCTTGCAACGCGCCGCGCAGTTGCTGGAAGGTAAAATCGATCATCCTATCTTGGTACAAGGCACGCGCTCCAAAGGCGTGTTGCTGGATCAATTCAAGGAGTTGGGCAATGCCGTATTGCTGGCAACCGCCAGTTTCTGGGAAGGCGTGGACGTACGCGGGGATGCCTTGTCCTGCGTGATCATCGACAAACTGCCGTTCGCTTCGCCCGGCGATCCGGTATTAAAGGCACGCATGAACGCGATGGAAAAGCAGGGCCGTAATCCGTTTTTCGAACATCAATTGCCCAGCGCCATCATCATGTTGCGGCAAGGGGTGGGCCGCTTAATTCGCGACGTCAATGACCGTGGCGTATTGATGGTCTGCGATCCCCGCTTGTTAAAACGTTCCTACGGCCAAATGTTTCTGGACAGCGTGCCGGCCATGAAACGCAGCCGCGAGATCGAGGACGTGCGGCAGTTTTTTGCAACAGAGGAAAGCAGTTGAAATTATTGGCAGTAGAAACTTCCACCGACGCCTGTTCGGCGGCTTTGTTCATCGATGGCGAGATTACCGAAAAATTTGCCGTAGCCCCGCGCGAACATACCAAGCTGATTTTGCCGATGATCGATCAATTGATGGCCGACGCCCAGCTCAAGCCGCAACAGCTGGACGCCATCGGTTTGAGTCGCGGGCCCGGCTCGTTTACCGGCGTTAGGATAGCTGGTGGGGTAGTGCAGGGTATTGCCTATGGCGCCGATTTACCGGTGGTGCCAGTGTCTACTTTGGCGGCAATCGCGCAAGACTTTTTTAACCGGCGGTCCGACGCCCAACTAAGTTTCACCGCAATGGACGCACGGATGGACGAAATTTTTTGGGGTGTATATCAACGCAACGCATTAGGTTTAGCGGAGTTGAACGGTGCGGAAGCTGTCACGCCCGCCGGCGAAGTGATCTTTCCCGATTTTGCCGGCTTTGGTGTCGGTTCCGGTTGGGGTGTTTATGCGGAGCAGTTGGGCCAGCGTTTATCTGGGCGCGTGCTGGGCGTCGAGGTGGAGGTTTGGCCACGTGCTGCGTGTGTTGCTCAACTGGCGGCTTATGGATTTGCTAACGGTTTGGCGGTGGCTGTCGAGCACGCCATGCCGGTTTATCTGCGCGATAAAGTGGCAAAAAAACAATCGGAAAGATAAGCGGATTTGTGGCTTGCACCTGCTGCTAAAACTGCCTCGCGACGTTTTTAAGTGCCTTCTAAGGTACAATAGCCTTTTACCTAAGCCGATATTTTAGCCAATGGCGCAATATTTCGAAATCCATCCGAAGAACCCGCAGCCGCGCTTGATTCAGCAAGCGGTCAATATTTTGCGCAGCGGTGGGGTGATTGTGTATCCGACCGATGCTTCCTACGCATTGGGTTGCCAGATCGGCGATAAAGCGGCGATGGATCAAGTCCGCAGCATCCGCCGCCTCGACGATAATCACAACTTTACCTTGCTGTGTACCGACCTATCGCAGGTTTCCAACTTTACCAAAATGGGCAACGAAGCTCATCGCTTGATAAAAAAACTGACTCCGGGCCCATTTACGTTTTTACTGGATGCGACGCGTGAAGTGCCGCGCCGTTTGCAGCATCCAAAAAAGAAAACCATAGGCGTCAGGATCACCGATCATCCGGTTGCCCAGGCCTTGGTCGAACAACTTGGCGAGCCTTTGCTGACTTCCACCCTGATGATGCCCGGCGATAGCGAGCCTTTGGCCGATCCCTACGAAATCAGAAAACGGCTGGAAAAAGAGTTGGCCCTGGTGATAGACGTCGGGGTGATCGAATATCAGCCCACTACCGTAATCGCTTGCGGCGACAAGTCGATTGAAATTATTCGACAAGGTATCGGTATTGCGCCGATGTTGGAGTGAAACAGCCATGATGGACGAATTAACCCTAATACAAAGGATAGTAGTCTGGATTTTACCGGTGATTTTCGCGATTACCGGTCACGAGGTGGCGCACGGTTGGGTGGCCAAGAAGTTAGGCGATAACACCGCCGCCGACCAAGGCCGCCTGACCCTGAACCCGCTGAAACATATCGATATTTTGGGTACGCTGATCATTCCCGGCTTGTTATTGCTGACCTTTACCGGCTTTGTGTTCGGTTGGGCCAAGCCGGTGCCGGTCGATCCCAGAGCATTTAAAAAACCGCGTCAAGCCATGGCCATTGTGGCGGTAGCCGGTCCTTTATCCAATTTGTTGATGGCGGCGGCTTGGGCTTTGTTGGCGAGAATCGGCGTGATGCTGGAAATCGAGTATATCTCTTTTCCGTTGATCTACAGCGGTGTAGCCGGCATCAGCATTAATTTGGTGCTGGCTTTGATCAATCTTTTACCGATTCCGCCGTTGGACGGCAGCCGGATTTTGTCCGGGGTACTGCCGGATTACTGGGCCTGGCAATACAATCGTTTGGAACGGTTTGGTTTTATTTTTTTGTTGATTTTACTCGCTACCGACGTGTTGCAATATTTGCTGGCTTATCCGATGTACTACGCCCAACAGTTATTTTTTAGTTTGGCGGGCATGTAGTTTTGAACGAAATTGCATTACCGGTGGAAACTGCCCTGCCGCCGCTGGCGCTGGTGCAAGGCCAGCCCTATCAGGATTTACCGGACGATCTCTACATTCCGCCGGATGCGCTGGAAGTGTTTCTGGATGCCTTCGAAGGACCGCTGGATTTGCTGCTGTATTTGATTCGCCGGCAGAATCTGGATATTCTCGACATCCCCATCGCCCAGATTACCCGGCAATATATTGCCTACATCGATATGATGGAAAATATGCGTCTGGAACTGGCCGCCGAATATCTGGTGATGGCTGCCCTGCTGGCCGAGATCAAATCGCGGATGCTGCTGCCCAGGCAGCCGGAAAGCGAGGAAGAAGAGGAAGACCCCAGAGCGTTTTTGATCCGCAAATTGCAGGAATACGAAGCGATCAAAAAAGTGGCGGAAGAAATCGATATGCTGCCCAGAAACGAGCGCGATACCTTTGAATTTGGTGTCGACACTTCCACCGTGGACGTACAGCAAATTCTGCCGGATGTGCAGCTCAAGGAGCTGCTACTGGCCTTCCAGGATATATTGAAGCGTGCCGAGAGGCTCAGTCACCATCAAATAACCAAAGAACCCCTATCAGTCCGTGAACGAATGGCAGCCATTTTGGAAAAACTTAACGGAGCAAATCAGCTCCCTTTCGCAGCGTGTTTTACCCGAAGTGAAGGAAAAAACGGAGTGGTTGTCGCGTTTCTTGCCATCCTTGAACTCTCCAAGGAACGCATCATCGACATCTTCCAATCCGAGCCTTACGCCGGCATCCAGGTCAGAATCCGCGTCGATAGCGGCACCGGGGACTGACCCGCAGTTTGCCGAAACCGTCGTCGATGATGTTATTCCCGCAGCCAAACCTAGAACTCCCCGCAAGCCCCGCATCAAACCCGAGCCGGTCACGATATTTGTGCCGGTCAAGCGGCGCGCCGTGCGTTTTCCGGCTATTTGGGCTAGCGAGCCGCGCGTTGCGGTTTTACCGGTCATCGAGCCGAGCGAACCAGTCGCTGTGCCCACGTTTCGTCGGCGAGCGGTACGCCTGCTGCCCGCTTGGCATACTAGCTGGAGCTGGCAGCCAGTTACGCCGGAAGCTGCGGCCGTTAGCGAGGCTAGGCGCGCAACCCGCTTGCCGCAGCGCTGGTCTAAGATTATTCGCGCCAGTACTTACCAACCTATCCTGGTCGAACGCCACCGATTACAGCCCGACATAATTAAAGAGTGCGACATGAACACCAAGCGCATTGTGGAAGCCATTTTGTTTGCCGCTAATCGGCCGATGACGATCAGGCAGATTCAGGAAACCTTTCCGGAACTGGAGCAACCCGATACCTTGTCGGTGCAAATGGCCTTGGATGACATCGCCCGCGATTACGCTGACCGCCCCATCGGCCTTAGGCAATTGGCCAGTGGTTATCGGTTTCAGGTGCGCGAAGGGTTATCGCCGTATGTGACGCGCTTGTTCGAGGAAAAACCCGCCCGTTATTCGCGCGCGCTGCTGGAAACCCTGGCCATCATCGCCTATCGCCAGCCGGTGACGCGCGGTGAAATCGAAGACATCCGCGGCGTCAGTGTCAGCAGTTCCATCATTCAAACTCTGTTGGAGCGCGAGTGGATTCGCGTCATCGCCCATAAGGAAGTACCGGGCCGGCCGGCCTTGTTCGGCACCACCAAACAATTTCTGGATTATTTCAATTTAACCTCATTGAGCGAATTACCGACGCTGGAAGAAATCGTCAACTTCGATTTCGGCAACTCGCCTCAACCGCAACCTGAGCAGGACCACAGTGAAAGACCGCAAACCGCCGAGATCGAACAACCCGTCAGCCCCGCAGGACAAACGGACCCAGAAACCGCAGTCTCGGAAACCGAGTTCGACGCCCAAACCGAAGCCGGCCTCGGCGCCGAAAACCTCACCCTCCACTAAAGCCGCGCCTGCCGGCGGCGAGCGCATCCAGAAATTACTGGCGCGGGCCGGCGTGGGTTCGCGGCGGGAAATCGAGCGCTGGATAGAGGAAGGCAAGCTCACCGTCAACGGCAATCCGGTACAGCCGGGTTACCACTTGAAACCCGACGACCATCTGCAAATCAACGGCCGGGTGGTGAAATGGGAAAAATACGCCGAGCAGCCGACCCGCGTATTGGTGTACCACAAACCGGTCGGTGAACTGGTCACCCGCCGCGACCCGGAAGGCCGCCCGGTAATCTTTACCCAACTGCCGCGCCTGCAAGTCGGCCGCTGGATCGCGGTTGGCCGTCTGGACATCAATACTTCCGGCTTGATTTTAGTGACCAACAACGGCGAACTAGCCAACCGCTTGATGCACCCGTCACGCGAGGTCGAACGCGAATATGCGGTGCGGATCTTGGGCGAAGTGGACGATGCGATGCTGGCGCGCTTAAAGCAAGGTGTGGAACTGGAAGACGGCCCCGCGCATTTCGAAGACGTTAGCTTCTACGCCGGCGAGGGCGCAAACAAATGGTTTTACGCTACAGTGAAACAGGGGCGGAATCGTTTGGTGCGGCGTTTATGGGAATCGCAAGGCGTCAAAGTCAGTCGCTTGATTCGGGTGCGGTATGGTGATGTCGGCTTGCCGGAGCGGGTTAGGGCGCATTCGTTTTATGAGCTTGAGCCTAAGGAATTGCAGGGGTTGATGGAGTTTGTGGGGTTGTAATTTTTGTAATCAATTACCCAATATTTAGGCGTTCGCGGACTTTCGTACTATGACTGAAATAAATATTACCGAACCAGCATTGCTTATTCGTACATCGAGGTTGTTCAACGAAGGTATGACTGCCCGACAACTCTATGATATTACGCGAGGAGTTTGGAAAATAGGCAAAGATCGAGAGAAAGCTGAGTACGCTTTTTGTGTCGCTAAGGGCGTGGTGCAAGAAATTTATAGTATTCAAGAATGGCAACCAGCAGGAAGCACACCATATGGACCACCTCAGCAGGACGCTAACATAAAGGATGGTAGGTGGGATGGCAGGTGGGAGTTTATTGGTAAGGTGGCGCCAGAAACAATACGTAATAAATATATCGGTAGGTCTGTTGCCCATTATTTTGCGATGGGAAATGCTAATCCGATTTACTACGTAAACATTAAGGCGTAGGGTGGGTACGGGTTTTGTGCCCACGCGGAATTTCGGTTTGCATAAGCAATGATTCGCTACCGCGAAACTTGATTGAATGCCGGTTCTCGCACCGGCAGGCGAGATACTTTCGCTACGAAAACCATCCCTGGTTTTCGCCCTTCGGGCCAGCCTATCCGCTGTTCAAATTCGCTCCCGGCGAATTTGTGCACCGCCAACAGAAAGTATCCAAAGAAAAGGCGGCCCGGATGCCGCTTCTTCCCTGCGTTCCTCGCTTTTGATAGGGGTTGCCGAAAGGGGCTTCCTGCCCCTTCGGCAACGTACGGCATCCATGCCGCACCCCTAACGGGCTATTCCTATCAAAAGCTCCGGT
>NZ_LUUG01000055.1 GCF_001644035.1 Methylomonas methanica
CATAGTTGGGCACTATACATAGGGGTCGATTGCGACAATTCGCCACGTCCAAAAGCCGTCATTCACTACCGGCACAATCGTGTCGGAATAGGTGGCTTGGGGTTGGAATATGCAAGTGCCGTCTAATGCCGACATGGCCACAGAGCTCGGGTCAACTATTGCTGTTCGCCAAGCCAGCATACCCAAGTTTGGGCAAAGTCCTCTATCTTATTGATAACCACGTCTTCCTGTCGTTCTATTCCCGATAGGATTAAGCGTTCACGCGTCAATTCAACCAACTGAGCGTCTCGCAAGGCCGGTAATAGCTCGTTGCTATTTTCCATCGCCCGGAACCTGGCGACTCTGGTGTATCGGTTTAATACGTTGTCGCGTTCTTCGTGCACAGTGAGCCATCCTGCCGGCGCAGGCTTAAATGCGAACTGATGTTTTGGGAGTGGCCTGCCACGTTCACGTAAGCAATGTATTCGGACGCGCATTGAATTCGGTTATGCCTTATTTATATAAAGCATGCGTTGACAGTTGCAACTACTTCCTCAAATATTGCCTTTTTCTTTTTTACAATAGCGGATTCCGGGGTTTCTTGCCCTACGTATAAATCGGCCTGCATCAACATTTCTTGCTCACCGGCCTTGATCATGACAATCCGCCCCAGCTCCCCCAGTGTTTTATGATCGAAGACATAGCAAAGCCCTCTATGGTCATAGCCACTGGAAGCGGTGACATGAGGCGGTAAATCCTCAGGACGCAACTGCCTTAACCCTGGCCGTATTGGTACTCCCTCTGCAAGCCATTGCCTTTTTGCCTGTTGGTGTTTGGTTTTTCCCAGCTGCTCAAGCCCTTTTTTTATCTTCTTGGGATTTGGCGTATGCTCTATTGGGGGTAGGTTCCGTTGTATTCCGTTTTTCTCTGCTTGGGTTCCCCTGTCCATAACCTCCCCCAGAAGATCGGCGATATTTTTGGCATCCTGGAATAACCTCTGCTTTTCGTCATGCGCAAAGTGTTGCCCTAGCCCCTTACTCAGCATGACCTCAAATTCTCCGGTAACCAGAAAATTGCCATCCATAATGGTATTACTCACACTGAGGTGTCTGTATCGCAAAAGTGTTTCGCAACAGGCATGGACGAGCGGTTTCATTTTCTCATCGATATCGGGGTACATATCTTCGGCAATCGCCTCATTCAACACAAAGTCGATGGCATGACCGCGTATTTCAAAGCGGAATAAAAAAATGGATACGTCATTCCCAGCTATATTTTGCAAAATCGCCTCATCTTTTCGCGGCTTGTGATGATAGTGGCGATTCTAAGCCAGAACCCCAGAAATGTCGTTCTTCTCAGTGCAGAACACTGGTTCTAAAAAACAACGTTCGATTGACTTATTTTTTGATGGGTATGACGAACCGTATAGAAAACGACTTACCGGTACTATTCAAGCCAGTGGGTATGGGCATTTCTACCGCCAATTCGCCGAGCAAGCCGTTTAATATCATCGATACCGAACTGACGCAAGGAAGGTCGACGCCTTCCATTCGCATCGGCAGCATCACAGGCCAGATTCCACGCCTGATCACGCTCCCGACGCAACGCTGTCAATCCTTCAATCAGCAGTTTGCGCTCATCGTCGCTTAAATCGGCAATTGGTTCAGGTTTGCCCATAACATATACCTCCACGGCAAGCAGTACCGACATGTTTCCGCCGCTGTCAATTCATTCGGTTCCTGGCCAATGTTATCGGGCAACACCATAATAAAAAACGCAGAAAAACAATTGAAAATTTTAGCGGCTAAAAAAATCAACGTCCATCATCTAACTGGATTTCTTCTCGCCAGCGGTTTTCACTGGCTGATGGCTGTAAGCTACAACCTAAATAATTGCAACCGCGTTGCGCGACGCTAGTTTCTGCCGTTGTTGCAGCTCTAGGCGCTGAACATTATCTTGCTGCTGTCTGGCTTCAATTCGTTCATGATGATTGGATACGATTTTATTCACGACATTAGTTACCTGGCGTTCAACTCCTTCCCAACCTAATTCACTTTTTGTCGCAAGATCGTTGAAATCCGTGAAGGACTTCATATTCGAGATAGCCTCTTTCTGGGCATCCGATAACCCCCCATTTTTTGCCAGTGCCGGCGTAACTGGATCAAGATCGGCTGGGTAAGCCTGCTCACCAGGGGCGAAAATCGGAAACAAAGCTACACCTCCGACCGCTTTTGCAGCCGCCGCTGCCTTTTCCTTACCAGGATTGCGGCCCTCGGTCAGTTCCTGATGTAAATCATTATCCCCGGCAATGATGATAGGTTTGTCCGGAAACCGGTTGCGCAATAACTTCGCAACGTGTGGCAAATTGCCTGAATCGAAGGCCGCGATTGTTGGATAGCTCAGGGACTGGGATAACGTATCAGCCGTAGCATACCCCTCACCTATCACTATGGCCGGAGCTCTCGCCAACGCTTCCACGCCATTGCCGCCGACAACATGAAACATGTCTTGCTTAGCACCACCAGCAGCAAAGCGCTTCACGCCGTTTTCCTGGATAGATTGTACTGATCGAATTACGCCACTGACATCTTGCGCCGACAAGAGCAAATCACCAGCGGTGAACACCAGTTTATCCGGGTGCGAGTCCCGCAGCTCCTTCGACTCCTTCCATGTTTTACCAATCATTACTGCCGAATCGGGAGGCAACATTGTTGAATCGGTCGGCACCATTCGAAGATCACCTGGCCGGGCTTCCTTCGATTGCAAATATTGATGATCGGCAGATGCAGGCGGAGCGATAGCAAGTAGCTGTCTTATAGACGCCGCGACGGCATCCTGTTTAGCTTTTATCTCGTTTTCTCTTGCTTGCAACTTAGAAGCGCTTTGAGCTTGCAATTCCGCCTTTTCTCCATCGCTAAGCGAATAGCCCTTTGACTTCCATTTCTGGGCTTCGCCGGTACGATTATTTTGAGCAAAACCGGCAGGATGACCATCCAGGTGAGCAACATAAAATCCAGCTTTCTCGCCAGCCTTATCACCAACTGTTTCAAGCCTATGACGCTGTCCATCCATAACTGGATGGTTTCCCGAAAGCACAAACCCCATATCCTTAAGTAACGATGAAAACTCTTCGCGCGGCGTCATTGCCGGTTCTTGCTGCGGTTTAGTGCTATCAGGCAACCAACGTTGCAACTTGTCCATATTGGCATTTTGGCCGACATACCAAGATTTAGCGCCGGCATCCCACTTAGCGCCGGCTTCTTTCGCGGCCTTTCTCTCCGAATAGGGAACAGCGAGGTATAACTTATCGGAGGTGGTTGGTTTACCCACCTGAGAATTAGCGACTGACGTTACTTTTACTTCTCCGGACTCCGACGGCAACCATTTAGAAAACGCCGATTGATCAACACCAACAGGAATGAACCAGGATGTATGTTGCCTATCCCATTTGGCACCCAATGCTTTAGCTTCCTCTTTCTCGCGGAAAGGCACTGCAATAAAGGTCTTATCATTTCCTGTGTTTTGTTGGTCTGGCCGCACACTATCACCACCGAGGCCGGACAAATTGGCAGCCGCTTGTTTCTGTTCAAATTCAGAAACTTTATTTTGAAAGTCTGAATTGTTTACCGTAGCCAACAGATCGGCGGATTTCCTCTTCTCCCGAGCGGCAGATATGTCTTCATCAGAGCTATCCGGGTCATTCATTACGGCTTGCTCATCTAATCTGGCAGCCTCCGCCGCCTTTTGATACTCTTCGAACGTCGCACCCGATAACTGACTCAGATCGCGCGGCAAGTCATCAAATTCCCGTTTCATAGCCGGTGTGATAGCCGGGCCAACTCCATTGTCGGCTTGCCATTTCCGCCAGTCTTCTTCCACTACTTTTATGACGTCACGAAACTCATCGCTGTTTTCACCACCATACCGGTGTTCTAGGTCGACGTTTAACCATAGTGCATCAATCGCTTTATCGATTTCACCCCTTTCAATTAAATCAAGAGCAAGGCGAACATTTCCATTGCCCTGCTCTTGAACGTAACTACCACGCCATTCAGGAATGACCTCTTGCGCGTACTCAATATTCCGCACCGAATCCTCTAAAAGACGTTCAGTTGAATTAACATCAGGATCGCGCATAACGCCCCCTTCAAATTGAGCTGTTTCAGTTTTAGTAGATTCCGGTAATACCACCGTTTTAATAAATCCACGTTCGTAATAGTCAGCAATATCCTGATGTGTGACCCCGGTTTCGGACTGCGCTGATGTATCGGCCACGATTGCTTTCTTGCTGTCACTATCGATAACAACCTTACCGTCTGGCATTAAAATAATTTTCGATATGCCAAATCCATTCGGTTTGCCATCTGGACCATTGAGCTCTGGGAACAGATCGAGCACATTGCGCCTATCCAACTCAACACCTTCTTTGGATAAGGTGATCGCAGACGAAGAAACTTGTTGTGTTTGTTCCTGGACTAACCTAGCGGCCATTGTCTGGAACGCCTGAGCCAACCCCTTGCGTTCTAAGTAAGCATTGGTAACGCTAAAATCATCGGGCTCTATACCAAAAACAGGCGAGAGACGACGAATAGCATTGTCAAAAAACTGCCCAGGTAGATCGCCTGTAACATCCTTAAGGGTATGTAACCCTTCCTTACGCAAAGCGGCATCCAGGCTATCCCCTTCGTAGTCTTGAAAATGATCGAACGTCCATTCTTCCGACCGCTGCAAGACGGTCGAAATATCAGCCGCCAAGCCAGAAGATAACTTCGCATCGCCAGTGCGTTCATCCATAACATGTGGAATTGTATTGTCACCGGCCAACGTCTTTCTGGCATCGGCAACAGCGCTATGCCAAACATCAGAAGCGGCATGGAAAGCATAAGCAGCCTCTTGTAAGACCGGATCTTCGTGCTTTTGTAAATAGCGGGCATCGCCCGCTTTGTCTTCCCCATAGACACGAACCAGCTCACGCTGATATACCTCATCAGCATCCACTAGCGCCTGATATTCGACCGCAGTCAGCTCGGCTACAGTAATCGTCGTCGAGTTGTCAGCGCCGATAGATTTGTTGAATGTAGTTACATTTTCGGTATCAATTAACCTAACAGTTTCGGTCTGATTGGATAATTCGTTTTCCAAGTCATAAATCAAGTCATGCAAATTGTTAAGTGGCTCGGTTAGATTCGAATACGTTTCAATCTGCTCTGGCGTCGAATTCTTGAGAGCATTGAAGTAATTTGCCTCGGAAAGCAATCGGTCACGCTCTGCAATTGCTATATTTAGCCGCTCAAATTCTGGTGCATGTTCGCTAGGCTTTTCGGTAATTCGCAAGCTACCTCGAAATTTTTCACCATCCTCAGTTAATTCGCCCCATTCAATTTCTGTATTAGGAAATTGGCGCTGCAACTGTTTTACAAGCACTGTAGCGTACCCCAGCCGGCGATGATCATTTTCCACTTCGACCATCTGGATTGCGGGTATTCCGTTATAGATTGAGTAATCCAGTTTCCCTACTTGAAACCCACCAACCTCCGCGATTAACGTTTGGTCGACCTGTCCCGAATATGCTCCGCGTGTTACATCCTTAAACTCGACCAACTTACTTTGAAATCCGTAATCCCTTACAAGATCGGGATACTCAATCAATACCGGCAACGGTGGCATAGTGGCCGAAATAGAGCCTTGCGTGTTTTCAGATGAATTTAGATAAAGTGCATTTTTTACGGCGGCACGATGAACATCGGCAACAGTATCAGCAGAACTTTCCGCGTCGGAAAAAGCCGAATAGGCTCCTAACGAAACATTCCATTTTCGACCATGATTTTCCAACTGCTCGACAACTACCTGAGAAGCAAACTCAGACAATGTCAGTTCATGAGGTTGTCGCTGATCGGCAGTTAGCGCTTGGCCCTGCTCTTGAACTAAAGCTTGTTCGAGCCCGAGAACAAATGCCTGAATTTTTTCCGCATCGGACGCCGCCCGGAAAATCTCCATTGGATCATCCCGCAAAGCCTTAATCCACGAGCCAACATAAGCCGCATGTTGACCAGGATCATGACCAATACCAAGCTCTTCACCCAAGATCATACTGGCAATTTCCGCCCTTAATTCTTCTTTGGCGTAAGCCTCACTTCCGAATGGATGTGCAATGTCCCGATTCAGCCGGTCTTCGTGTCCAGTCCAGTGCCCCAACTCATGCAACGCGGTCGCATAGTAATTCTCTGCGGTTGGAAATTGACCTTTTTCCGGCAAATGTATGCTATCAGTAGACGGTCTATAAAACGCACGGCTACCACCGTTATGATGTATATCGGCTCTCGAAGCCGCCAATATATTTTCAGCTCGTTCAATGGGATTCCAAGTTACCTCTTTCTTTTCTAGCGGCGGCAAACCATCGATCTGTTCAGCATTAAACACACTTGCAAAGAAAACCCGTGGACGTTCTAACTTTACGACCACCTTGACCGGTTTGCCTTCTCCGTCTAAAACCGGATTGCCGTTATCATCCCGCTTTATTTGCTCATCGGTAAATTTCCAATATTGAACACCAGTACTCTTCTCGCCTTCTCGGACTTGACCACCAAGTTCCCCAGCTTGTTTATAGGTCATCCACCGATTATCGTTTCTATCCTCCGACAACAAATTGAGAGTATTGATACCTTTATATCGCTTTCCGGTAAGAGGGTTATATGGCAGAAATCCACCTGCCTCGTCCGGGTTCCAAGGCCGTTGCCACGGGGCCGTACCTTGTTCTAGTTGTGCAATTAATTTCTCGGCAACAACTTCGTGAAAAGGTTTCTTAGCTTTTTCCATTGAAACACCCTCCTGACGAATAACGCCATTTGTTGGAGCGACGGCAATGCCGACTACATTGGTTGTGGTGGGGTTGGTAATCTCGTCGATCTTCACCTTGGCCCCTGGCGTAACAATCTCGCCAAAAAACGCATCCTTTCTTCCATGAGAGTAAAGCACCCATGATTGATCAGGGTACCTATCAGACGGAATCATATTTCCAGGAATATTCCATTCGGATTGAGCCGCTTCCTTTGGAGTTGGGTATGAGAGATACCAAAGGCCGTGTTGAAACTTCGCGTATTGCCTATTCGCTAATAGAAAAATACCCTCTTGATCCGGTGGTTGCGTGCAAGGGGAAAATGTTGAATCGCCAGAATCGGCTGAAGTCTCAATAACGTCTGTCGAGTCACCAACCGGTAATGATGAATCGTGGACATGCATATCCAAATCGTCACTTTCACTATTTGCGGAGTCCTTACCGCGATTCTTCTCAATTAGATCGACAACAGGTTTTGAAGCAGTGATGCGTTCAAAAACCCCTACCCCACCTTCGCCAGTAGGTATAAAAACTCTATCAGACCAATTGATGCGCTCCACAAAAGCGCCTTGATCTTTTAGCAATCGTTTCTCTGCGTCAGTAAAATAACTACGACCCTTAATCTCTATACGGTCTTCAAAATTCACCTTCGCAGTAGAAATCTCCCAACCATTCGATAGAATTGCTTTGTTACCCTTTTTGATTGATTCGAACAAATCGCCCACCGACATTCCAGCAAGACCGGAATCAAGGCCTAGATTTTTCAGTGTTTGTTTGGCGGACTTAGGCCCCAACATTCGGCCAAGTAATTGTTCACCGTCGTCTGTTTGTAATCGTTGAATGGTTTCGGCACCTTCGACACGATCCCAGATTGGCAAAATGACACCGACAAGCATGCGTTCGGTTTTTGTTTCAGTTTTCGGGGCATTGGCGATTTGCTCGTTCCAAAGTTTTTTTGCTTCGGTTTCGTCTATCGCCCGAGTCAAAGTAACCCTCTGATAAGAGCCAACACCATTTGCACTAACTGTTCGATAGTCATACCCGCGACTGATAACGTCGGCGTTGTCGATATATCGATAGTCATGTTTTTTGATTGTATGAACAATACCGCGACGGACAGATTTACCATCGGAATCTAACCGCTCCCCAATGTCTCCGAGATAAAACACATCGCCTTTGCTCTTTCCGAATTCAGAGACAAACCACCCGCTTAGATCACCTTCTTTAGGGTTTTCCTTGACGAACTTTTTAACCTCATCCCACTTGTAATAGTGGACTTCATTGGTGACGGCCAACTCAACATAACGAGTCTGGGCACCGGTTTTCTTATCCTCATAAGCAACATCATCCCGCGTTTTTTGGATACTCAAAGCGGTCATTGTCTGTAGACCAACATCGTACAAACCACGTTGCTTTGCATAATCAACGGCTTCAATAAGACGTTGCTCGAATTCACCAAAAACTTGATTCTGCATGTCAGTTTTCAGTGACAGCAGGCGGTTTAAAAACTGCGGTATAGCCGGCAGATTGCTCTCATTCAATGAAGCATTTTCATCAAGCAGATTAAGCCCCATCTGCTTGGTAACTTCGTGGAACTTAAGGCTTGTGGTCCCACGATACAGATCACGAAAAAAGTTATTCAGCGCGGTCGATGCATATTGGCTTTCAAGATTGTCGGAAACGGTAAACATACCTTGGCTAGTCGCTTCTCTCTGTCCTCGAGTAAGCGCTCCGAGTTGATCTAGTCGACGAGCAATTGACGACACAAATCGCTTTTGTGCCTTTAAATTGGTGGTAGGCAATACATAATGCGGCTCCTGAGCTTGATTGGTTCGGTGAGTTCGCCCAAACCCTTGCACAGCGGCATCAGCCCGCCAACCAGGTTGCAAGATGTAATGAATTCGCTTACGTTGATTCTCCGCTGTATTATCGGCATGAAAGCTATAGCCAGTCCCGCCAGCGCCCGAGAATATGAGAATGTCCTTTTTGTCAGCCTGAAAGGCCTCCGCATCAGCCCTAGAAGAATGTTTGCCTCGCTTCTCTTCGACGACTTTCAGATTGCCTTCATCGTCGCGCGTTTGAACAAACCGACGTCCACGGCCAGTAACCTCTGCGACCCGATCAGAACCAAAAGCATTGATGATTGAGTCCAATGGATTTTCAGGAACACGGATTTGATGCAACGTGTCCAGCAGCGAATCGCGCAAAGCAATTGCCTCTCGATCAAATACTTGATTCCCTTCCGAGTCACGTACTGGAACGTAGGTGGTGTTGCCGTTAGCGTCTTGTGTTTGCTCATAAGCAGCTACCGGGAATCCGTTTCTGACATAATCCATTAGCATTTGCCGAGGCGTAAAATCCAATTCCTCCAAAAGGGCATCATTCGCCGTAGCGTCGGCAATAATCCGCTCCTGTGCTGCTTCGTTTGTATTTACCAACTGAATCACAGCCGCGTGACCAGCGTCCAGTTGATCGCGAATATGGTCTATCACTGCCGGCGTCTGCATGGCTGTGACAATTTGATTGAAAAATCGTTGATGGGCGCCCCAGAACTGAGACATAGCCGCACTTTTACCCGGACCACTCTTACCGGCTTGAGTGAGTTCAAGAGCTTGCTCAACATTATTTAAAACGACTTGCCAAGCGCCGGCGAGCTCGTTGTAAATATCTTCCTGTAAATCAGATAGTGGATGTTCCAAGCGCTCATACGAGACACCATCGTAGGACAGCGACCTGGCCAAATACATGCCCATCGCCTTCATGTCTCGGCTGATCAATTCCATTGATGCAATGCCGCCTTTCGACACCCCGTTGATAAAGGCAGTTGTGTCAGCAAACGGCGTGCCCTCGCCCCATAAACCTAGACGATCCGCGTAACTAAGATTGCTTATCTCGGTAGCTCCGGTGGCTGACACATAGGTAACACGCGAATTAGGCAATTCGCGTTGTAAGTTAATACCGGCTATCGCTTGTTGTGATGGCTTCTTGACGCCTCGTTTTCCCTTAATCGCAATGGCATTGCCCATGCTATGGGCTTCATCAAATGCAATAACACCATCAAAATCCTTACCTAACCAATCTATGATCTGTTGAGCGCGAGACTTACCGCCCTTTTGTCCCAAATCATTTGCCTGCTTTTTCTCGCCGCCGCGTAGCGTCGAGTAAGTTGTGAATAAAATGCCCTCTTCTTGAGTGATTGCATTACCAGCTTTGGTCTTTCCCTGGAAAAACAATTTTGACGGGTCGCCACCCACACCAGCAAAATCCCTTTTAGCATCCTCTATCAAGCCTTCATTAAAAGAAACCCAAACGGCTTTTTTCCGACCTTGCAACATGTTATCCAAAATGATGCCGGATATTTCGCGTCCCTTACCAACACCAGTGCCATCACCAATGAAAAAGCCTTTCCTTGAACCATTCGGCAAAGTTTCTGAGTGCGCTTGCCCTGCATAAACAACGGCCTCAATTTGAGCAATCGAAAGCAATCCGTCTTCGATCAATCCCTTTGGCAATAATGGGGCATATGACGGTGCAGGTGGTTGGACAGCAGACATTGCCGCCGACTGCACCAATTTGCCTGGATGTGGTTTAGCGCCTTGTACTGTAAGACGTTGTGGAGCGTAGTTAGCAAAGACAGAATCAGTAAATTCGGTAGCCAGATCATCCTTAGCTTCTACTGCAACGCTTGCGGTACTGTTGCTTGTAGTGAGGCTACTATTTCCTCCAGTATCTCCGCCGCTGCTTCCTCCAACGTTTCCGATAACTCTATCTGGAACTCCACTCCCGGCTCCGATTCCGTCATTAGGGACATAGCTATCTTCGGTTGAGCCTCTAACTTCGCTATCAATAGGAGTGGTTCCGGAATCGGCCCCGTTTCCAGCAGATTCCGCTCTAACGCCGTCCGCACCAATGCTAATGCCGCTAACTCCGTTTCCGGATTGAATGGTATCTGACACTGGCGGAGTGTTTGGGCGGCTTGCCTGTTTATCGGGTGTTGATTGAATGTGTTGACGGTCATTTCTTATGCCCTCTAATAATGCTGGTAAATCGGCCACCGAATCTACTTTGCCGGTCAATATCGCCTGCGTCGTGGCCCCGTTTTTGTCGATTACTAAAATTTGATTGTCGAATGTGGTCCCGTATTTGGCATATTCTCGCCCGGAAATGCCTATGTTGGCCCTTACATTGTATTTGGCTTGTACATCTTTCCACCATGAAGCAAAGGCAGGCTTATCCGCGGCCATTCCGTTTCCAACAATCGCCACCAGTCGCCCGCCTTGCTCTAGGCGCTTTAATGACTGTTCGAGATGTCTTGCGCCATTAGTTGTATCTCTCTGTCCTTGGACACGACCAGCAGTCGAGCTAAATGGCGGATTCATAACAACCACTGTCGGCTTAAAGTCGGTAGGTAGAACGTTATCCAACTGCTCGGCATTCTCTTTAAAGATTGTTGCCTCTGGGAACAAGGCTCCCAATAGAGCTTGTCTACGGGGGGACAATTCATTCAGAATCAGTTTGGCCCCTACCATCTTTGACCATATAGCCAAGTCGCCTGTACCAGCCGACGGTTCCTCCATAACATCATCTTTCTTGACATTAGCAACCCAATTAGCGACAAAAGAGAGCGCGGGCGGTGTGCTGAACTGCTGGAATTCCTCCATTTCTTCATCACGTCGCGTCTGAGTAGGCACCCGTTGAATCCTATTTGTTAAGTCAACGACCTTTAGCTTGGCTTCGTCGGCATTCAATGCGTTCCAATTCGGGTCTTCGGTCCCGAGCAAGTGGATGTTAAAAGCAGCTTCTAAGGCATCATAAGCATCCTTAGATAAATAGTCGCCACCCGCCTGGGTTCCGCCAAACGCACGATTAGCTTCCTCGGTTAATACCTTGGATGTAACACCACCATCTTCACTCAGACGTTGTGCTAATCGTAATGCGAGTAAATGTCGAGCATCATTAGGGGATGATTCCAGGCGTTCCTTAATCGCCGCCTCTGGTTTGTCAGCCGACGTAGGCTCGGGAACAAGCCAATCTTCAAAAACATTGAAAAAATCGAGTTGTCCTTGATTAGAAATAGGTTTCTTTGCCATTGATCAGACACCTATTCATGACTTGTTGAATCGATACGGCTTTCCAATGCATCGGCCTCATCTAAGGCGTCTTCATTGAACGCACCAAGCCGTTCGGCCTCGTCGGGATCGAATTCCACTACAGCACCAGGCACCATAGCATCAAGTAACTTCACGGCCACAACATCTACCGTATCTACCGCTAACGCCGAATCTACTTCCGTATCCACATTTAAGTCATTTACATCATCATTGCTATTCATCACGTCCACCCTGTTTGCTATTGTTAAAATCCGGTTGTCCCTTAATGTCTGGGTAAGTTTGTTTGCATGTGGGGAACCCACTACATCCCCACCAGAACGCACCCTTCTTTCTTCCTGGCCGCCTTGACAAGCCTTTTCCACATGACATGCATTTATGTACGGCAGACACTAGAGGCGCTTGTTTAGGGACTGGCTTACCAGACTTGTCTTCTGCTGCAAACCGACACCCATCGGCGAACCCAGTACAACCCCAAAAGAACTCGTTTTTGTCCTTTTTCTTAATGCGGCGCAAAGGCTTTCCGCAATCAGGACAAGGATTGAAAGCAACCTTGATCCCAATGCCATTCTGCTTAACGTTAGCCACCTCTGCACCGATGTACTCCATCAACTCATTGACAAAGGAAATCGCATTGAGGTCGCCGCTCTGAATAGCCTTTTGTTGTTCGTGCCATAGAGCGGTCATATCGGGATATTTGGCTTTATCCGGCAAGGTATCGTAAAACTCCCGCCCCGTCGGAGTGCTGATAATGTTGTTACCCTTCTCCGCCAAATAGCCACGATCAAATAAAGTGGCAATAATGGTGTCTCGCGTAGCCGGTGTACCAATACCTCCATGCTCGCCTTCTTTGCCCTTGTCCTTTTCGACCAGGAGCTCCCGTAGACGATCATCACGCACATATTGAGCAACACGAGTAAGGTCCGTTAAAAGGGTGGCCATTGTGTACAGTGGTCGCGGCTTCGTCTCCATCTGGCTCGCAACGGCGTCAGTACAATCACCTGCCTGCCCCGCCTTTAACACTCGAAGATCAAGGGCGATGTCGTTTTCATCACCCTCTAAATCCTCATTACCTATATCGTTTCGATACAGCGACTTCCAGCCAGCCAAGGTAGTAATGTTCGAGCGAACAGCAAACCGATGTGTAGCGGCTTCAACAAAAATATCGGTTTGATCGTATTGATGTTTAGGCCAGAACTGTGCGACATAAGCGCGGGCAATCAACATGTAGATTTTCTGCTCGCCATCAGTCAGTTTAGAAAAATCGGCTGTGGCCTCAGTTGGAATGATTCCGTGGTGGGCACTTACCTTTGAAGAATTGAACGCACGGCTTTTTATCGACGGGTCAGCCTTTTGCGCGACAAGCGTTAGCGTCGGTGCCGTCTTCGCAATAGCGTCCAGAACATTCGGCGCATCGCCATGTTGGTCTTCACTGAGATATTCACAATCACTCCGATTGTATGTAATCAGTTTGTGCTTTTCGCGTAACGATTGCGTTATGTCCTTCGTCTGGTCTGGACGAAACCCGAACTTCCGCGAAGCATCTGTCTGAAGCTTCAACAAATTGTAAGGAAGCGGCGGATGCTGATCTTTCTTTTTGGTAGCCGCACTAACAAGGGTTGCCTGTGCGCCCTTTGCCGCATCAGCGATACCCTGCGCATGGCCCTGATTGGATAGACGGCTCTTCTCATCAACAGGATCCTCATTAACAATCTGATACCTGGCCGGAAACGACAAATCGCCAAAAGTAAATTGTCCAGTCACATTGTAGTAATAGCTCTTGGTATGAGCTTCGAACTCCCTATCCCGTCTAACAACTAGACCAAGGATAGGAGTCTGTACTCGACCGACACTTAACACACCTTGAAAACCTGCCTTATTCGCGGCCAACGTATATGCACGGCTCATGTTGTAACCGTAAAGTTGATCACCAATACTTCGTGCCTCCGCCGCCGCCGACAAACCAGCGAACTCCCGATTGTCGCGCATACTTGCAAGCGACCTCTTAACGACACTGATATTGTTGTCATTGATGAGCAATCGTTTAACAGGCAGCGAACAAGCCGCATACTCCAAGACTTCATCAACCAATAGCTGGCCTTCATCGTCAGGGTCGCCCGCGTGTACAACGCTCTTGGCTTGCTTTAATAAGGTGGTGATGATCTTGAGTTGGTCTTTCTTATCATTCGATGGCTTTTTCTTCCACGGGATATGGTAAATAGGCAAATCATCCATATTCCATTTCCCGAATCTGGGATCGTAGTCCTCTGGGTCCAGCAGTTGCAGCATGTGACCGTAGCACCATGTCACATAACTATCGCCGCAGTCATAGTAACCATCTTTACGCGATCCGCCGCCTAAACCATCAACAATGGCCTTAGCAAGATCGGGCTTTTCCGCAATAAACAACTGCATAAAAACCTCCGTTTTTACCAAGTTAAAACAGGACGTATAACGCCCGTGATTTGAGAGCGATTGATTAAGCCAAAATAGCGACCATCGAACGAACCCTTGTTTATATCAGTCATAAGTAGAACTTCTGATTCACCTAATTCATGGGTTGTCCTGAATTTCGGCATTGGGCGACCTGCCCCATCAAGCTCTGAAGGGGCGCTATATGGCAATAAAACATCATTAACCCGTACTCCATCATCACCAATGGAAACGACATCCGTTTTAGCCGCTAAAATTTTTTTCATCATGTAGCCATATCCGCCAGGGCAATATCCAGCACCGATATAGCCCCGAGTCTTTGCTAAATCGAACACTTCCGATTGCGGGGGACAAAACATTACATAAGCCCCTTTCTCGACCGGGTCGCGAGTTTCCCAGTAAATGCCAACAGGAATACTACGTGTGGAGTTAAAGCGCGCGCCAACGGCGTAGGCGATTCCACAGAAAGCCAGATATGAAATACCAAGAAGGGAAATCAATGAAGTAAGCCGCTTCATAACTTAATCGCCTCAGCGCCACGCGATATTTCATGCGTCTTAAGTAACTTGTCGGATACCTTGGGCGGTGGAATAGACGCCCTTGCCTGAAACACCGGGTCCTTGAAATATAATGGCTGGACACCGTAAATTGCAGGGTATCCTGCTACATAAATCACCATGTCGCCAGGCTTCTCAATCAACCCATCAGCGCCCTTAACTGGCCCAGGCATGCGTAAGCATTCATCCGGAGTCAACAAAGGTCTTTGTACTTCTTGAATGGTCCTAGAGACTTGTGCCAATAAAGCACTGGTACGCCGACCACTGGTTGTGATTTGTTCCTTTGCGACAGTGGTTTGACCGGTCAACTTGGAAAGATGATCAGCAGTCTCAACCCTGTTAGGTGGATATGCATTTTGCACATGGCAGTTAGATGTTATCGACTCATCAGCGCCATAGCCCGTTTCACGACTCTTTAATTGGTTAATATCCTGGCAAATCAAATAGCACTTAATGCCGTAACCAGCAACAAAAGCCAATGACTCCTGCAAAATCTCTAGTCTTCCAAGACTAGGGAACTCATCCAGCATCATTAACATTCGATGTTTGTAATGAGCCTTCGGACGACCGTTTTCGAATTCCATCTTGTCAGCCAAAAGCCTAACAATCATGTTCACCATTACCCTAACTAATGGCCTTAGCCGAGCCTTATCATTAGGCTGAGTGATAATGTATAAACTGACAGGATCATCGAAATTCATCAGATCTTTGATGCGAAACTCGGACTTACGCACATTGCGCTGGACAACTGGATCGCGATACAAAGCGAGATACGACTTAGCTGTAGAGAGAACGGAACCGGCCTCTTCTGGGGGACGATCCATCATATCCCGAGCGGCAGAGCCAACCACCGGATGATTTTTACCGAACACATGCCCATAGGTTGTCATCTCTATCCACAGCTCGGCAATATCCCTATTAGGATCAGACATAATTGCATCCACAATAGGTAAAGACGCCTCGCCACCTTCATCCCTGGCCTTATATAGAACATGCATAATCACACCGACAAGTAGCGCTTGAGCTGTTTTCTGCCAATGCGTTTCTAAACCCTTACCATCTGGATCGACTATCAATGTTGCTAAATTCTGCACGTCGCCGACTTCGTACTCCGTTGCAATTCGAATTTCATCCAATGGATTCCAACATACGCTACCTTGCAAAGCAGCGGGCTCAAAACGTAATACCCTATTTCTGGCATACTTCTTCCGCCAACCAGCAGTCAGCGCCCATAATTCGCCTTTCAAGTCGGTAACAACTGCGCTACGTTCCCAACACAGCAACGTAGGAATAACCAAACCAACCCCCTTACCAGATCGTGTGGGCGCATAACAGAGAACATGTTCAGGCCCGTTATGTCGCAAGTACCTGGTAACACCATTTTTATCGATCCATGCACCTACATATACGCCTGACACCGGCGAAGTCTTTTTGCCGAGAAGCCTAGAAATCAAACCACCAGAACGAGGTAATAAGCCAGCCTCTTGAATATCCTCTTTGTTGGCCCATCTGGCCGAGCCATGTAAATACGGATTAGCCTTAGAGGAATTAGCAATCACCATTTTGGCAACAATAAGCCCTAACAATCCGACAGCGGTTACAGAGATACCAACACTGCCCGCCTTCATAAAGCTTTCTTGATATAACCCATACCAATCACTAGACCAGCGCAAAACCGCCCAAGGTGCATAAATATGGTTGTACTGAGGACCTAGCGTAGACTGATAGTTAAATTCGTCGGCAAAGAACTGAGTAGCAGATTGAAGCCCAGCAACAAGCGACGCGATAGCCAATGCGGGTATGACGAGGCCAACCCTTGGCTGACCCGCCCGAATTTGTGGACCGACTGCATTGTTAAATTTATCTTTCATTTGATAAGCCTCTTTAGTGATAACAGGCGGCAGGAATGAGTAAACAATAGAACTCGCGTTTTAGCGGCTAAAACACCCTAAGCTATGGCTCACGAAGTGAAAAACGACACCCCACCTAATAACTGTTTTAAATAAGCAATATATCTAATAAAATATACTATCAACAATGAGTTATGAAGGCAATCACATTAATTTTTTTATACGAAACCGGCCAGGAAAAACCGGACTGACATCTAGCGCGAAAAAAAGGCGGCTATCTGCGTCGACCTTTTGTGAGTTTTATCGAACCCGATTCACCAACAGACACAGCATCACCTATAGATAAGCGCTTTAATTGTGCGGCCGTTTTCTCGTCTACCGGCAAGACACATACAACATCATCGCGCTTTAGAAGCGCAAGAAATCTGCCATCAACATGCCGCAAGCCAGCAAAAGGCAGCATGCCCGCATCACCCTCACAGAACCGCCTATGCACCGGCACATTAACGCCCTTTAACCGCTTTTCATCACGTTCAGCAATGTACTTATCGGCCTCCACAAATACGATCAATCCTGATCCAGAAACTGGCCGTCGCAATGCGTTATTTGTGTCGGATCCTTGGTGCTCCATACCACCAGATACATTGCCCGACAATAGCATTTCAATTCCACTGGCGAAGCGAACCATAGCGAGACTGGACAAGTCTCGCAAACGGTTACGACTTTCGGGCGGCGGTCGACGCCCAACGCCGCTAACGTTGGGCTTATTGATGAATCCGAAGATCCCATTCCGTCGCCCTCCTTCATCGAATCGCCCTCCACTGGAATTACGGACTCCTGATCCAATGCCGCTATCGCCGCTTCCAACTCCTCTTCCTCGGTCAGTTGAGTGCCCATTTCTGTTCTCCGTAGTCTCATTTAATAAAGACAGCCGCTGCCTCTCCAGGAGAGGATCAGCAAAAGTCAAAGGAATAGCAGCATCCACCGCCGTTTTTACGATTTGCGCTCTAAATTCAATGCTGCCAGTAACCGTGATTGTGCTCCCATATCTATCCATCGCCATCCGTAACGCCGCCTCCAATCCATCGACGGAAGCACCACGCGATACCTTAAGCTTGTCACCATCATCGCGAATAGCAGATGCCCCGACACGATAAATGACGGTGCCCTTCTTTGTGATGCTATCCTGTACAGCATTCACACCATGCGTTGAACGCGCGCGCCCAGCCGCCCCGACGGTATTCCCCTTTAACCCCTTGGCCACTTCCCTGGCACGTAATGCTGCAAGCGCGTCAACATCACCCATGGACGCATTACACCTTAACCAGTCCGCCCACTGTTGTGGCCTGTGCGTTTCAAATATTGATTGCCTCGCGACGTGGTAGCGCTCGTTAGCCGTTTGCAAATCGGCCAACAAAGATTTACTAACCAGACCGTACAAGATCTTTTTCTCCATGCGAGATTTCGCAGAGAGCCTTATCACAGCCCGCTTTAATTTAGCCGCTCGCTTGGCGGCAACCACCTTACGAGCTCTCTCTTCTCTGGCCGACTTCCATTGCTGAGCACGTAGCGCTCCTTGATTGGCCTGCTCATTCTTATACCTGGCAAACAACAGCGTTGTATCAATCCTGGAGCCAACCGGCTTAGCTTCATATGCCTTCGACCGCCCGGTAGATAGCGAAGCAGTACCAGACCCATTTATCAAGGCCTCAAATAATCCAAGACGAGCCTCAAGCTTTCCCTTAGATAAATCACGCGCAACGGTACTCGCCTTCACCATCAAGCCTTCATGATCTGCAATGACAAAGCCATTGCCTTTTTCCTGCAATGTAAGGCCATGCTCCTGAAGGACCTTGTGAAACTCACCCCAAGAAGCCGCTACATGGAGCTGCTCTAAACATTCGCGCCTAATCCAACTGAGCAAGCTTTCAACACCAGCATGCCGCTCCATATCAGCAGCACGGTTTTCACTTGGCACCTTGTTCGATAGGTGATTATCTCGTCCAAGGCCGTACTTTATTTCTAGGGACTCGCACAACTTACCAAGAACCTTATGGTCGTTATATGGGTTATGAATAGTTAAGCGTGTCGGATGAATTTTGTTTATAGCAATATGCATGTGGAGGTTATCCGTATCGCAATGAACAGCACTAACGCGCTGATGCTCACCATACCCGAGCCCTTCGCAAATGTTACTTTCAATCTCTTTTAAGATTTCATTACTGGGATGTTCGCCTTCGCGAAAACTCAGAATCAGGTGATAGGTCTTATCCGATTCAGCTCGGGTGTTCATCCCCTGGACAGTGGTTACTTCAATTATTGCCGACCTTAAATCATCCGACTGGCAGTTAGTCACAGAGGTGTACTCAACACGCTCGCTCTTATCCTGGTCATCAGATATGTAACCGACAAGTGCGCCGAAGTCGCTTTTCTTAATCGACTTCATCGAAACATGTTTCGCGATCATAAGTGAAAAAATTTAGCCGCTAAAATCACAGGTCAGCCTTCGGCATGATTACAGCCTTCATCACTTCAATCATTTTGTCTTGCGTAGCTTCGATACGCGCAAGTGCAGCCCTGATAGTGGACTCACCGAACTGCGCAGTTCGGGCATCATTGGTTAGCCAAAGCTTAAGCAACCCACCAAGACGCCCCAGGTCGCCATTGATCTTCGCCAACTCCAGAACCCTCTCGTTGTCGGTGATGCATTTCGGCGCATAACCAAGTCCAAGAAATCTCAAGTAGGCCGATGTGCTATGGCCAGTTTGCCTAGCATTCGCTTCAATCGCGGCCTTCTCGTCTGGAGTAACCCAAACACGGATTGGATTACTACCTTTTCGGGTTTCGTTTGCCATATTCATAATCCTTCATCAAATGTTGTAACGGCGGTAGCCGTTGACCTCGTAGAGCAGGATACCGTTGAGCGCTCGGCGCGAATAAGGGGAGTGAAGTGTAGCTACCGTTTATACGGTAGGTACACTTCACATATCCTGCCCCGACCTTTCGGTCGGTAACTCCACAACATGTTATCAAACACTCGATCAACGACAAAAAAATAATCGACATATATATTTAAACGTATATAAAATAACGATAATTCATATTATGTAGCTTATTTTTTACATACATTTTGACTCAAAATTGACTCAAAGTTGACTGAGATGCACCTCCAGTGAAATTAGATGAATAAAAGTTATACGGAACAGCTTGCGGAGTGGGTGAAGAAAAAACACGCAGTGAAAAAGCGCGACCGAAACCTAGTGATGTTTCAGGCAGTGAAAGATGACGTTTGCGAAGCGATATCGGCGGGCTATTCGATACGAACCGTATGGGAAAACATGTACGAAACTAAGCGGGTCACGATTGGTTATCACCAGTTCCTTAAATATACAAACCAGGTACTTAAAAAAGCCAACCAAACCCCACCAAAACAAAACACTACACAACTAGTCCCGAAGAAAGGAGCCAAACCACCAGAAAGACCTAACCCCAGCAATCAACAGAAGCCACAAAACTTTAAATTCGATCCATCACCCAATAAAGAGGATTGGCTCTAATGTCAAAAATACACATGGTATTACAAGGGAAAGGGGGTGTTGGCAAGTCGCTAATCGCCGCCTTGATCGCACAATACAAAACTAGCAAGGGACATACGCCTCCGTTATGCGTAGACACCGACCCAGTGAATGCGACGTTGAACGGGTACAAAAAGCTCAACGTCGTGAAACTCGATATATTAGACGGCGATGAAATAAATTCTCGCCATTTCGACAAATTGATTGAAATGATCGCAAGTAGTGAAAGCGATATCGTTATCGATAACGGAGCAAGCTCATTTGTGCCACTGTCAAACTACTTGATGACCAACGCAGTACCGCAACTATTGAAAGAAATGGGCCATACACTCGTAATTCACACGGTAGTAACGGGTGGACAAGCATTGGTCGACACCGTGGCCGGCTTTGGTCAGTTAGTTCAGCAGTACCCGGAGGAAGCAGAGTTTGTGGTATGGCTAAACCCCTATTGGGGCCCAATAGAAGACAACGGTAAAGGGTTTGAGCAAATGAAAGCCTATACTGCGAACAAATCGCGCGTGGCGGCGATTGTAAAAATACCGGACCTCAAAGCCGAAACATTCGGTCGAGACTTGAGCGATATGCTACAAGATAAAATGACATTCGAAGAAGCTATTGCCGCAGAGACAAACACCATCATGATGCGGCAACGTCTAAAACTGATTCAGCGCCAATTGTACGATCAAATGGATACGGCGGTGATTCTGTAATGAGAGATGATCAAATAGAAAGTCTGATCCGGGAAATCGCGACTAAACACGGCATTGCCGTTGGTCGCGACGATCCTATCTTGATACTGCAAACGATCAATAATAGATTGCTACAAGACGGCGCAAAGGCACAGCAAGATATGCTTGATCAATTCAAAAAAGAGCTAGAAGCGCTGGCAATGCGCTGGAGCGAAGACGCAAAGAATAAAGCAGAACGCATTGTAAATGCGTCGTTGAACGCCAGTAAGGAATCAATGGAAAACATGATGGCCCAAGGCGCAAGGGATACCATAAAATCAGTCAGGACTGAAATCGAGTCATCGCTAAATAGAATCAATGGCCCAATCCGTGATGCAAAAAAGATCGCCATTATGAATGTAATTGCAGGAAGCATGACAATCATCGCTGTAACCGCATTTATAGCATTCACTGTTTGGATCAAATAAGGCACAAACCCATTATGTTTAGGTTAAGCCCTGGCGAATCGCCCGGCCTTCTGAATAAATTTTAGCGGCTAAAACATCCAATTGGACAAGGTAAAACCGGCCTGCATGAGACCATAGCTCAATTACGCGTTTTAAGTCCGTGATATGACCAAGCAACATTGGATTCTAGATAAGCCAGAAATCCATTCATTAAGAATAATATCTAACGCGAAATATGATCCTTCTTATCTGGGGTGAAGAGACTATTGTGAACCCGGAGAAATGGATAATGTTAATTTTGGAGCAATGCCTAAACTGTCACTTTGTTTGAGCGATTTCCTAGTAACAATATTATGTCTCCGCTGAGCTTCTAATACGCTATCAAACTCGTTAGTTAATTCCTGTTCGTTTCTTCTTAATTTCCGTTCCGCAAGCTCTTCGATTTTTGGCGAATGCAAGCCCATACCGTCCCGAATTTCTCTAACAGCTTCGAGTCTTGCTTGCATGACCTGCAACCTGGAATGTTGATGCGCAATTTGATCTTGCCATGCTCGACGAGTACCAGGCAAAACCAAAACACCAGGTTTTGCGGATTGAATTTGTTGAATCCTAGACTGCTGCTTCTCAATTAAGGTTTCAAGCTTATCTTCAACACGATCTACTTGTTCGTGCTTTGCTTCAACGTAATCAAATAGGGCCTCTTGATAGCTTTGTTCAACAGATGACACTTCCAGAATAGCTTGCTGTTCTCGTTCCGCTGTTTGAGCACTATCCAAAAGCTCATCAACGTTATAAATAGCTTTCGCGTTTATCCCTTGATCATCTTGCAATTGATCAGAACCAGGATCAATTGCGTTATAGAGGCCCCGCTGAATTACATCTGGCGTTAAAAGTCTTTTTTGAGGAACATTTACAAGTACCATATCGACTCCAAAACGAAGCTACTATATTGCTCCGTACTCCGTACCGAGCCGACTAAGAATCAGCGCGTACTTTTAAAAGTTAAGCCTCTACCAATGCCAATAGCTTGACTTCACCAAGATCGACTTCTAATTCATGACCATCATCGTCATACTTAATATGCCCAAACCCCTCTGTTGAGGGCCTTTTGTCAAGAATGATCCTACCTGGCCGACCGTCATGCCATATCTGAACGATAGCCTTCTTAAATTTGCTTGGATCGACTATTTTCTTCTTTTCGTTATCTTCCTGTTGCTTAAGATCTGGATTGTTAGGAATGCTCGAACTATCCGTCAATTGTAGTTGGTCGTCACCAGTAGCGACTAAAGAACGTCCGCCAGATTCTATATTTGATTCATCTTCACCCGTTAAGGTAGTGCCAGAAACTTGGCCGCTATTAAGATCATCTTCATCAACTTCAGAGAGGTTAGCGATTGGTTCATTATTAGCATCCTGGATGACCCGAATATTTTCTTTCTTGTCCTTTAGATATTCCTGAAATAACTTCAATTGGCCCCTAGTGAATTCTTGACCAGGAGTATCTAACCAAGCCATAACATCCGCTTGGTTCGTCTTATAGAGCTTATTCAATTCGTAAATAATATTTACGTCGGTAACTTTCCCTGCTTTGTATGCCGCATCAAGCTCAGCTGGTAACTTAAGCAACGTAGTGTGCAAAGTCACCCACGCCGGGCTCTTACCGATTAAGGAGGAAATGGTCTTCTTTCCAATACCTTCCTCTAGTGCGGTTGCGATAGTGTGCGCAATCTCTAACGGGGTATTACCTTCTTTTTGGAGATTAACAATCAGTTGTTCGATCTTTACTCGGGCTGCCGTCTTATCGCCTTCGTCTTCAATGATGGCAGCAATCTTTTCGGCCCCATTTTGCTTTGATGCTCGAAATCTTCTAGCACCATCCTTGATCATGTATCTACCCTCAATTTCAGGGTGCTTCCTAATCGTTATTGGCTGCAATAAGCCGCTATTGTCAATGGATCCAGCCAACTCCGCTATGCTTTCAGTTGAAAAGCCATGGTTGAATTCTGTGCGCGGTTGTGCAGGATCCTCGTCGATCAAATTGATGTCAATCTCTGCATAACCAGATGCTTCTTTTGGTTGTTCGGAGAGTAGGCCGGCAAGGTCGCCTATTTCATGCAAGGCCAGCCCACTGCTTGCAATGGTGTGTAATTGATCTGTCATTATCCGATCTCCATTTGATTAAGAACATGGGCCGCTAATGCTCTCACTTCTTTGGCCGCCACTCGCGCTGTTGTTTTTTTGATTTTCCATACTGGCGTTCGGGATGCTAATGCATCGGCAATACTACTCCGTAGACCAATGACTATACCTTCAGGAGTCATTAATGTCGGATAAGCATGGGTGAGTTCCTGAAGGTGTCGTAAGTGCCTTGGATTCCTTTTATCAACTTTGCTAGGAACCATGCCAAGAAACTTAAGATTTTTATTAGCTTTTCGAATGTTAGCTATGGTCGTAACCATTCGTTTTATACCTTGAATACTGTATGCCTCTAACTCAATTGGTGAAAGAACAAAGTCTGATGCAAATAGAGCGGCTCCCATTGTTACGCCAAGTGATGGGGCTGTATCAATCAAGCAAATATCAAAGCCAACAGACGATAATTCACTTATGGCGGATTTAAAATTCATACCCGCATCGCTCAGCGTCATTTTTTCCATATTGGCGAGTGCAGCATCGGACTCGATAAGAACCAATCCAGTGGAGGGTAACAAAGAACAATCAACTTTCGCATTAGTTAGTAGCGAACTAGCAGAGACTCCACACTTATATGCCCCTAGCGTGTAAGACGCATTCGCTTGAGTATCGAGATCTATTACAACAACACGGAAACCACGCTCAGCAAAGTCGAAGGCAAGATGCACGAGTGTTGCAGTCTTACCAACACCGCCCTTTTGATTCGCCGTAACTAATGTTTTCATAGTTCCTTTGATTCCTTTGCCCATTTTCTGACTTGAAACGCTTGATGACGAGGAAGGATCACCGTCACTTTCTCGTACCCTTCCGGTACTTCCGCTAATTCCTTGTGCGCGTTCCAGACTCTGTTTACAGCTTGAGAAACTGCACTCTTTGTTATGTTCATCGCTCTTGAAAAATCGGCTTGGGATTTCCCGTCTACCAATACCCCCCGTGCTATTAAGATTGTTTGTTCCCCAATTTCTAATTGAGAAACTGCTTGTTCGAATTGCCTCTCGGTTAGTCTTTTCATAACCACTTCCTAAACATCTGTTGCCCATGTTAGTGCTCCGCGCCTTGTTGATAAAACGACGGTGACAGCCGCCGTGAGGTAAAGAGTTAAGCTTAACGCATGCATAAAGTTTAGCTTAACTAATAGGCGGAGTCAAATAACATTTTAGCGGCTAAAATTTGCGAGGCCCATAGAACTCAACAAAGTAAGTAATCGCAATTAACAATGAAGCATGAATCATAGCGGTCAGCCCAGCATACATACCCGGTGTATTGTGATAATACATTGCCCTTATGAACTGAAATAGAATATCGAGGGCAAACAGCCATTTAGAGATTGGCCAAACTAGGGCAAGCATTATCCAAACAATATGCACTATTCGGTGCAAAAGTGGGGGAGAACTATGAATTAAAGGATCGGTGGCTTCGACAACATTTTCTTGCTGCGGGTGAGCTTTTCCTACATCCGGAAACTTATAAAGTTTTGCTGCCATATTGACCACCTTTGCGAAATTAAGTTTTAATAATCAGTCAGGCCCGCGCCTGTGTCGTGATGTGACAGCATCGCGGCAAGCCCCGGTTATGCCGGGGCTACCTATCATCTTCTTACTTCCGCAATAAATGGTATTTTCGCTACTTAAGAATACTCAATCAATTGCAGCATATATCTTGCCACTTTCTTCGTGAAATGAAATGTAATCAATTAACAGATGGTACATTTCTATAAAGTGGTCTTGCTCTGTTTTATTTGCAATTACGTTAAGGGTGTAAAGAGTTGCGACAATACCAGCGGCGTCCCCAGACATTTCACCACAAAAGCCATTATCCGCATTACATGTGATTTCCTCATAGCCTGTAGGAGCCATGTAAAAGCCACCATTCGACAGCGTAAAAAAATCCCAATAACCACCAGAATATTCTTCAAATAGTTTGTCCATAAAGGAATAAATAAGCGTTTCCCCTAGACAAAGTTTTTCTTTGAAATAGGTTGGCAAAAAACTTTCGCGTTTAACAGGTTCAACGGCAGTTGCAGTAATACTCATCGGAATCTCCGGTAACTGACCTTGGCGGAATGCCCGGCCTTCGATGTATACAGTAGGGCATTATGTCCTATTTGTCAAGTTTACATGGTTGCATCAGCTAAATGATCGAAAGCTATAACTATCAGGTGTTTAATCTGATTCAGTTTCGCGCCAGATAGATTTGATGCCCGCCAGATCGCATAAAATACCCCAAATGGCATAAGATATATCAGTTTCCCCACTAACCCATCTTCTTACGGTTCTACTGGCTCCACTACCAGTAAGTCCCACTTTTTTTGCAACTTGGCCCCCTGTTAATCCTGTCCGGCGAATTATTTCTCTAACTTCATCTCCGTTCGGAATACTCCAATTTTCACTAAAGGGTATTAAACATTCAGGTCGTATTTCTATGACTTTTCCATCAAATGGGGTTGACGAGTATCGTCGTTTAACTGTTGTGTCATTGTTCATTTTTTTTAAAATACCATCACTTAAGTTAAGGGCTTCGATTTTAGCCGCTAAAATGGAAAGGTCATTGTAGAAGTTGCAGATGATCGTAACCATAAAGGGATTGAACACGCTTATGATCGGGTGCAATAACTTTTTTGCCCTCCCATTTATCCTATACTGAATTGGCTTATCACCATAAGCGTATAGGCATGTTTAACTTATTTTTGAGATTATAACGACGCTGCCGAGTTCTTTTGGGAATAGCGTTAGGAAGATTCTGCATCAAGATCCAATCTTAATGATTTCCTTTTGGCGTTTAATGATTTTTGCTTTTCTATAATCTGTTATTTTTTTGTTGTCTCTTCTGCCCATTTTCTGACTTGAAACGCTTGGTGCTTTGGCAGAATTGCTTCTACAAACTCATATGAATCGGCAATAATGTATGGAATAGTCCAATTCGGAATAGAAGACCCGCGACCTATTCCCCCTAGTGGATTCATTTAAAGCAAGAATTTTTAGTAAAAACTCGACTTGTTGTTCGTTTTAATGTCCAGAGGCTAATTGTTTTTGTTGCAGTTTACGGCTGTTCGTCTTGCATGTTCTAAGAGCATACTAAAAGAAGTCATAGGTTTATTTGCACGGTTAAAAAAAGGCTATATAAGGCTTATAAGTAATAAGGACTGTAAAAGACCAGTTTACTTGAGCATAATCAATATGTTGGGAATTGTACCCGCGACCTATTCCCCCTAATTGTATTGTGATAAAGCTCATTTATGTGTACTCATGTCATCAAAAAGGTATTTTGATTTTGCCAATCCCGCGAACCGCGACCTATTCCCCCTGGTTTTTTAATAACCCGCGACCTATTCCCCCTGGATTTTTAGGAACACGCGACCTATTCCCCCTGCCTGATTTGATCTATTCAGGGTGAAAATCTAAAGCGATTTGTACCCGCGACCTATTCCCCCTGAATAGCGCGACCTATTCCCCCTGGAAAAAGACATTTGCCGCGACCCATTCCCCCTGTGTTCATGAAAGTACTTTTGTTAATGGCTAATCCGGTGAGAGGTAGTTATTTCCTTAATAGCGAATTACCCTGAACGTTACCAACGTACTGATTTACTCCTATTTCCATTGAATTTTGAAGAACCCGCGACCTATTCCCCCTTACTTTGGTGGCGACCCGCGACCCATTCCCCCTTCTTTGGTTACGACCCGCGACCTATTCCCCCTGCGTTAATTACGGCTCGGGACCCATTTCCACCATCAAGTGATTTTTTCGAATCTATTAATCGTCTATTCGATGCTTTTTGTTCGGCAGTGAATTCTGGTGAAGGGAATATGGTATACACAACATCTACGATTTTAGACCGCTTCCCGCGTTCTTCTGTTTTGGTGTGGCTGGTTAAAACACCTAGCGACTTAAGTTCATCCCAAGATTCTTCAAGTGTAGCTATTGCATCACGTTCGCGTTTATAGCCTTCCAGTAAAGCGCTGTCTCGCTTGATTGTGCTGTACCGCATTACGAAGCTGTTAGTTAATGCTGCTTGAGTGTACTTGAGTACCAATTGTGAGATTAACCATCTTGATAGTTGAGTTCTACACTTCATTAATCTGCGATAGTTGAACTGCCTATATGTCAGATTAGAAATACTGTTAGTAATCAATGGATGAAACTGAATTAACCATTTAGAGTCTTGAGAATTGCTTATAGAACTGTCTTTTTTGCTCACCCTTGCAAGCAATGAAAGATAATTCATGCGGGTATAGCAGACTTCTGTGTCCTCCGTTTCCCCTTGAATATCAATGTTGCTAAGGGATAGAATATCCAATGCTTCCGTTAGTTCGTCGTAACGGAGGGTGTGGCCTTGATCAGCTAGATGAGTGCGTAATCGGTGTAATGTAAATCGGCATCCGGAACGGAATCCATCAGCATCATAAAAACCATCATCAACCGCAATTTTTCGTAATGCGTGTTCAACAAGTTCCTCTCGTGCTCCAGGATAATATTCTGTTTCTACCTCTGTGATAGGGTCCTTTAGCCTTGCTGGTCTTATAAGTATCTTGAATTCATTACCTCTGTATTTGAAGGCAATTGTGCAGATTGGTAATGCGCCACTTGGTAGCCGCATTTCTTCTTGCCGTTTCCGTGTAATTGAAAACCGAGGAACGCTATCCCAAAGGTCGAAAGCGTTGCCAAGTTGATCGCGCTCGTCATTATTGTTGGCTAAAAAGTCTTGAAACAGGCATAACTGCTGATTTGAAAAAGCGTCAGGCGGGACTGGTTTGTGCTGCGAGACTCGTTTTTTGGGCGTTTTCTTTTTACCGAGAGAAATTGAATCTTGGGTATTATCAAGAAGAGTAATCTGATTGCCTTGCGACATGTTTAAGTCTCGCTAAAGAATAAAGTAACGCGATAGCACGTAGTAAAGAGTTTAGCTTAACTAATAGGCGGAAGTCAAACAACATTTTAGCCGCTAAAATCCAAGGAGGAGGGCGGGTGTGTATAGTCGAACATTCTTCACGCATTTATCGCGGGTGTTTGATGAAAGATTTTGGCACCCCATCATTACTTATCTTGGCAGGCTGTATATTTCTGGAGGTGGCAGAAGGGTGAACATGGATGTCAGTGATCGAAAGAAATCATCAAATTAGCCCCGTCATATCCTGCTAACCGCCAGAATCAAAACATGTTATATTGTAAAAAATCATTTGTTTCAACGGTGTTTAAGTACATTTCACGGTTACTGGCATAACGTAATGGAGTATCAAAATAACACATACAATATAGAAGAAGCCGAGCTGGTAGAGTTTGTTAAAACTAAGGCCGTAAGGGAAATCAATATTGTTCAGGCACCGAGTAAAAAGTACCGAATAGTCACTAAATTAAATTGGAAGGACGGGGCTTTTTTGTTAGTGTCCTATCGCAAAAGAGTTCGTGAATGGTCAACGTTAGATACATTGATCCGATACCTTCGAGAAACCTATAAAGATATATCCATCCCCATCAGATTAACGTTTGTACCTCTTGAAGAAGCAGAAGATTCAACAGGGCATGAAATCCATATCGTAATAGATCAGAGCGATTAGATCGTAAACTATCCACTATGAAATCTTCTCAAACGGCGCAATATGTGTGTTTTTGTCTGTGTATCACACAAAACGCAATAGCCGAAACAGACGACGATTTAGGATTGATTTATGGATCTGGTCAAATGCAATCAATTGCATCAGGGCACCCGTTGCAGCAAAGCCTAAGTCCTAGTGTTACGTCGGTTATGACGGCTAAAGACATTGAAAGAATCGGTGCCAGACGCTTGACGGATGTTCTCGAATACTTACCTGGTGTACATGTAAGCAACGCCAGAAGTGGCGTTAAGGTTATTGGGTTTCGCGGTGTTTCCTCTGAGACAAACGCTCAAGTGTTAATCTTAGTCAATGGCGTACCTGTTAGGAATACATTATTTGGCGGAAAGCCATTCGAATGGAATCTGCCGGTTAAGAATATTGCACATATCGAAGTAATTAGAGGGCCTGGTTCAATGCTCTATGGTGGCGACGCCACGACTGGAGTTATCAACATTGTTCTGAAGACCGGCAAAGAGCTAAAAGGGGGCGATGCTGGTGGGTTCTTTGGAAATCAAGATACTTATGAAGGCTGGGCTGAATACGGTAACGAATCAGGCGACTTAGAGTACAGCTTAGCCATTCAAGGCGGTAGCACAAATGGTTATCAAGGAAGGGTCAGCCAAGACGCACAGACAGTTATAGATAGCCAGTTTGGAACTCACGTATCTAATGCACCAGGCGTCACCAATAATGGTCGGGGTGACATTGATGCGCGCATAGACGTGGCCTACAAAGATATGATCAGGCTTCGAGCCGGGTATCAAGGATTCAGACATGTAGAAACCGGTATTGGAGCGGCTTATGCCCTTGATGGTACTGGCGGCACAAATAATGATATATATAATCTCGATCTGTCGCTAAATAACAAAATCACCGATGCACTAACGAATAAAACTTCGTTTTATTTTTTGGGGCAAAATCCAAGTACCGATATTTATTTATTGCCGGCAGGTACGTTCGGCGGGTTATTGCCACTTGGTGCACGAAATATTGTGTCTGGTTTCCAGGGGACAACTGGGCTAACTACCCAACTCAATTACGTTGGCATTAATAAACACACGATTACAGGGGGTACGGGACTTATTTACAACTGGATTTCTGATGGAACTGACAAAATCAATTACATCATTACTCCAACCTTTGTACAGCAGATCCCATTAACCGAAGCATCGGCATTTGGAAGAGATCCACTATTGGCATCGAAAGAGCGAACAAATTATTATGCGCTAATACAGGATGAGTGGAATTTCGCACCAGATTGGTATCTAACTACTGGCTTTCGCTACGATTATTACTCGGACGTATCACCAGGTTATAGTCCACGTATCGCACTGGTGTGGAATGTCAATTTGAATCTGACAACCAAGTTGCTATATAGCCGGGCATTTCGACCGCCGTCGTTTCTTGAAAAGAATCTACCACTGATTCCGGGCACTACAGTTAAACCGGAAACTGTAAACACGGTTGAATTCCAGGTTGAAAACAAATGGTCGTCTGATTTAATGACGTCGGCGAATGTTTATTGGTTTAAACAAGAAAACTTAATCGCGTCCACTAACTCCACAAGTGTGACCCCGGTCGGCTTTCGTAACAGCGCCCCAATTGATGGGATAGGCTTTGAGACTGAAACAAAGTACAAGCTAAGCAGCGATGTTGACTTTGCTGTCAGCTACAGTTATCACGGGTTGCCCTCTACGTCTTATACAGGTCTAATGCCAGAACACATGGCAAAAGGGCTGATAAACTGGGACATCACTGATAGTTGGGCGGTAGGGACTCAACTAAATTGGATCGGAGAGCGAAAACGGCCATCCGATGATCCACGTGGGAATTTAGCAGGTTATTTTACGGCTGGTCTAACACTATCGACCAAAGTCGCGAAACCACTCGAATTCACATTCAGAGTCAATAACATCTTTAATTCAACTCTAAAAGAACCAACGTTAAACCCAATTTTATTCCCAGGGGATGAAGCTATTCTTGGGCGAACCGTATTGGGACAAGTCAAAGTGACATTCTAGTGCTTATTTATCTAGCTAGGCTAATAACCAATCCTACTGGCGCATTAACCGCTATACACAAGAAATATGGCGACTTTGTGCAAACATGCTTTTTCAATAAGAAGCTTTTATTTACATCAAATCCGGAACATTACGAGGAAATATTCAATCAAGAAGCTAGGGGCCTTTTGAATAGAGACTCACTTTATGAAGCAAAAAAACCTATGTTCGGCGATGGACTGTTTAATAGCAAGGGCGCTACATGGACAAACCAGCGTCGACTAATGCAGCCAATGTTTACAAAGCAAGCTATCGCAGAGTGGCACGGCATTATGCTTAAAGAAGCCTGCAATGCCACAAGGCGGCTCAAAAACGATGGCGTCACTAAAGTAAACATATCAGAGGAATTAAAAACCCTTATTCAGAGCATTCTGATTCAGGTCATGTTTGGCCAGGCAAAAACATCACATAATGAAGAGTTATTGATGGCGGCGATTGACACCATAGTAAAAGGATTATTTCCGCATTTACTAACAGAGACGCTAGGCAAGGGAAAATTAAAGCGGCTTTTTGTCCTACAAAATAGGAGGATGGAGAAAGCCATCAATCAATTCGTGGCCTATGTTGACTCCAAAATCGATGGAATTGAGCCGACAGGCCATGATTTAATTTCGCTAATGATGAATGGTAGGGACAGAAGCGGCTCACAAATGTCGAGAGAGTTACTAAGGGATGAGGCGGTTACGTTGTTCCTGGCTGGGCAAGACACCACTGTTAATACGTTGATATGGTTCTTTTACCTTATAGGTAAGCATGAGGCGGTCCATAAACGTATTACCAGTGAAATACAGGGCATCAAGGATGACCTATTGACGCCAGAAACTATGGAACGGTTGATCTACACCAAGGCGGCGCTTTATGAGACATTACGCTTATATCCGCAGGCTATCGCGCTTAGTAGGGATACAGCAACGACGATAACCGTAGGAGGAAAAACGGTTTCACAAGGTACGTCTGTAATAATGAGCCTTTATGCGACCAATCGTGATGCTAGGTGGTGGGAGCGGCCAAACGAATTCTATCCAGAACACTTTTTAAACGGTGCCGTAACGCAGCGACATAAGTACACGTTTCTCCCGTTCGGTGGTGGAGTACACAATTGTGTTGGTAGGCATTTCGCAGAGTTGGAAATGATGGTGATTATTGCCACAGTGCTACGAGAATTTACAATTCTCGTCAACGAGGACATTAAACCTACCGTTAGTATTACCTATAAGCCTGAGAGAGATGTAATCGTTTCGATAACTCAAACTACTCAAGCCCTATAAATGCATGTCGAAACCGAGACCGCCAAGGTGGACCATAGATACTGGTCGTGATGGTGGAAAACTAAAACCTTTATCGAAGATATTCTAATGAAAGTGATTGTTGCCTCAAGTGATTATGAAATCAGCAATGCGATCACCAATCAAATCCTTGGCGTTGAAAGCACCAGTACATCCGTCATAGAGACAACAGATGATTTCATCGAGGCCCTAAAGAGCGATGAATATGATTTCATTGTCACAGATTATTCGTTCGATGGCACTGATATATGGCAGTTAACTAAACTGATAAATTCGAAGCAATTGGTTGGGCACGCAGTGCCAGTTTACCTGATAAGCGAAACCTGTGACACCGAAGTGCCGGTTATTCTCGCCAAAGAACATAACTTCCAAACCATTTCAATAAATGACTTGGTAGAAACTCTACAGATGGCCCACTGCACCGGATACGTTCGCGGGCAGCGAGGACAGGTAAAAGCAAGCGTGCTTGTCATAGAAGACGATGAAGATGCCTCGGAAATAGTATATGAGGCCTTAAAGAGCGATTATGACGTCGATAGAGCCACAGATGGCGAACTAGGTTTAGCATTATGGAAAAAGAAACGTCACGATCTTATCTTGCTTGACTACATGCTTCCGGGGCGCAAAGGGGATGAAGTGCTATCGGAAATAATGGATGTAGATAAGAACCAGCCAATTATTGTGATGACGGCCTTTGATAAACCAGAATATAACAAAGACTTTATCCTGAACGGAGCCAGTCAATATTTGCCAAAACCGTACACATTGATGGAGTTAAGAGCGCAATGCGTCAGCCAAATAAATAAAGCCAAACTAATTTATCAAGACTATTATCACGACCAGAAACAGAAAAAACTGAGAAATCTAGTCAATGAGTTAGAACGAGAGTTAACAGTTAGCAATATCGAGAAAGCAAGACGTATTATTGATGCGATTAAAATAAACTTACCGCATAGCTTATCCGAAGACGAACAAGCTAGGACTTGGAATTCGGTATTCTGATTGTAAAAATAGTGCCAGATATATGATTTGGCTCAACAGAGATGTCGCCGTTTAAACGTTGTACGAACTGTTTTGTTATTGCCAAGCCAAGTCCGTGCCCACCATATCGCCGGCCTAGACTCATGTCCACCTGCCACCATGCATCAAAAATTTGATCGCAAAACTCAGCAGGTATTCCACAGCCTGTATCTGCAACCTCAATAATTAAAAACGCCTGGCTAAGTCGCCAAGTCAGAGTAATCACGCCATCTGTGGTGAATTTACACGCGTTGCTCAATAAATTGTTCAGAATGTGCCGCAAAACCTCGCTATCCGATACAATCATGGTATCTGAGCCGATTAGCTGTAGCTGATTTCTATTGCGGTTAAGCAAAGGGGTAACATTCTCAACACATGCATGCATTAAAGGTGCAATTGCAATAGAAGTTAGTGCCACATCGTACCGGTCGGCCTCTAGCTGCGCATGTAATAGAATATTGTCGATTAAAGTATTTAGGTCATTAACGCGAACTAATGCCTTTGCATGTAATGCTCGATTTTCAGTGAAAACAGGATCATCCGGTAAACGCTCAGCCAATAGTTGCAAATATCCCCCTATGGCGTGTAAAGGTGTCTTCATTTCATGAGACACCATAGACATAATCTGCGCTTTATAAACGTTGGCGGTTTCGCTGCTTTCGAGCGCTATTTTTAAGGCACTCGTCCGCTCTTCGACGCTTTTCTCTAGCTCTGTTTCTGTCGTTTCGATATTCGCCAACATATCGTTGAGAGTAATTCGCATGTTATTGATTTCGGATGACCCTGAAAAATGAACTCGATTTCCTCTCTCACCTAGGCTTACCTTATTGAGTACCATCGCCATTTCCATCAATGTCGAAGTAAATAGTCGTGACAACCTCCTGACAATGACTATAAAAAATAACGAGAAAATGAGAATGATCAATATTGATCCTAGTAAAAGCTTCTTCATTACTAGGTCATATTCAGCTTTCGATATAACTAATTCGACGTACCCCAAATAGCTTTCTTGGTATATAGGTGAATAGAAGCACCATGAGTCTCGGTTGTCCGAATAGCTGGGCTCTTCAGTGCGAAGTGGCGGATTTAGTTCACACACAGACTTAGCACCGTAAGAAGCTAATAGTTCACCACGACTATTATAAATCGTTGCTCCCAATACGTTTTTGTCTGACGCAAAGCTATGGACAACGGATTCCGACTGTGATGTTGAACCTAAAATTACCGAGTATATGGCTGAATCAGCAAATGTTGCGGTATGTTCTCGCCAGTAGTGACTTGTGTAGTCGTTGATGTAATTAGAAATTAACTTGTACATGAATCCAATTAAGAAACATGACGCCAGGATAATGGAAATGAAAATCAAAAAATTGAACCGCTGTTGTATGTTGTAGCGGTCGAGCAGACTCATTTAATTTTAAGGGCGAAGGAATCTAGTACAATCGGATCGAACTCAATAGCAAGATGTTGGGCTACTCGCCGATTCAGCGCGAATTTAATGACCTTGATGTTTTCATAGACTGGGCTCGGTCGGCTCACTAAGCGGCCTAATTGCTCTCCCAACGCAAAATCATCAGGATAAGCTGCTATGAGGGCGCCATTCTCAAGGTGGCTAAGGTTTGTCGATAAAAGGATGATCTTTTTATCCCATGCGACCTTCGCTACTTCATACAGAATATTTTTTGGTAAGTTAGCTGGGATAAATATTGCATCAGCGGACGTGGCTTCATCTAGTAACCGGCCAAGTACACGAATGGTGTCTAGCGAATCTACTCCTTCCCTAATTTCTATGACGGCTGATGACTTTAAATTATTTGGCACATAATCAATGGTCTGAAAATGGGATTGCTGAACTACAAAGAAGTGTTTGACTGATGGAAGTAATCTAGCCAAATGTTCAACCAGTACACGATTGTCAAGCGCCAAGCCTACGCCGCTGTATTCCGCTGGATTAAAGTACATCAACCCTGCCAGCGTTCGTTCCCGATATTCCGTGCGGTAAATGTTCTCAACAATTCCCTTACCAAGCGCTATAACCCGGTCGGCATGCGTCGCATCAAGGATAGAGCTTATATTATTATTATCGCCAGTAGATTCGATTCGTTGAACATGACTATTCATGTGTTCGATGCCGGCTATTACTTGGGCGTAAGCCGGATTCCCTAAAGCCTCCGCAGAGTAAACAATTACTACTTGAGGGTCTTTTGCGAATGTTGAGCAACTGAAAAAGATAATACTCGATTTCAATAGGTTATAAATCTCTTTCCGCATTTATCATCTTTAGTTGCTTCAATTCCATAATCAGAGGCATCAGCTCATGCCCGGTTAAATCCCTCATTCGCCAATACTTAGCTGATTGATCGCCTTCTAACCAAATGGCAATGGCGTGAACTGTCTTTTTTGCCAGGTCTATTGCCATACGCGGCTGCATTGTCCGTTGACTTATCTTGTGGCGATGAATTGCCTTTAACAAACATTCAATCGGGTCTGCCAACCCATCTTTAGTTTGCCCTTGATTATCGTTCAAACGTTTCAGAAATTCAGTAATTGGTTTATTCAGGGCAAGCATTATTAACGAACCGGCTAATACACCAGTTGTAAAAATATCTGATTTAGGGAGTAAGCCATCAATCAATAGGAGTTCGCTTTTAAACAATTCAATAGCTTTTTTCATATTAATGTCTTCGCGCTCTCTGATTGAACGTTTATCTTGTAGAGAGCGTTGACGGCCCCGTAACGCGATATGAATGGCCTCATTGATAAATCCATTTCGCAGCCTCTCGGAAACAAAGGTCAACCCCAATTCGTTATAGGCGGCTTTCACTACTTCATGTGGTGGTAGCGCCTCAAATTGCTTCGTCTTCGCTTCGATGCATAACGTCTGAAAATCTTCTTCGGTCATGTCGAAAATCAAGGCCATGAGGTAATCAGGTTTGGACAGCGTGCCATTTAGCCATGCTTCCTTCCGCCGCTTTCCGGATAATTTGAAGAGCGTATTACCGACCTTTACTAATGCGACGGTGATTGAGTAAGCATACAGAGACGGTATGTGCTGAACAAAATCGTCATGATCGCCTTCATCAACATCAAAGAACTCAAGTTCGGCAATTACAAGCCAATCAGCGAATGACATTCGCACAACGGCGCAACCTAAGTCGCTAATAGGGTAAACCATTTCCATAACACTGAATAAAAAAATTAATGTATTTGCGTTCGTAAGTCATTGTTGATAGTATTTTTTTCGCAGTTTATAGCATGTCGAAAACATGACGCGATGAACTGGCGGCTTTCACTCGTACTGCAAAGGCCTATAGGCCACTACGAAATTTTAGCCGCTAAAAAATAGCAACGTACACGATATTACATAACCGACTTCAATTGCCCTAACAAAAAGAGCGGAACTTGTTTAAAAAATCAAAAAGTGCAATGCACTTTACGTTGACTGCGGAGGCAGTTTGTACTAGAGTGCATTGCAGTTTATAAAAAGTGCATTGCACTATAAGCAAAATGCACAGGCGAACAGTGAAGCAATGACCTGAGAGGATAACGATGACCCACGAACAGAATCTACACGAATCAGTCAGTGACAGGGCGAAAGTAAAGCTCGAACGCGATTTAGGACCAATCATATTGTCTGCTTTAGCTGATCCGAGAACCGTTGAGGTGATGCTGAATGCCGACGGCAAACTATGGCAAGAACGTCTTGGGGACAAGATGAAGTGCATAGGAACCTTATCAATTAGCAAGGGTGAGGCAATTATTAAAACTATTGCGGGTTTTCATGGCAAAGAGATCACCAGATTAAAACCCATCCTGGAAGGCGAATTCCCTCTTGATGGCTCACGATTCGCCGGCCAACTTCCGCCTGTTGTGCCTGCGCCAACTTTCGCAATCAGAAAGAAGGCTATTGCAATATTTCCACTGGAGCAATACGTCTCGGACGGCATCATGACCTGCAATCAATTCGATGCGATTACAAAGGCAGTCAAAGATCACAAAAACATTTTAGTTGTCGGAGGAACTGGATCAGGGAAAACGACGTTGGTAAACGCCATTATTAACAAAATGGTTGAGTTCGACCCCACAGAACGAGTGTTCATTATTGAGGATACCGGCGAAATCCAATGCGCGGCCGAAAACTACGTGCAGTATCACTCAACTATTGATGTCCCGATGACGCAGTTGTTGAAAACAACGCTCAGGATGCGGCCAGATCGAATATTAGTCGGTGAAGTACGTGGACCAGAGGCGCTAGACCTACTAATGGCATGGAATACGGGCCACGAGGGTGGAACGGCCACACTCCATGCAAACAATGCGAAGGCTGGGCTGGACAGATTATCCATGTTAATCAGCATGCATCCAGAATCACCTAGACCTATTGAACCGCTGATTGGCGAAGCGGTACATGTTGTTGTTTTCATCGCCAAAACCCAAGAAGGCCGTCGTATTCAGGAAATCATAGAGGTTTCCGGTTACAGGGACGGTCATTACATAACCTCTAATCTGTAGGAGTTACAAAATGAATGCACTCGCGAATCGACTGCAAAGAGCACCGCTAATTCTGTTAATGGCATTGGTTTTTTTTATGCCAGAACAGGCGACCGCCGCCGTAGGTGATGGGGGAGCTTTACCTTATGAAGATTGGCTTACCAGCCTTAGAACATCGGTTACTGGTCCCGTAGCGTTTTCGTTGTCACTCATTGGGATCATTGTCGCCGGCGGTGTGCTGATTTTTGGCGGCGACTTAAACGGCTTCTTTCGGACCTTGATCTTCATCGTTCTTGTCATGGCCCTCTTAGTCGGTGCCCAAAACGTTATGACTAACGTATTTGGTCGCGGAGCAGTAATCACACTGTCGGAGGATGAGGTAGGCACACAGCTCATGATTATGGGTTTTCACGCGACGCAGTATGTCAAGGAGGCATTGATGATCGCGTGTTTAATAGCAACGTTAGCATGCCTTCAACTGCGTACATTAAAAAGCGCTGGTAAGTCATTGGCTATGGTGGGTGAAAAGTAATGGCCTTACGCGCGATTCCAATTCGCAGAGCGGGTAACAGAGACAACTTGTTCATGGGCGGGGATCGTGAGTTTGTGATGTTCTCCGGCCTAGTGGCCGGAGCGCTAATTTTCTCCGCTCAAGAACTGAGGGCAGCCATTGTCGGGATAGTTTTATGGTTATGTGCATTATACCTAGCACGGTTGGCGGCCAAATCAGATCCGAAAATGCGATTTATTTATCTACGACATTTACGGTATCGAGGTACGCGGGTAGGTAATTTAAGAGGGTATTACCCGGCCAGAAGCACCCCGTTCCGTGAAAATCCAAATAGCCAAGGGAAACAATACAGATGATGATCGAGGCCATAACACTCATGATTGCGGGACTAGGGATTCTATTAGTCGCAATCCTCGCCAGATTGATTTACAGGGCGGATAAGGATCGTCGGTTAAGTCAACATCGTTCCAAAAACGCCAGCGTAGCGGATTTGTTGATTTATGCTGCCGAGGTCGATGACGGTATTATTGTTGGTAAGGATGGATCGTTTCTCGCTGGCTGGCTTTATACGAGTGATGACAACGATAGTTCAACCGAAGCACACCGCGAATCAATATCCGCCAGATTAAACCAAGCAATATCCAGACTAGGCAATGGCTGGATGATCCATGTCGACGCCGTGCGACGCCCGGCGCCGTCATATTCAGAAAGGGGGTTATCGACATTTCCTGATCGAATCACGGCAGCCATCGACGAAGAGCGCCGGACACTTTTCGAAGGACTAAGTACCATGTACGAAGGGTACTTTGTCATGACATTGACGTATCTCCCGCCTGTGCTTGCAGAACGCAAGTTTATTGAACTTATGTTCGACGACGACGCCAGGAAACCTGACTCAAAGACATATACAACCGACCTCATTGAACACTTTAAACGTGAATGTCACAACATCGAAACGCGATTGTCGGCAGCGGTCAACTTACGCAGATTAAAGGGCCATGAAATCGTTAATGAAGATGGGACAACTGTCATTCATGATGATCTTCTGCGCTGGTTGCAGTTTTGTATTACCGGAAAAAATCATCCGATACAACTGCCAACAAACCCCATGTATCTCGACTGTTTAATTGGTGGAGAGGATTTGCTCGCGGGCGTGATTCCCAAGATAGGTCGTAAGTACATCCAGGTAGTAGCGATTGAAGGATTCCCGCTTGAATCGACACCGGGAATGTTAACCGCCCTTGGTGAGTTACCTATCGAATATCGCTGGTCCTCAAGGTTCATTTTTATGGACCCTCACGAGGCTATCAGTCACTTGGAAAAGTTTCGAAAAAAATGGCGGCAAAAGGTACGCGGTTTCATTGATCAAGTGTTCAATCTCAACACAGGACCGATAGACGAGGACGCGCAAAACATGGTGGACGACGCACAGGCGGCGTTAGCTGAAGTTAATAGCGGCATAATCGCCCAGGGCTATTACACCAGTGTTGTAGTCCTAATGGACGAGAATAGAAAACGCGTACAGGAACTGGCTCAACAGGTAGAGAAGGCCATAAATAGGCTTGGATTTGTCGCCAGGATCGAAACCATTAACGCAATGGAAGCCTACTTAGGTAGTTTGCCGGGCCATGGTGTCGAGAATGTACGCCGTCCCTTGTTGAACACTATGAATTTGGCGGACTTGTTGCCGATTAGCACCATTTGGACAGGCAGAGAATATGCACCTTGTCCAATGTATCCAGCACTATCTCCCCCGATTATGCATTGTGTTACCCAGGGCTCAACACCATTCCGTCTAAATCTCCATGTAGGCGATGTGGGGCATACATTTATGTTTGGTCGAACCGGAGCCGGTAAGTCAACCCATCTTGCCATACTCGCCGCGCAGTTGCGCCGCTATCAAGGCATGCACATCTTTGCATTCGATAAAGGGATGTCCCTGTACCCATTAACCGAAGCAATCCACGCCACGAGTGTAGGGAAAAGCGGTAAGCATTTCACGGTGGCCGCCGACGACGAATTGCTGGCCTTCTGTCCTTTGCAATACCTGAAAACCAAAAATGATCGCGCATGGGCTATGGAATGGATCAACATCATTCTGGCGTTAAATGGTTTGATTACATCACCCGCCCAGCGAAATGAAATTGGTAACGCCATCATCAACATGCATAACAGCGGCGCTAGAACGCTATCTGAATTCACGGTAACTATTCAAGATGAGGCAATACGCGAAGCTCTTAAGCAATACACCATTGATGGCGCAATGGGGCATCTATTAGATGCCGAAGAGGATGGGCTGGAACTTACCGATTTCACGGTTTTTGAAATAGAAGAGTTAATGAATCTCGGGGAGCGCTATGCGCTTCCAGTGTTGTTATATCTCTTTAGACGCATCGAACGATCATTAACCGGGCAGCCTACGGTCATTATTTTGGATGAGGCATGGGTGATGCTCGGTCATGCGGTATTCCGGGAAAAAATTCGAGAGTGGCTAAAGGTACTGCGAAAAGCGAACTGTTTTGTTTTGATGGCAACTCAAAACTTATCTGACGCTGCGAATTCTGGAATCCTCGACGTAATTATCGAATCAACCGCATCGAAAATCTTCTTGCCAAACATTTACGCCAGAGAGGAAGACGCGACTGCACTGTATCGCCGTATGGGCCTTAACTCTAGGCAAATCGAATTATTGGCTACAGCAATCCCCAAGAGGCATTACTACTACGTCTCTGAAGAAGGCTGTCGTCTCTATGATCTTGCGTTAGGCCCGCTCGCTCTCGCGTTTGTGGGCTCTTCGGATAAAGACTCTGTTGCGGCCATCAAGAAATTAAAGGCGACTCATGGTCATGAATGGGTGGGTGAATGGCTCGCTCGTAAGGGTTTAAGCATTGAAGAATACTTGGAGGAAGCAGCATGATTTTTAAAAGAAAAGACCCAAAAGCAGACCCCAGAAAAAATCCTGAAAAGCTGATTGGTGGCCGTAGAACCGGAGAAAACGAGAATCCATATTTGTCAGCAAGACGAACCTGGAAAGATCACACACAGGGCGTTATTTCTACGCGGCAGGCGTGGCAAGTAATGGGGATATTATCCATGTTGGTGGCGTTAACCGGTGTCGGAGGAATGATTCATATCGGCCAGCTATCGAAATTTGTGCCTTACGTCATACAAGTTGACAAGCTTGGTCAAACCGCAGCCATAGCCAGAGCCGACCGAGCATCACCGGTGGATGGGCGAGTAGTGGCATCTGTGGTATCGGCCTTTATATCAAACTCTCGAATAGTCACGATAGACATCGCGCTACAAAGAAAAGCCGTTATGGATGTCTACGCTATGTTAGCGCCCGGCGACCCATCGCTACAAAAAATGACTGAATGGTTGAATGGCACCGAGGAGTCTAGTCCGTTTAAACGGGCGATAAAGGAAATGGTAAGCGTAGAAGTGGTGAATGTCCTGGCCCAAACCCCAGATACCTGGGAGGTCGATTGGATTGAAACTACCCGCGACCGCCAGGGCATTGTGACCGGAAAACCCTCATACATGAGGGCATTAGTCAATATTAAAGTCGTTGAACCAACACCGGCCACAAGCGAAGAGCAAATCCGGAAAAACCCAATGGGAATTTACGTGAAAGACTTTTCCTGGTCCAGACAACAACAGTTTTAACCGAACGAGGCAATCTCATGAAAAAGCAATACAGCGCAATGATAAAGATAGCCATGACGCTATTTGTGATGCGGTCTGCGGTGGCGGAGCCTGATATGGCGGATATGTATTTTGCAACCAAAAACCCGACATTAACCAAACAAGAAAAACAGGCTATTGCGATAGCCGAAAAATGGAAAGCAAGTAGCGCGACAGGCTTGGCTCCAACCAGCGGGCAAAACGGTACGATCACGTTCCTATACGGTGCTCAACAACCAAGTATTGTCTGCGCCGTTCTTCAAGTGTGTGACGTTTCGTTGCAGCCTGGCGAACAAGTAAACGGGATTAATTTAGGTGATACGGCAAGATGGACCATAGAACCAGCGATTGAGGGTAGCGGCCAAAGCGAAGTACAACATCTGATTATCAAGCCGCATGATGTGGGCTTGGAAACATCGCTATCGGTGACAACCAATCGTCGCGCCTATAACTTGCAGCTACGATCACACCGAACACAGTACATGCCAAAAGTGGCGTTTAGCTATCCGGAGGATGCGATGGCGAAATGGAATGCCATCGTCCATAAAGAACATAAAGAACGCCAAGAAAAGACCATTCCTCAAACCGGGGAGTATTTGGGCGATCTGCATTTCGATTATGAAATCGAACCTAATGGCCCAATTTCATGGACCCCGGTTCGCGTTTATCACGATAAGCAAAAAACCATCATTCAAATGCCGGAAACAATGGCACAAACCGAAGCGCCGACATTGCTGGTTGTGCGAAGGGAAGGGGGGATGTTTGAGGACGATGAAACCGTGATGGTGAATTATCGTGTACAGGGCGACCGTTACATTGTCGACACTGTATTCGATAGAGCAATCATGATTGCAGGTGTTGGCTCTAACCAAGACACCGTAACCATTCAACGGGTGAAATAACATGATCAGGATCTTAGCGTTCGTCATCAGTATTGCCGGACTGGTTGGATGCGCAACGGAACGATTCGGCAATTTCGAATCAAATGCGCCTTCTGGGCTTCATGAAGGCATTGCGGCAGATACCATTCATCATTTGGAAAAGATATATCCACCTGCTCAAACTCAATTCAATTTCGGCCAAAGCATTCCAAAATCAGATAGATTCGGAATGTTATTGGTGGATTCGCTGAGAGCAAAAGGCTATGCAGTGAAGGAGTATAGCCCGAAGCAAAGCGTTAGCGGCACGGGGTTGAGGCTTCAGTACGTCGTTGATAAGCCGTCTATCAATGTGACCGACTTGTACCGCATTAAGCTCAAGATTGACGACGTGACGTTTACTCATGCTTATGAGGCGAAGAACAACACCGCCTTATCAGCAGGCGCTTGGGCAAAAATGGAGTAAGGCAATGGAATCGACAGCAAATACCGTCAATGAAGAATACATGTCGCCTGAATTGTCACCGGATGAACCAGAAGCCAGTCACGGCGTTCGTCGGGTAAATAACTTACCCGTACTTATCCTGGGTGTAGCCATATCGATCTTCTTAATCATAATGGTTCTGGTGGCCGCTGACCGTGCAAACCAGCAAAACAAACCAGAAACGGCGGACCGGCAAAAAGCAGGAAACGCCAATATGCTCGCCAAAGAAATAGTGGGCAATAACCTGGGCGGTATTATTCCCCCCGAATCCAATCCGCAACCTGATCCGCAGCTAGAGCCCGCACCGCCAGTCAAAATAGTACGGGCCGATATGCCTCCAACGCCGCCATCCGCCGCACCCAATAGAGCGCGTACCCCGGAAGAGGATGCAGCCGCACGTATTGCCGCAATGAAGCGACAACAATTCGAAGATGCAATTAAAGCAAGAACGATGGTGACGGTTACAGCTCCGCGCAGCTCCGGTTCACCTCCTGGCGTAATTGCAGCATCACAAGTGCAAACAACCGGAAGAGATGGGGTACTTGCTAAGCTTGCCGCAGTCAGAGAACAGATGACAGATACCGACCCTATGACCGCATATAAGAAACGGCTCGCGGCATTGCAGGATTCGGGAATCGTGGGAGCAGACGGGGAAAATGAAACTGGCGGCAACGAAAGATCGCCGCAACTTGTTAGTTCCGAGACTCTGGGCGAAAAAAATAATATTAGCCAATTCGGCAAATCAGGATCAAGCGATAGATGGCGACTGGACTCACTACCGGAAGCGCCAAGAACGCCATTCGAACTTCGGGCCGGTTTCATTATTCCTGGGACGTTAATTTCTGGAATCAATTCCGAGTTACCTGGGCAGATCATGGCCCAAGTTTCACAGGACGTGTTTGATACGGCAACCGGAAAATATCTATTGGTTCCGCAAGGCTCCCGATTAGTTGGTGTTTATTCAAGTGAAGTGGAATATGGGCAATCTCGGGTTCTTGTTGCATGGCAACGTATCGTATTCCCCGATGGTAAGGCAATGGATATTGGCGCTATGCCGGGCGCAGATAGTGCCGGTTATGCGGGATTCACCGACCAAGTTAATCATCATTTTGTCCGGATATTTGGGTCTGCGTTGTTAATGTCCGCCATTACAGCAGGCATTACTTATAACCAGCAACAAAACCAACAAAACGGGGTTTATACAGCTCCGAACGCCAATAGTGCGATGAGTAATGCGCTGGGACAACAACTAGGTCGAGTCACCTCACAAATGATCGCGAAAAACATGAATATCGCGCCGACTTTGGAAATAAGACCTGGCTATAGATTCAATATTATCGTGACGAAAGACTTAACTCTAACCAAACCGTATCAAGCATTTGATTATTAAGGTTTACACCACAGGAGTCATTTATGAAAAACAATAGCATTTTAGCCGCTAAAAAAATATTGGTAGGGGTGTTGACCGCAACTGTCATGTTTAGTCCATCCATTTCAGTCGCGGGAGTTCCTGTAATCGACGGTACGAACTTGACACAAAACATTATGACCGCGGTCGAAGAAATCGCTCAGACAATAAAGCAGGTTCAAGAATATGGTACTCAATTGGAACAGTATTCAACGCAGATACAGCAATATGAAAATATGTTGCAAAACACAGCGTCGCCAGCGGTCAATATTTGGGATAGAGCGACCGCAACTATGGGACGGCTTCGTGGAACCATTGATACCGTCACCCGGTATAAAGACAGATTCGGTAACATTGATAACTATTTGGCAAAGTTTAAAGACATAAACACCTATCGGGGGTCGCGTTGTTTTAACGGCGACGCCTGCACGAATGCCGATTTAGCCGACTTACGCGACTCTGTACACCTTGGCTCGGAGGCGCAACAGTCAGCAAACAAGGCCGCAATAGAAGGCCTAGATAGCCAACAAACAGCACTAGAAGCGGATGCCGCAACTCTCGAAGATATTCAAGCAGCGGCACAAGGCGCCGATGGTCAAGTCAAGGCTATCGGATATACCAATCAAATTGCCAGCCAACAGGCCAATCAGCTTCTACAAATACGTGGATTGCTGATAGCGCAACAAAACGCCGAAATAACCCGCAATCAGGCCTTGGCCAATAAAGAAGCGCAACAACAAGCCGCATCCGACAAGGCCCACGAAGTGCCCTATGCATACCGGGATAATGATGGCTGGGCCATCAGGTAATTGCGCATGTCCATTAAATATACCTTGGTCGTTATTTTTATCGTGGCCGCTATTGCAACAACCGTCAGTAACTGGGATGAGTTGGTCAATCAAGGCGAAGACTCCTTGCCAGTGGCTGAGGATACCGAGACGGATGCAGATGCGGATGCCCTTATTGTTAATGAAATAAATTGTAGGCACGAAAACCTCATTCGCATCGCCAATGAAAAAAAGCGGAGACGACTAGCCTCCGCTTGCGCCCGCCGTGTGACTTTCGGTGCTGCGAACAATCGAAACTGGTCAATCAAATAGCGCGAGAAACGGCAAATGAATAGACAAATATTCTTGTTTTTAGCCTTCTTGATGCTCGCATCCACTGACGCCTTAGCGGCAATAGATGGGCCGAACATTATGGACGATGTTCAAGGTCGGTTTGCCGGTGCTGCGGCGGGGTGGGCCGCCGCCATTACTGCACGAGCGACCTGGCTATTCTGGGTATTGGCCTTAATTTCTATGGTATGGACGCATGGTTTTTTACTATTGAGAAAGGCAGATATTGGCGAGTTCTATGCCGAATTCCTCCGTTTCACTATTACCACAGGGTTTTTCTGGTGGCTTTTGAGTAACGGGCCTGCAATGGCAACCAGCATTTTTGCATCAATGCAAACGTTAGGGTCAAATGCGGCCGGATTGGGCGCGGTAACGCCGTCCGGCATTATCGATGCAGGATTCCAAGTATTTGGAAAAGCGATTACCGCTTCATCAATCTGGGAACCGGTAGAGGGCGCGGCGCTAATTATCATGGGCGCAGTCGTGCTAGTGATCATGGCCCTGATCGCCACTAATATGCTTGTGCTCTTTGTTAGTGGATGGATTCTTGCCTACGCAGGCGTTATATATCTTGGCTTCGGCGGTGGTCGATGGACCACGGACATGGCCATCGGCTTTTACAAAACGGTATTGAACGTCGCCATCCAATTGATGGCAATGATTCTGATTGTTGGAATTGGACAAGCCTTTATCAATGATTATGTGGCGGCAATGGAAGCCGATATGACCTACGCGGATATGGGTTCATTTCTCGTAGCAGCAGTGGTCTTGCTGCTATTGGTCAATAAAGTGCCCCCAATGCTTGGGCAAGTCGCATTCGGAGGGGGAACCGGCGCACTTGGTAATGGATTTGGAGCCGGCTCGGCAATGGCGGCTGCCGCAACTGCCGGGGCGGCTATTGGCGTTGCCGGTGGAGCGATTGCTGCCGGAGCAACAAATATTAGCGGTGGCATTCAAGCCATTATGGCGGCATCAAATAAAGCAGCGGAATTCGCCGGCAGTGGGGCGGACGGAGCTTCCAGAATGACAGCCGACTATCTTCAAAGCAGTCAGAGCACCGCTAACGGTGGTTCTACCTCAAACTCAACAACTCCACTTGGCGAAGCAATGGGGGGTAGTGGTTCGTCAAAGCAGGCAAATGATTCCAAATATGGACCATCAATGGTTAAAAATCTTGCAACCGGAATTGGAGAGGTTGCAAAGCAAAAAATTAAGGACAGAACCAACAATACGTTTGGCGGACAAGTCGCGGCTGCAATTAGCAACAGTGCTCAATCAACACCCACGTTTGGCGGCGATAGCCTATCGGGATCTGATGAAACAGTAGATCCGGATGAAGAGGTCGCGGCATTCACCAACAACGATAGCGGTAATGCACATTCAGCATAACAGGAGAGCAATTCATGAATGCTATAAAGCTTTGTATTGTTGCAATCAGCATACTCCCGATGCTAGTGCATGCTCAGCCTAACAATCAGAGTCCACAACAACAAGAGCGGATCGTATGCTCTATCACTGCTGCCGCGAAATACGATATACCTGCAAATATTGTGCTGGCAATCGCCGAGAAAGAAGGCGGAAAGCCTGGGCAATGGGTAAGGAATACCAACGGCACTCACGATGTGGGACCAATGCAATTCAACACCTCGTACCTAACCCAATTGGCGAAATATGGCATTATGCCAGAAGACGTAGCCCGCTCAGGTTGCTATCCCTACGATTTAGCCGCATGGCGACTGGCCGTTCATATCAAAGACGATAAGGGTGATTTATGGACAAAAGTCGCCAATTATCATTCAAGAACCCCTTATTACAACGGAGTGTACAAAGCCGATTTGATGGTAAGGGCCAACAAATGGGCCGATTGGCTGGATGCATTTTTAAAGGGCGGAATAGTAGAGGTTGTTCAAGTACAGAAAACAGACTCGACACCTGTTCAAGCACAACCCGAGCCCATAACGCCGGTATATAAAAAACCGATGCAAATACACGCCGCAAGCATGGCATATATCCCTCGCAAAATTATGGTTAGTTCTGACTAACAACCATATTTTAGCCGCTAAAAAAAGGAAGCACGAAATGAACTATCCTCGTGTAGTTATCGCAGATGGCACCATCGAAGCCATCAAGTGGTTTTCCCTGATCCTAATGGTGATCGATCACACCAACAAATATCTATATAAGGGAGCCATTCCGGTTTTATTCAACATAGGCCGTTTGGCAATGCCGCTATTTGTTTTGGTCCTTGCCTATAACCTTGCAAGGCCAATGGCCTTCGAACGTGGTGTGCATATCCGGATAATAAAGCGATTAGCTTTGTGTGGATCGCTGGCAACACCGGCCTTCCTTGCCCTCGGTGGATTACTTGCTGGGTGGTGGCCGTTAAATTTTATGTTTGCGTTGTTGGTTCTCACCCTCACCATTTATCTAATTGAGTATCAAACAATCACGGGCTACCTAGCTGCTGCGTTAGTGTTTGTGCTGGGCGGTTCAGTGGTCGAATATTGGTGGCCTGGACTTGTGCTGGGCTTATCGGCATGGTGGTACTGTAAAACACCAAGGCTTGCTCCAGTGATTATTGCAGTTATATCCATTCTTTCCTTACGCTTGATCAGTGGCAATTATTGGGCACTGGCCGTACTGCCAGTTGCATTGTTGGCATGCTTAGTGAGATTGCCAATCCCGCGCGTTCAATGGGCTTTCTATGCCTTTTACCCATTGCACCTAACCGTTCTGTGGATCATTTCCATGACAGACACCGCATTTACCAATCTATAAGGAAATATTTATGACCAAGAAACGACTAGCAATATTCGCATTACTTTCGACCTGCGCAAACGTTGGCAATTCACAAACATTCCACGTTGAACCGATTACAGCGAACGTAGTAGCTGAAGATGCTTACGGAACCCCGCAATCAAATACCGTAACAGTCTTATTCGACAATTGTAGTGTTATTTTCCGCCCGAACTTTAGCGACTCAACCATTCTTGACGGTGCCCAGAATGCCGCCTTGATAACGGTCCGAGGGAGAACCAGTACACCTATACCCAGCGTCAAAGATGAACAGCTTGCATTGTCAAGGGCGTTATCTGCCCGAAAATATCTGATAGAGCGCGGCGTGTCTCCTTTGAAAATTCACGTGAATTACGCTTCCGGATCTGATTTTATCGCAGACAATTCAACACCCGAGGGAAAGCGTCAAAACCAGAGGGTTGAAATTGAACTGGTGTACGTCACACCGACAAGCAGTTACTCGTCGGTCCCCCAATTGTAGGAAAGTAAAGTACCTACCCACAGTAACCTTGCCGGCATTTTTTGTGGTTTTATTTTATCGATCACGCATTTCACCTTAAATAAGCGATAATCGGCATTCTGTCCGTATGAACAATACGCCAGCAATGGTTTTTTTAAAGAAAGAGAATTTTATGGCAGCACTAGTAGAAGGCAAAGTAAAGTGGTTCAACGATGAAAAAGGCTTTGGTTTCATTGAGCAAGCCGGCGGCAAAGATGTCTTTGTCCACTTTAGTGTGATCCAAGGCAGCGGTCGGAAAAGCCTGATCGAAGGCCAGCGCGTGACCATGGAAGTGACCTCTGGGGCTAAGGGCCCACAAGCTGAAAACGTGACGCCTTTATAGTCGTCTCATCAGAGGTCTGCCAAGCGTGACCCCGATCCGGTCTAAACGCTTGTTTTGTAGGAAGGCAATCAAGAATCCTACCGGGTAATCAAGTCGCATACTGGCGAGGTAATACTGTTGCATGCCATCGCACCATCAACCCCAGTGGTGGATCGGGTCTGCAACGAAACCCCGCGTTCAGTAGGCAGCTTGATTTCCTAACTACCTATTTTTATTATAAAAACAGACGGTAAAAATCAACAATTTAACATAATCCGCGTTATGCGAAGTCGCACACAATGGGTGTTATTTAACCAAAAGAACGGTTTGTCTCACAACACCCATGAAACCCGTGGTATTCATGGGCTGATGAGGGAAAATTGATTTTTTATAAAAAAATCCGGGATGGTCATTTTTTGGGTAAATAACCCCTTATTGGGAGCTCTTAATTTAAAGCTGCCTAGTATCTATAGCTCGTTTAACACTTACAAAACTCGGTGTGCCGGTGTTTCGTAGTGTGGGCCAATCAAAGAATACAGGTGGCTTAGTAATCTGTGACCAGCACTCGTTTAGGTAGTCGCGAAATTTGACTGTCCGCTTATAGCGTTCTCGAATATCAAATGACTCCAATTTTGCAGAAATTTCTTTTCGATGATTTTCATCAAATATTGGTGTATCAAACAACACTGCATCCAAATACGCAAAGCTGGGCGCCCATCTTTGAATGTGATATACGCCAATAGTGGTTACACGGAAGGCAAGCGGCATATCACCGACCAGACCCTGCAAGCCCTCATCGAAGGTAATACGCTCTGTGGTTTCAATAAGTTTTTTATTGGTCAAGCGTCTTAGAGCATGCTCTATCTGATCAGCAACAAAGCCGTAAGTCTGCATTTCAGCTAGCAAATCATCTGTGTGAACAAATCCTTCTGGGGACTTTTTAGGCCCATCTGTGAATAGAAAACCGATGATCATTGACGCAAGAAAATGCTCCTTTTGATCAGGATAACGTACATCAAAAAGATTTAATGCTAGTGAAGAGCGAGCATCAAAATGTGAATATTCACCCAGTAGAGCTTGCTTTGTGAATTCGTGCAAAGGAATGAGATATTGCCCTTCACTCCGCATTATGTGGATAATTTTTTCTGAATCGACATTTGCACTGCCAATAAAACCTTTAATCAATTCCAGCGCTTCACGGATATTCCCGCCAGTGATGTTGCTTAGAATTTCAGATATTTCTTTGTTATTACGCAATGAGAATAACAATGCTTTTAAAAATAATGCAATGGCATCTAGTTTGATGGTTATCCCGTTGAGCCGATCTAATGGAAGCCGCCCTTCCGCTAAATCCAAGGAGAACTGTAGCCGCTTTTGGAGCACTAAATCGACTCTAGGCGGTGAAATTGTCATGATTCGTTGAGGATAGGCAGATATCGATCCAGATGACTTTGATACGAAATATGTTTGTGGCCTCAGTGAAATAAGAACCAGCGCTTGCCAGTTAGCTGCAAATTCCTGAGCCGCCAAAAATGCTTCCTGCTGATCAGCCAGCTTTCTCTGATCCGCGTTATCAATTGAAATGATAACTTGTTTTTTTCTCCCTTTTGCAAAGTGCATAATACTTTGTTGGAGATGCATCACTTTGTTACTTGTAAGCTCTTCGAGATGCTCGATTTGACGTTCAATGAACTTGTCCGGGGCAGATTCTTTTAGGCGACCATAAATACCCTTCTCAAAGCGCTGTAGGTCACCATGATAGACTCCACGAACAAAGTGATCTTCATATATATCTATCCCATGATCCTCAAGGAGCTGCCGCTCTATCTCCTGTAAAAAGAAAGCATGCATGTCTTGACCCAAATTAGCCTGACTTCCAAGGTCAATATAGATAAATATCGCGTTCTCAACCTCTTCTGCGGCCTTCACATAAATCAGGTGCCGGATGAATGAGGTTTTCCCAACCCCTACGTCACCGATTATAACTATTGGGCGTCTGCCAAGAGCTTCAGCGACTACCTCTGGAGCCAAACCATATTTGTCATCGGGCGTTGAACGCAGGTGTTGCAATGTCGGATTTTGTGGCAAGGGCTTAAACATAGATGCATACCGTGCCGACAGTATATTCTTACCAACCATCGCTTCTTTTGCTAGCGCTCCGCTTTCACAATAGCACTCCTCGTAAAACCTCTTCCTCACAGCTAAAGTATTGGGGGCATCTTCGATTAGGAGGTCACTTAGTGTACGCAAACTTTGTTGTGATTCGCTTGGATAACGAAAGGAAGGGTATCCAGGAAGATAGCTGGAAAGCTTTACTGGTACTCCTGTTGGAAGGCCAGATGCGAGATCCGCCAACAACAATTTTCGATGCTCAGCATCAGGAGAAATAGCTTGCCATAATCGATGAAAGTTTTTTTCTACCTGATCTAACCCATTAAATAATAGGCATTTCCCCTCCGAGGGTGGTATGCCGTCATTACGAACACCTAGAAAAACTATGATTTGACTAGAGTTACAAACTACCCCAACTTGAATTCCCCGGTCACTACAGTATTTCTGAGCTTGATCGAAAGCTGCCCGAAATTTGGGGCACAATTTGAATAATGAACTTAGTGACCGGACAATGCTTTTATTCGTTTCGCTAGGTATTTCGAACGATATACCAGCTCGTTTCGCTTCGATTATTATTTGCGGCGGCTTTCCCAGTTCGTAATCGCTGTAGTCACCATTAAACCGGCGTTCAAGATGTGTTGAAGTGTAATCCCATCCCAAGCATTCATGTATAAGCCTATCAATGAACCGATGACGTGTGTCCGCTTCGTTAAGATCAAGACTGTCAGCTTTTACATCATTTATCAGCTTGGATATTGCGGAATAACCGACAGCAAGATCAGGCGCGGGAACAGACATCAAAAAGCCTCCTTGTTAGTAAAGATAAAGCTAACGCTTATCAACTCAAAATTAACGATAGTCTAGGGTCAGGAGATTAAAAGATAGCGGTTAGCGCCATCGGCTGGATCCAGTATCTTAGAGGCGATTCGGTTCGGTATCGAAAAAATATCATGCTTGGTACAAGATTGAGCAATTGCTTATTGCAAATTCATCATATCCGTAGATGTTTGCTCAATTTTCAAGCCATATCCTCGTAGTTCTCCGTCTTCCGTTTCGGCTAATACTCGAAGTGTGCAGGGAGCTTCAAGAGCAAATGGAGAGAAAACGATAACCGATTGAAGAGATAGGACGCGGTCTTTTATATCCATTTCGCTATCTGAAAGGACTTCCACTGCACCAGATAACTGAGAATCATCCAAATTGCCTTCAAATAATACATCTTTGTCTTTCATAACTCGTAAGCTGAGTTTAGTGAAAGGCCTGGTTGCAGGCGTGAGGACGTTTATTGATAAGCAAAGCTTTGGTAATGTCAAAGGAAATGTCGGCAAAAATAGACGTCCGCTGTATACCCCAATATAGGAGAGCTTACCTCCCAATTCATGGCGAATATCGTCGCAGAATATCGTCTGAATATGACGATCCATTACTTCACCTTTGTTTTAACTAAGGCCTCTTGCCGATGGAGCGCTGCATCAAGTGTATTCATATCAACGCCTAATACAACACAGAGTTTACGACAGGTTTCAATGGCCAGATTTTCAGTGCCACGCTCAATACGAGCAATATGAGATTGGCTTGTTGATAGCTCAGTTGCGAGTTGCACCTGAGACCATCCTTTTTTAAGACGAAGCGTACGAACTGTTTCACCATCCTCGCCATGAAATTTATCAGCAACCCAATGTCGAGCTTGTTGTAAGGCCTCACGACGCTTTTCGTCCTTGCTCCATTTATCAACAAGTTGATCGATTGTTTTGTGATGAGCCGGTGTCTCTATTTTCGGCAATCGATCCTCAATTCGAAATACAACGCATGGGGACTCTACCGAAGTCGCTTCAGTAGCTACTCCTGTGCCAACAACCAGTGTTTCAAAGGTTTTGGTAGGCGTTGAGGATGCGTATAGTGAGTTCATTGTTTGCGGCATAGTTAAATTCTCTTGGTACAACACCCAGCACATGGTAACGCTTTTTAGCTGGAATAAATGCGTACACTATTCTGTACTTCACGTCATTATCTTCCAAATCCCAGATCTTTAGACGCCAAAGATTGTTTCCTTTGTTCCACTGTTCAATCCATTTGCTAACGTGGAAATCGGCCGTACCATATGAGCCAAAGTCATGTTGTGTCAGTCGATCTAAGAGATCATCATTTCCTTTAAGCTCTTCGAGAAGCACGGTGACCCTTGCTGCTGCTTCAATGTCTTTAGACCAAATTTCCTCAAGATCATCTTCTGCGTCTTCATGAATAAACAATGTTGCCACTATATCTACCTAGGTATAATTTTGTCAAGTTCCCTAAAAACAGCGAAAGGGAGGTTAAACAGTCCAATGGTTGAATTCACTGGTTTTTCAAAGAAAATATGAAAATTCATCTTTGCTGTTTTTGAGGAAAGCTAACAACATAAACCTGCCTCATGTACTTTCCGATTCTGCTGGTGTAGCAAGATTATTTTTCCGTTGCCGCATCGATAGATAATCTTCCCGATACCCTTCGGCTAGAGGTTCCAAGTGTTTGATAAGTCCACTTAGATTAAAACGACGAATTGTGACGCGGTCAGTTTTTTCGGGTGGCAACCTTTCAATCAAGCCCTTGTCAGTCAATTCTGAAATTTTTCTTTCCACCGTCCTAGTGCTTACGCCTATTCTCTTGGCAATTACCGAAGGCCTTGGCCATGGGAGATTATCTTTTTCCCACCAATGCATTGTTAGATTCAACAAAATCACCAAACTTAAGGAATCTATGCCAAGTTTCGACTGTGCGCGAATTAATACGTCAGGTACTTGTTGAAAACCGGCTTCAATTGATTTTCCCCATTTGTTCGTAATCTCTGTTTCCACGCGACCACCCATACGCTAAATTTTGCAGAATCGTAACATGGATATTTAAATAAAACATATTCATATAAGGAAAGCCGACACATGTGTCGCTTTTTTTTTGAGTAAATCACCCACAAAATGTAATCCTGCTAATTTGTAGGCTTTGGCAAATGCTAGTAAACAATGCACAACACCCAATGCTATAGTGCTGTTATGCTCATAACTAGTGGAAATTTATCAGCCATAGCTGATAGCAAGGGTGATTATCAATGCTTACTAATAGCACCAAAGTATTCTTCTATTAGCTCATATCCACGCTTCACCTAACGCCTGAGCCTGCAATAAGACCAGCTCAATCGCTGCCTCCTGTTGGTCTGGCGGATACTTGTACTTACGAAGGATACGTTTCACCATCAAGCGTAACTTGGCTCTGACGCTTTCCCGTTGCGACCAATCCACCGTAATGTTCTGGCGTAGGTTCTCTGTAAGTTCATGGGCGATAAGCTTCAGGGTTTCATCGGTCAGTTCGCGGACGGCTGATTCATTATCGGCCAGGGCATCGTAAAAGCGGATTTCATCTTCACTCAACCCCAGAGACTCCCCTCGTCCGGCGGCTTCCCTAAACTTCTTCGCCATCTGAATCAGCTCTTCAATCACCTGGGCAGTTTCAATAGCCCGGTTCTGATAACGCTTGATCACGTTGACCAATAGCTCGGAGAACTTCTTCTCCTGTACTACGTTGCCGGCAAATCGGGATTTGATTTCACCTTCCAATAGCCGTTCCAGCAGCTCTACAGCCAGATTGCGTTCCGGCAAGTTACGCACGTCAGCCAGGAAGTCATCATCCAGGATACCGATATTGGGCTTATCCAAGCCAACGGCTTCGAAGATGTCCACCACGTCTTCCGAGACCACGGCGGAATTGATGATTTGCCGGATCGCCAAGTCGCGTTCCTCGTCGCTGCGTTTTTTCCGGCTGATATCGGGCTTGGTGAGAATGACTTTCACCGCCTGGAAGAATGCCACCTCCTCCCGTACTGCCTTGGCGTCATCCAGCGTACAGCACAAGGTAAAGGCCTTGCTCATGGCTAGGGCAGTATCAGCAAACCGCTTCTTGCCGTCCTTCTGGCCCAACACATGATTGGCTGCGCCGGCCAGTCGTTTGTGGCCGGTGGTTAAAAAGTCACTGTAGTCATAGCCGTGCAGTATGCCCCGCAGAATATCGAGCTTTTCCTCCAGCACGGCATAGGCTTCGGCCGCATCGACGGTGGGTCGGCCACGGCCCTGGCTGGCGGTGTAGTCCTTCAAAGCAGACTTTAATTCGTTGGCGATGCCGATATAATCCACCACCAGGCCGCCTTGCTTGTCCTTGAAAACCCGATTGACGCGGGCGATGGCTTGCATCAGGTTGTGGCCCTTCATCGGTTTATCGACATACAGCGTGTGCACGCACGGCGCGTCGAAACCGGTCAGCCACATATCCCGCACGATCACCAAACGCAACGGATCGGCCGGGTCTTTGAAGCGCTTTTCCAGACGCTTTTTCTGCTGTTTGCTGTAGATATGCGGACGCAGCAAGGCTTTGTCACTGGCTGAACCGGTCATCACGATCTTGATGGCGCCTTGCTCTGGGTCGTCGCTGTGCCAGTCTGGGCGCAGCTTGATGATCTCGTTATACAGATGCACACAGATTTCCCGGCTCATCGCCACCACCATGGCCTTTCCGTCCTGGGCTTTGTTACGTTCCTCGAAGTGGGCCACCAAATCCGCTGCCACGCTGGCGATACGCGGCTCGGCGCCGACCACCTTTTCCAGCGCAGCCCAACGGCTTTTCAACTTGGCCTGCTGATCTTCTTCCTCATCCTCGGCCAGTTCATCAACCTCATCATCGATCTGTGGCAATTGCTCAGGCTTCAGTGCCAACTTGGCCAGTCGCGATTCAAAGTAAATTGCTACCGTCGCGCCGTCTTCCTTGGCTTGCTGCATGTCATAGACGTGGATGTATTCGCCAAACACCGCCCGCGTATCGCGGTCTTCCAGCGATACCGGCGTGCCGGTAAAGGCGACAAAGGTGGCGTTGGGTAAGGCGTCGCGTAAATGCTGGGCATAGCCGACTTGATAGACAGCACTAGGTTCGGCGGCCATGGCCAGAGTCTCATCATTGGCGCTGGACTTGAGGGATTTGACGGTCTTCAGCTTAGCCTCAAAGCCATACTGGGTGCGGTGTGCCTCGTCGGCAATCACCACAATATTGCTCCGGTCAGACAGCACCGGAAAACTGTCTTCATCGGCACCGGGCATGAATTTCTGGATGGTAGCGAAGACGATGCCCCCGGAGGGCCGGTTAGCCAGTTTTGCGCGCAAGTCCTGACGGGTTTCGGCTTGCACCGGCTGTTCACGTAATAAATCCTGTCCCAGTGAGAATACTCCGAACAATTGCCCGTCCAGGTCGTTGCGGTCGGTAATCACCACGATGGTGGGATTCTCCATCGCGGTTTCCTGCATCACGCGAGCGGCAAAACAGGTCATGGTGATACTTTTGCCACTACCTTGGGTGTGCCAGACCACGCCGCCTTTATGGCTGCCATCAGGTCGGGAAGCGGTCACCACTTGTTGAATCGCCGCGCGTACCGCATGGTATTGATGGTAACCGGCAACCTTTTTGACCAGGCCGCCGTCATCCTCGAACAGCACAAAAAAGCGCAAGTAATCGAGTAAGGTAGCCGGGCTTAATAAACCGTGTATCAGCGTTTCCAGTTCGTTGAATTGGCCTAACGGGTCCAGTGTGATGCCGTCGATGGTGCGCCACTGCATGAAGCGTTCGGCATCGCTGGATAACGAACCCAAGCGGGCTTCGCTGCCGTCAGAAATCACCAGCACTTCGTTGTACTGAAACACATCCGGGATTTGTTCCTTGTAGGTTTGAATCTGATCGAAAGCTTTCCAAATGTCGGCATTCTCATCAGCCGGATTTTTCAGCTCCAGCAACGCCAACGGCAGGCCATTGATAAACAGGATGATGTCCGGCCGGCGTGAATGTTTCGGCCCCTTGATGGCAAATTGATTGATTGCCAACCATTCATTGGCTATTTCTGCCCATC
>NZ_LUUG01000056.1 GCF_001644035.1 Methylomonas methanica
CCAGATTTGACTATTTCTCCAGCGATAATTCGCCATTGTTTAGCGCCATGCGCAGCTGAGTCTCCAAACTCATGCGCTCGATTTTGCCGTGATCCATGTTGGCGTTGTAAATCCGGAATGCATTACGCCCGCGCTCTTTCACTTCGTACATTGCCGCATCGGCTTTACGAATCAAGCCATCGATGGTTTGATCATGGTTCGGAAAAAACGCCATGCCTAAACTGGCGGTGATCTGTATTTCACGTTCAAAAATGGGCATCGGTTCCCGAAGTTTGTCGACAATCCCAGTCAGCACGATAGTGGCATCCGCTTCGCTTTCCAGATTTTGCAAAATAAGCACAAATTCGTCTCCCCCCAATCTGGCGACCGTGTCGCTACGACGGACACTGGCCGATAATCGCTCGGCAACTTCCAGCAATAACCTATCGCCAAAGCTGTGCCCCATCGTGTCGTTGATATATTTAAATCGATCAAGATCAACGAAAACCAGACCCAACATTTTGTGGTTACGCTGCGAATTGCGGCAGCCTTGCTCCAAGCGATCATTAAATAACAAGCGATTCGGCAAACCGGTTAATTGGTCGTAATGAGCGAGTACGTACAGATCGTGCTGCCGACGATGCGTAATATCTTCTAAGAGCGCATGGCCGGTGGCCATTCCGACATAGACGTCTTTCTCCAGTATGATGAAGCCATTGACCATATGCCGCATACCGGCGTCGATAATGATCTGGGCCACGTCATCAATGCCCGCGTTAATATCGACGATAATCGGTTTGGCATCCATAATCTCGACGACGCGTTTGTTATGTAACAAATCGCGGGAAAACGGCTTGAGAAAAATTTCACTGATCAGCGCGCGATCCACGATGCCAACCGGGGTACGCTGATGATCAACCACCGCTACGGCCAGTAACTCTTTATCCTGAACAAAACGGTCCAGCACATCGATACAGCGCTCTTGGGTAACGACGGGCTCCACATAGTGCAACAGGCGTCGAACCGATGGTGCCTCGGCATCGACCACCTTTCTTACCGCCTGCATCGGTAACCCCGTGACCTTAACATTTGCGTCGAACATCTTGTCTGGCAAAAACATCGTTATCAAGTGAATTAATGCAATGAAGGCGAAGACCGCAAAACTCTACTTAAAGTCGTTGCGCAGCTTAGCTAACGATATATTTACCAAGTTACAGTAATATGACCTCGTTTAGCGCTCCTAAAAAAGATCGCCCTGTGGTTTCAGCAATACGCCGGCGAGTAGACTGGTAACGCTTGATGGGGGAAATATTCGGAAGCGCTCCCGGCGAATAAGGTACCTACGATGAAACCTGAAAATAATGTCTTAGCAATGCCCCATATCCTGAAACACTATGACGACGAGCTTGGTCAGCTACATGACTCTAGCGTGGAAATGCTCAAATTAATTTTGGAGCAATGGGAGTTGCTCATGGAAGCCATGGATGAGGCTAATCTGGAATCAGCGCTTGAGGTTATCGCCCTGAACAAAGAGATTCGAGAAAACGAGAGTCAAATCCATCAAACTATTTTGCGCTTACTCGCCCAGGAGAATCCGGTAGCTCGGGACTTGAGGGCGGTTTTGTCGATCTCTAAAATTTCCGGAACCATGCTCTACTTCACGAATGAAACGCGAAAAATCGGCAAATTGATTCTGACTCTTTATGAGCCCCGTAGCGGCGTACCCAATGCGCAATTGGTCAGGGATATTGTAAAAATAAGCCATGGCATCCGCATAGCACTGGACAAATTGGTGATTGTATTGAACAGCCAGGACTCCAACAACGCTTACGGATTACTGAAAAGTAGTGCGGACTGCGAGAATGCCATACTGGAAGCGATCCGGCATCAACTCGGTTTTATCAATCAGAATCCACGTCAAGTCGGACCGGGATTAACCATCTTGCAAATACTGAACTCCCTTGAATCATGTCGAAATCATTGTAAAAACTTGGCCGAGTATTGTATTTTCATGATTGATGGCCATGATATACGCCATAAAGACCGCTTAAAAACCAAAACCTTGGACTAATTTCCGACAAAGCGTTATGGGAGCTTATGCCCACCCTTATCGGACTGATGGTGCATGAATGATGCCTAATCATTCTTTCAGCAAAACCGCATCACCAATTCCGGACACTAATCACAGATTATCGGACAATAAAGATGTAATCTCTTGCGCTTTAAATCACCAGGAAACGGCCATGTCCCTAAAAAAACAGATGACCCTGACGCAGCAGATTAATCACGCCTTCTTGGCGCCGAAGGGATACGACGGCTACCGTAATATGCAATCCCACGATGGCCAAGGCATTTACGATTCATACATTCGCCATAGCAAACATATTGCATCCGGCATCACTCAGCAAAACTTCCAAGTCAGTTTTGTCAGCAAATTCGATAGAACCGTTTGAGTGGTTACCGCATTTTATAAAAGCTATTTCTTGATAGATGGCATAACCATCTAATAACTGCAATCTTTCTTAAGACAACTTTAAGAAACGCTCTATAAAGTAAAAGCTCGCTCAATTCCCCTACACGGCAGTAATGGACATTAAACCCTCATACTTAGATCACCAAATCAAATCATCTAAGCACAATAAGCGGCTGTACGTTGCGATAGATGGATCGTTAAAGTCTTGCATGACGGGGCCCTTGTTAGAGTTACCCATCGACTTTAAAGAATGGCCTCAGTCGGGCACCCGTAACATCGTCTTGTTTGCCAGCAGAGCAGCCTAATCCAGGTGCGTAAGGCGGCAAATTTCTATTCAACCTGACACAGTCAATGTTCAACCGGTGCGCTTAGAACGTTCTGGTAAGAAACCCGGTGTGTTGGCGAATACTGTCAGCATATGCCATCAAATCGTTAAATGCCTGAACACTATCTCGATGGTAGGGATGTCGGTTGTTATTTAGCGGATGGGTTAGGTCTTCCATCAAATCGTTTATCACCCGTTCAATCTCCAAAAGCTCTGTCGGCTTCTTATAGAAAAATTCGCTCATTTTCCTGACTCATATTTTCACTTGTTTGAAGCTTTAGCTTACAAATGCCCTATGACATCAATGTGACAAAATGCCCTCAGCGATTTGTTTGTTGGGGGGGCCGACTATAAATAACAGCGGAAAAACCTGCGCGATATATGTGCCTAAGTACTCCAGCGCACCGACTTCGACAAAAAAAATCTCTAGTCTGGATCGGTATCAGTCATCACTCGGAGAGAATGCCATGAGTAAGTCCCCAAAAAGCAATAAAGAAGACAAGAAGAAACCAGCCCACACTCAGAAAGAAAAGAAGGCTATCAAGAAATCTAAAGAAGATTCAAATAACACTGGCGGGGGGTTATTGACGGGAAGGTGATAATTTTGCCCCAATACCGACCCGGAGGCCCCCATTCAGGCAAAAAAAAGCCCCACATTTGCATGTGAGGCCTTAATTTATTTGGCTCCCCCGGACGGGCTCGAACCGCCGACCTAGTGATTAACAGTCGCTAAAGACCATGTTACCACGTATTTCTGCAGGTTGCAGAACATTCCTAAATGCCCGATTATATTGAACTTTATAACATCTTCCGTTTATGGTTGTTTCATTCTGTGACCTTATGTTGCGGAATTCAAGTGACCACAAAGTGACCACGAAATTATGTTTACTGACAAATCGATCAAAGGACTTAAGGCAAAACCGTCGGCATATAGACTTTATGAAAAAGGGCCCGATAAAGGCTTTGGCGTCAAAGTGACGCCAGCTGGAAGCGTAACCTTTTTTATTCAGTATGCAGGTCCAGATGGTAAACAAAAATTCGCAAGCCTGGGCCGGTATCCATCGATTAGTCTATCTGAGGCAAGAGATAGGTGTCGTGAACTGAGACGGGAGATCGATCGCGGAGTTGACCCACAATCTCGCATTGAACTGAGACTTGGCAGCGTAGCTGATTTGTTTGATTACTACATCAAGCACATGGTTGATTCAGGAAAACGAACTTTTGAAAAAGTCGAAGCCGATCTTCATTACAACTGTAAAGACATTTTAGACTTACAAGCCAAGGACGTAACGCCAGCGCATATAAGGAAAATACTTTACACAATTATTACGCGAGGCTCGAATGTTCAGGCTAATCGAATTCGATCTTACTTAAGAAGAGCATTTGAATTAGGGGTTTATCATGATAACGACCCCAAAAACCTATCAAATGATTTTACCTTTCAAATACAAGCTAACCCGGTTGATGCAATTCCAAAGGATACCAGTGCCGAAGTTGCAGGAGAAAGAGCATTATCATTTTCAGAAATCAAAGTGCTTTGGAACGAAACATGCCTTCATGAGCAATTCCATCTAGCCACAAAACTACTGCTACTATATGGCTGCCGTTCTTGGGAGCTCTGCGGCGCAATGAAACATGAGTTTGATTTTGAAGCCATGATTTGGAGCGCCCCACCAGAACGCGTGAAAAACGAACGCTGGCTGATATTGCCTATTACTCCGTTGGCTAAAAAATTACTTAATGAATTATGGCCATATTCTGGAAACTCTGACTATCTTTTTCCAAGCCGATATAATGAAGAAAAACCGATACACAAAACATCTTTGGCGCACGCAATAACTCGAATAAACAGCATAGATACTTTTACACCGAGAGATTTAAGAAGAACAGTAAAAACTCGTATGGGAGAAATTGGCATAGAAAAAAGCATTAGAGATAGGATACAAAATCATGCTCTAAATGACGTAAGCTCAAAACATTATGATAGATATGATTATCTACAAGAAAAACGAAGCGCTTTATTAAAATGGGAAAATCACTTAATCGAGTTGAATACTCACAAAAATACGTTCAGTTGATTTTTATTAGATCGACAATAAATTAGCCATTAATTATTTTTTGATTTAATTCAATCAATGAGTTTTATTCCTTTTTCCTGCCATACCGAAAACTCCAGAGGACGCAAGCCGAAACGGATAGCATTTCCTGCATGTAACGTTTTGAGTTCGTTTTGTATCAAAATAATGAATTTCTGCTTGTCTTCCTGGGACACAGAATTTGGAATGCCTGCCAAGATTGATGCTGCATCTGTCGCCAGTCCATCCCGGACAATGGCTCTTATAACCTCGGCCAGTTCGTTTCGGTAACGTAATCTAACGATGTCCGGCGGCACGAGCTGCTGTTGCACGGCGACGTATTGCTGACATGAACGCTCGTAAGCCCAAATATAGACATCTCTCAACAATTCAATTCGATTCAGCTCATAGACACCGAGGACCGCGTCCACGTAAGCCTGTTGAGGCACATCGATAAAGGACAGTGGACAAAGATTGTGTTGAATCAGCGGGATATTGGCCGCCAACCGCGAAACCCGTTTGTTGACGTCTTCGAAAGGCTGCAAGTAGGGCAAATGCACCATCAGGAAAAACGATTGTTCAAACGGATCGGCGATTTCCGCCGCCATAGTCATGACAATCCCGAACAACTCTTCAATCCGTTGCGGCATCGCAATAGGCAAATATACACTACCCCCAATATCGACCGCCCGATTACGCAGGCGACCACAACTCATCGGGTCCGCCAACAAACCATCCGATAAAAAAGCATGTAAGGCAACAATGGTTTCGGCCGTAACGCCGGCATGCTCGGTATCCCGCACCAAATATTCAATGGCCGACTTGTGATTGAGGATCATCTGGGTTTCCATGACATCCTTGCCTTCAGCCGCCTGACCGAACTCAATCAAGCGTTCAGTATCCAGTCGACTGTAGGTATTGCCTTCCAAGCGGGAAGAAGCCCAAGAAAGGTCGATGAGCAGGCGATTCAGAATGTCACGGGCAAACGTTCCTGCCGGGGTTTGCTCAGACGGCGACCTGCCCAAGGTATGTAATTGTTCGCGTAAACCAGCTGATAAGTAATAGGTGTGGTTTGGATAGTACTGCCCCAGGAAATCCGGTTGGTAGCTGACGGGAGGCCTTTGAGTTCGTGGTTGACGAATAAAGAACTTGATCTCTTCGCCTTCAAGCGAAATGGGAATGTAAACTTCGTCAACGCCATGCCGGTTTGAGTCATCCACACCATCAACTGTGGCGATACCCGTACCAGGCTTTACGACTTTATACTTCAGTGCTCGTCCATCGCCTTCGCTAACAATGCGACGCTCTGCCACTAATGTGGCCAATCGACGTTGTAAAGTGCGGCCCTTAATTTCGAAATCTAGCCATTGCGCAATGTCTTTCGCGCCAATACCTTCGGGATATTGAGCAATCAGCTTTTCGATTCGTTCCAGCTCTTCTGATGGGACTATTTTTGGCATGATTTGATTTTTGGTGTCGCGATTAGTTTTAATGCGCCATTTAATATGTCATTAAACCAAAAATCGCGCCATAAAAACATCCTGGTTGCACATTTAAACTTAATCCAACTTCAGTCCGCTCCAGTCATCACGCTCCGTACCGACCGCAAGATCAAGCAAGGCCAAATTCAGAGGACCAGCGAAAAACCACGAAAAGATCGGTTTTTCCAGCGTATAGAATTTTTGGCAACGTCGTAAACTCGCATCAAGACCATTACGGCGAGCTTGCGATGTGCAATATTCCTTCAAAAAATCTTAAGCTTCAGTTTCCATTTCAAAATGTTGTTAAGCATTTTCGGATTGGCATGATTGTCGGCTTTTGCATCATCAGCCAACCAATGGAATCAATGGCTAATGGAGCCATTCAAATAAACAGCAGCAACCAACAGTCTCCTGGTTCAAAAACCACATTACGGAACACGCTGTGGGGCCAAGTTGCTCGGAGACATGGCATTGACCCCTATATTCTCTATGCCGTTGCGCTCACCGAATCGCGAAAAAACGATGACCAGAATAAAGTCATACCCTCGCCCTGGGCCATCAATAACGCTGGCAACGCCTATATTCCTGGCAGCCAGCAGGAAGCCGAAGCATTGCTCAATCAATTGATGGATCAAGGTAAACGCAATATCGACGTTGGCATGATGCAAGTCAATCTTCGGTGGCATGGCCACCGTGTTGCGAAACCAGAGCAACTCTTGATACCAAGCACCAATCTCGAAATCGGTGCAAGTGTACTCTCCGAGGCCATCCAATCAGTGCCTGGCAATCTTGCACATGGCATAGGCCGATATTTCAGTTGGAAAAATGAGCCGGCAGCCATCCAGTACGGACGGAAAGTTATTGCCCTGGCAAATCAAATTCGCGCAATTCTTTAGCCAATCGAGGATTGCAGAATGGATGAGAATCTCTACAAACTCAATCTCGACTACCTCATTGTCGCTCAATCCTTAATTTTTTCCGGCAGCGAACAGAAAGCCATGTTCTGCTTAGGCTTAACGACCGAAGCGGTTTCGTTACTCCGAAAGATGCCACTCGCACAATTAAAAAGCTTGGCTAGAAGTGATTGCCTGACCTTTGTCCCCCGTTTCAATCCTCATAAATGGAGCAAATTTCTAAACGTCGAAAAAAATGAAGATCCCAATGCACTCGACGCACGAACCATCGACCTTCTGATGCTCTTGTCTGCCCACCCACCTGAGTCATGAGCAACCATTGCCCATTTGCTACTCGGCTTAAAGATCAGTATTGGGCTTATCAATTGCTGAAACGAAGATTACGCACAAAATTTGCCGGCCGGGTCATCAAAACCCTTCGACAGAAAGACTTATGTAATCTCTACTTTTCCCTACACGGAGAAAGTCCGGTCGCTGGCCTAGTCCCTAGCATCCTAGCAATGCCACAGTCACGTGAGTCGTTTCTTTACATGGCGCTATTTGCATCAATCTATCGAAGCGCTTGCTCAAGTGCTATCTCCGCCGAAATGGACCTAAACGCCCTAGTGTTTGCCTGGGATACTTTTTGTGCATTCTATCCAAGCCATATCCAAGAACGCCGACCGTTTGGCCGCATACGGCCAGCAAATTTCGATGAAGCCTGGATTATCACCGAAGCACTGAGAGACGGACTTGCCGAATTGCCTTACTGTACGACCTGCCATACGCCCTATCTAATCATTCATGGCTGCAAATACCAGCAGATCTGTCAAATGTGCGTGCTAAACCAAATCCCTAAGACCAGAATGATTACCTAAGAATTGATCCTAAAAACAGCGTTGTCGTGGCCGCATTGGGGGCGATTCATTATCCGGGCAGCTCATCATCCAGGGAGATAACTTTATGCACCCATTTCAATTCAGAGGACTATAATCCACCCATTCAATCTTCCTATGAAATCAGGCTATGAAAACAGTGAATGTCAGCGGTCTAAAGAACAACCCTAGCGAAGCGTTGCGTATGGCTCACGAGGATATGGTTCTGGTCATGAATAGAAACGAACCGGATGCCGTGATGGTTGGCCTCAAATCCGCCAAAATCATTGGTATGCCGGGTGTGCGCAAAGCCTTGGCAACTGCCCTTTTTAAAGACGGTAACTTGTCACTTGCCCGATCCGCCAAACTGGCCGACATCCCTTTGGCCAGTTTTATTACACACGTCTCGCGTCTGGGCATTCCCGTCATCGATCAAACGGCCGACGAAGTTGAGGACGATTTGGATACCCTGGACCAGTGGCTAAACCAAGCCTGAACGCTGATGGTCAAACAAGTGATTGTCGATGCCAGTCCATTGATCGGACTGGCGTTGGTGGAGGGTTTAATCTGGCTGCCCCAGTTATTTGGCCAGGTTTTCGTACCCGAATCGGTTAAACAAGAAGTTTTACCCGGCAAATCGGCACCGGGTGAACAATCGCTGGCTCACGCATTCGATTCAGGTTGGTTAACGGTATGGCATGAATCCATTACACCTTGTTTAGACATTGATCTGGACGCTGGTGAAACGGATTGCATCAACATCTCACTATCGTCACCCGAAAACTATTTGCTGATCATGGACGAACGTGCCGGCCGGGCTGTGGCCAAAGAATATCAACTGCAGGTCGTCGGTACGGCCGCCGTCATTGGCTTAGCCAAGAAACGAGGTTTGATTGTGTCGGCTCGAGCCGCTTTTGAAGTCCTGCACCGTTCGGATTTTCGAATTTCGGCTACGGTAATCAACAAAATTCTGGCGAGTGTCGGCGAGTAATCGAATCGATATGCAGGCTAATTTTCTTTGCCTTATGAAAATGGCTTTGATTTAAAACCGACTTGGAGTGTTAGTTCATTCGCGGTAGGATTATCAAAACGTTTTAAGCATGGAGAACACTATGCCGACACAGTCATCACTCTCAGATCGGTTCAAACGACCCAGCCAGTCGATTCAAACCCGGTCAAATCACTCGATGTTTAATGGCCATCATGCAACGGTGGATTGTCCTGAATGCCACCGGATCATGGTGCCGCGCGTCATTACCTATTACGGACAACCAACAAAATCGATTTGCCCATTTTGCGGAAGCACTTTTGCATCGTTCCCATCAGGTTTTACACGATTTATCCAATCCAGATACTCAGATGTTCTTTCCTTTTCAGTTCTTCAAAAACTGGTAACCATAACGATATGTCTTGTAGCGCTATGGTTTGTTGCTGACTGGGGAAACCTCTCAGATAACGTCAGTTTGTTTGCAGCATTTGGGACTGCGTTCTTTCTTGCCATGACATTGGCTGAATTAGTATTTCAGGGAATTGAGCGTACGGCGGCCAAGTTTTTTCATCGAAGTAATTATTATTGGGCGATATTGGTACTAGTTTCGATGTTTATTACCCATGAGTATCCATCGGTAGCTGGCTATGTCGCTCTATTTTTCTTTATGATTATTGCTCGTGGTTTTGTTGCTGCCTTTATCCTAGCTCGGAAAAAACCAGTAAAATCCACGTTTCAATAATTGATCAGCCCACGGGCTCGATTATATTGTCCTATCTGGTCAATCAGATCCTGTCTGTTTTGCCCAGCAGCACTTCTCAATAAGTTAGCGATATTATTGCCATCATTTTCACCTTCTTCATTTATCATCCGCTGCTTCGCCTCTCCCAATCCACCAGTGTTTTCACTACTCACAGCGATCCCATCAAAGGCTTCAAACATAGCAGCGCGATAATAAGCTTGTTGACTCGATGTCAGCTTGTCGGCAACTTCATTGACTCTTTGATCAGCCCAGGCTTGCGTAGCTTGAGCAAATCCAGGATAGGACTGGGATGCTGCGTGTTTAAAAGCATCCCATTTTTCAGCGCCTCTTGACCGCGCTTCATCATAACTATTATTGAATTGCTTCAAGTACTCCTGCCCAGCAGCACCCATTGCTTCAAGATTTTTAGCAGTACTGTAGACCCCACCACCAATGTAGTTGTAAGACAACTCTGCGGCAGAAGGCATGTCATTGGCAGTTGCGGCAATTGATTGCCTAAAGTGAGCTGCTTTGACATTCGCCAATTGCCCAAACCCTTCACTTGAATTTTGTTCACGCTCTGCCAGATTGCGATCATGTTGCGCTTCGATACTTGCTTCACCGCCGGCAATTCTCCCCGCTGCAGAGTGAATCTGTATTTGTGCTCGTTGATTTAGCGATTCGGTTTCAACGCGTGGGTCTTTAAGCTGAGCCTGTTCGACTGATGCCCGAACCTTGCCTGTTTCCGGTGCATTGGACTTCAGGGATTCGTTCTGGCTGGCATTCCAGCTTTGATCAGCTTGTGGCGCATTAAAGGTATCGCCAAGCAGTTGGTAACCCGAGATTTGCGCTTGCTGCGACTGTTGATCATCCAGTGTACGGTAACTGGGTGACGAAAAGCCGGTCAATAACGACATCCCAGCGGCGGCATAGGCTTGATCGGCATCGCTAATCCAACCGGCGACTTTCCACTGCGACGCCAGTCGTTGGGTATCACCACGCAGCCCATACTGATCGAGGGTTTGATCCAGGCGCTCCATCAACGTGTTGTCATGAGCGATCTTGTAACCGGTTTCCGCCGCGCCGAAACTGGCTTGCGTCCCGAAGCGTTGTTGAGCTGATAGGGTTTGCTGATAGGATTCACTGGCGGATACCGCATCCGTTGCGCTGTGTTGCAGTGAGGACAACGATTGATTTTGCAGTCCCATTGAGGCGACGTTTCGGGTGCCGGTTTGCGCATCCATTGCCAGGCTTTTCGCCAACCCAGCCTGATAGCCCTGACTGTCGTTAACAGTTTGACTGATGTCGGCGGCAACGGCATCGGATTTATCCTGGCTGACCTTGAAGTCATTTTGCAGTCGACCGGAGAGTACGCCGCTCAATTGATCGTTACCAAGTTTGGCGCCGGCATTGGCGCTGCCGGCAACCAGTGCCGAGAACTGATCCGCGGAAATGCCGGTGTCTGCATGCTTCTTGGCAAAGGCCTCTCCGAACTGACGGTTATAGGCATCGGTATAACTGGAACTACTGGCAATCTGATTACCCAGCGAACGGCTATCAAATGCATCACTGGTGATACTCGCCGACTTCGACGCGGTTGACGACACGCTGTTCATGAAACTGCTGGTCGCCTGTTCCGAAGCGCTGTACGCCGACGATACCGCCGCACTCATGTCCTTGCCGGCAGTAAAGGTGGGCAGCACCTTGTCAACGCCGGTTTGCGTGACCGCCGATAACGGACTGTATTGATGTTGCGCCTGTGCATTCAATACCGGCGCCGGACTGATCACGTCGGGCGTGGCGATTTTTTCGTTTACATAATCGCCGCCGTCCATGCGTCCCAGGAAATGGGTGGCAGTAACTGCCCCCCGATAAATCAGCATCAAGGTAATGGCTGGCGTCGACGCCGCCAACATGCCGCCAATGGATAACCACTGCTGCAATTCCATATCCAATTGGTAAATGCCCATCATCGACGGCAGATTGTAGGTGGCCGTGGTCAGCGCCGCCATTTTGCCGGCGGCCGACATCTGGATGAATAGATTGATCACCGCCAGTATCGGCATCCACAACTGGATCCAGAGCAGCATCGAGAAGTAGCCGATATTCATCCGGATGCCGACATTGCCCAGCATCACTACGAAGGCCATGATCGGTGCGATGGCGTAACTCAAGCCTTCGATAAACGCCATCATCGGTCGGACGATCTTGGCAAACAGGGTTTGTTCGGCGGCCCATTGGGTATTACGTTGCTGGATGGCTTGCTCGACCATCGCTGCTTTGTTCCAGTGTAAGCCGTCTTCATGCCGGCCGATCACGCCTTTTTCGAACATTGGCATGATGGCCGACATTAGCATGTAATCGGCGGCATCGACCACACCGGGTCCCGCCAGCGCGTCGAAGGCATCCTGGATTTTCGGTACCGTGTCGGCTGCCGCTGGTACGGCCAAGCTCGGTTGCAACAAGCCTTCCAGCGCCGTCGCAAAATTACCGGTGGCCACCACGCTCAAATCCGCCCAGGCATCCGCGCAGGTTTTGGTTTGCGGTTGGCCGCCGACATAGATTTGGGTCATGTAGATGTCGGAATCAAACCTGATCGCATTCAACGGATCGGCATCACGCAAAATGGCATCCACCGATTTCTGGTTCAGGTCGACACCGGTCAACGTGCATTCGCGCACATAATTCGCAAACGAAGTTTCCATGTCGCTGCCGGCATTCGGCACGTTGGCCGCGCCTAAATTCACCCGCGACAATAGATTTTTTCGTACTGCCGTCAAAGTCTGCAAACTGTCGGCAAAGCCATTGCCTGTCATGGACGGCGTGCCAAAGCCTTGTTCGAATAACCGTGTCGTACGATAACCCATGTTCGACATCACGCTGCCTACGACCGCCGGCCCCAACGGTACGTTGTCGACCACTACCACGCTGCCCGTATAAGCATCCTCGATCGACACCCGCACCGACGGCGCATACAGCATCAGCCACAACACATACGCCAGCAACAAATCCTGATAACGAATGCCACGACCATCCCATTGCAACAGCGCCCGGAGCATGACGATGATGACACCGATCAAACCACCGACCGCCGCAGCTGTGCGGTAATCGCCGGTACCGGAAATCATCGCAATGGCATTCAGTACGGCTTGCAGATAGGCGGAATCGCCCACGGAGAAGATTTCAAACATGGACGACCTGCCTTTTAAACAACGAGGAAGAAAACCATCATGGGGGACGTGGAATGAACGTTTAAGGACTTGGCCAAGCCATCCCGGTAGCGGGCAATTGCGCCACGGTGCCGTAGTGTTTAGGCTTCACGGTATTCATCAATTGCTGGTAAAACGCCATCAAGGTTTGCGGATTGCCATAACGGCCGGCGATGGTGACGTATTCATCCTGGATTTGCTCCCTTGCATCCTTCAAGGCATCCATCAGCAATTTGGCGTAGGCGTGGTCGTTCATGTGCGCGGCGGTTTGCACGGCATTCAGTAAATCGTTAACGATCAGCTGCGCCAATTCCAAGGCAATCACCGGTGCCGCTTCTTCGGCCCACAGCTTGGCAATGCCGGCGTCCTCCCTCGCCAGGTTATGGATCATGCCGCCAATGGCATCCGGCACGGTTTGCATGAAGGCTTTTTCGCTGTCGGTGATTTGGCCGCTGTTGGTCGAGAATTTGTAAATCAAGCCATTGCCGGTATTGGCCGAACCCAGCAAGATTTCCATCACCCGCTGTTTCAAGCCGACCAGATTGACGTTCTGGACGATGGGTTTCAGGCACTGATCGGCATCGTGCCCATCGCTACAAGTATAAATCCTGACGGTTTGATAGCTGTTGCCGGCGTCGTTGCCGTACATCAAATCCTTGATCCGCAACACTGGTGGCGGCGCGCTGATAGCATTGTTTTCGCCTTTGCCGTCGGGTGCGGCTTGCGGGGCATCGACGATCACCGTACCGGAAATACTCATTGCCGCTTCCAGCAAACTGTTGCCACCAAACCGAAACCAGCCGCCGGCGTTTTGGTTGACCAAGGCCCGCCACACCAGATTACCCTGGATGATCTTGGTCATATCCGTCTGGTCGTTCTGTTTGACCTGCTGTACCGGATCGCCCAGGGTGCTGGTATTGGTCCAGCTGGAAAAGACATCCGAAATGCCTTGGGTAAACGAGGCATTGGACAAGTTGGTTTTGCTTTGCAGGTCGAAGGCTTTGACGGTATCGTTCACCAAGCCCTGCGCCAACCGGCAGGAGTTGCTGAACATCTGGTTCATCTCCTGGATTTTCTTTTGCAGATCGGTCATCACCGAAGCACACCAGGGACACATCGCGCCGACGGCGAGTTGGAATGCATAGCCTGAGGCATTGGCGGCGACATTGCGCAGCAATTGCACGAACTGGTTGAAGTTGATGAAACTGAAACTGCCGGCGAACAAATCGATACCGCCGCAGCCGGCGCTGAACGAGGGCGGCACAAACGACACCAGATTGGTGTTGGTGATGCCGTTCCGCGCCACTAAGCTGCCGCCGGTAATCACGCCGCGGCGCTGTCCCAAATGCGCGGTCGGCGCCGTGAAGTTGGTCATGGTGCCGAACATGCTGTCCATTTCCTGTTGCAGGTCGGCATAGGCTGGAACGGCACTTTCAACCAACAAAATCAACACTACGATCTGACGATAGCGTAATCGAAACGTAAACGACGTCATGGCGTGTTCCCCCTTTGCGCACTGCGTTGCAATGCCTGGATCAGTGACAGTGGATCTTGAGTGACCGCAGGGCTGATGCTACCGGCGGCCGGTAACAACATCGGTGTGTTACGGATGCCCTGAGTGGTTTGGTATTGCGAGGCATCGATCCAACCGGCTTCCTTGGCGGCCAGCAGAATCCGTCCGGTGACTTCTTCCAACGACAACGCGCCTTGCGCCAACGGCACAATTTGCTTGGGCGGTTTCATCAGGAACAGCGCCGGGGTTTGTTCGACGCCCAACATCGCCGCCTGACCGTTATCCCGTTTGAACTGGCTGAAAAAGCCGTTCGGCATCGGCAAACCATCCAGCGACACGGGATATATTTTGAAACCGTAAGCGTTTTCCAGCATGGCCAGAATCGGCGCCTGCACATGGCAATAAGGGCAATCGGACCGGAAGAAAAACAAAATGCCGGCTTGCGCTGCAATTGCTTTCAAGGCCTGCTCAGCCACCACACTGGCTTGATGATTCGCTTCATTCGCCGCATAGGTGGCCACCGGACGGCGCACGGTTTCATCGAGTTGCGGGTCGGACATCACCACGTAACGCGCCGCGTTGGTAAAACGCTCGGCTTTATCCATCATGACCCGCTGCAAATAGTAAAACGCCGCTACATTCTCGGGACTCGGATCGTCGATCGCCTGGTTCAGGTAATGCTCCAGGTTTTGCTTCAACCAGGCGGAGGACAGTGGCTGGGGTTCTGCAGAAGGATGGGCTTGAGTTTTGGGTTCAATTTCAGCTTTAACGACGCTGGGCGGTTTACTGTCAGGCTTGGGCTTTTCCTGATCGGCTTGGGTTTCGGGTTGGGATTTTTTAACCGGCTCCGACAACACCTCATACCAAAACCAGCCGCGCTGTTTGTCGGCAAAATAGGAAACCTCGGGCGCGTCGTCTTTACCCATCGCCAGCGAGGCTCTGAGACACAAACTCATGATGATCGGTAAAGAAATGGCGTTTCGGTTCATCGCGCCATTGTCCGTCAGATTTTCCCAGCGACTTTTGCAGCTGACGACGAAAACGCCATCAGCTACAAGATGGTTCGGAAAGCGATCGCAGATCGCGACCGTAACGGCAGACGATCGCAAATTCGGCGTCAACTGCAATCGGTATCCCATATCGGTTGCCTAAAATGCTGGCGTTATTGCGAACGGGCGATGACCCGTAAATCCCAACAGGAAATCGACTTTCGATTTGCCTACGCTAATAGGGAAACGAGGCAACGGCAATCGGCCTGAAAGCCGAAGTTATTTCCTAGATAGGCATGAATCACTCCATTTTGCCAAGGCAATGCCTAAATGAACCATCGGGAAAATGACAGTGAAATGCCTACTGCGGTAGGCATTTAAGGTGCAAAACCTATGCACTAAGGCGCTTTCCATGGCTCGCAATGAACAGAAAATCCCGTTAGGCATTGTTCATGCCTATCCCTACAGTTAAGTAATAGGAAAATTCATGTCCAGCGAAGAATCTGTCAAAGCTCAGTCCAAGCTCACCGAACAAGACATACTGCATTGGGTCGAAACCCGGTGCGATCATCTCCAGGCGCAAGGCAAAGTATTGGTCGATGATTATTGGCGCCAAATGAAAAGCCAGCGCCAGAAACACAGCAAAAGCGAATCGGGCCGAATCGGCGTCCGCATCCGCTGCCGCGAAAACCAACGCGCATTCAGCATTGAGTGGTACCGCATGGCCACATTGCGACAAAACGGTCAAACCAAGCCCATTGCGCAGTACGTTAAGAAAGGCCGTGGCTATCGTTATCCGCTTGGCAACCTGCTGAAGGGCGAACCCACCTGGGAAGCGGAATTAGTAGAAGAACTTGAAACCGAGTTTGCCCATATCCGGCAACAGCTCGATCGGCTGGGAAAAATTCGCGATGCGGTGCAGCGTTATTGCAAGGTAATCTATGCCAATGACAAATTCATCGGTTGAGATGGCTAAATGACAATCTTTGCCCCGATAAACCAGAGAGCATCATGGTCCCCGATTGTTAAGGGTTGTCGGATGCCTTCTCATCATTTGATGATAAACCTGTGACCACAAACCTTGGTGGGCAGGCGTCGGACAACCCTTAACAGATTTGCTCCTTCGGTTTGCACCTTGATTAAACGTCAGCTATCGAGTAAGACGAACTCACAGTATCGGCCATTACCCGACCTTCGGGCTAACTATCCAATTTCAATAGTTCAGGCACCCGGTGACTCAGCCGAATGTCAGGTATTCGGCAAGAAAATTGACGGAATAACTGCGTCACCACGGCCAACAAGAGACAGCCGCCAAATCGAAAATCCAACTTTCTGAAAGTTCGTTCTCAACCAGTAACCTGACGGTCATGAAAACACAAAGTTTCACGAGGTACATGAGAGATGGGCCTTGTTGCCTCGGCCCATCTCCAACGTCTCGGCAATACATGTTCTTGCCGTTCGACGAATGGGTTTACATCTGACGATGCATCGCTGCCATGCTCAGATTGGCTTCGGCAGCTTTTTCATAGGCATTGATCAGCACTCGGCAATGGCCTATCAAACTATCGGCCTGTTTACCGTAAATGTTGCTTTTTGACTGGTATTGGCTGAGCAGCTTTTTGTGTTCATCAACTTTCAGCTGTAGATCCTTCGCTGCCTCTTCGTAATGTTTTGCCAACGCCTCATGATCGGCCTTGGTCGTCGCGCTTTGCACGGCTTGACTCATATCCATCGGGTGCGGGTTCATCTCGCTGCATGCAGCCAGTAAACCGGCGGTTAAAAGCAAGCTAATCAGTAATTTTGTCTTCATGGGTTTTCTCCAGGTTATAAATGGCTTAAAAAACATCGTTTTTCATTTTGTTATCGTGGCCCCCTTTTTTTTAATAAAGTCATTAGATCGATGCTTAGACTTCTTGTGGTTTGCGTCTCTCCTGGAGTTGCAGCACCAAACTGTAAATTACCGGAAACACTAAAAGACTCAATATCAATACGGTCAGCATACCGCCAAACGCCGGAGCGGCGACGCGTTGCGTGACATCCGCACCGGTGCCGGTCGCCCACATGATGGGCATCAGGCCTATGATATTGGCCAGCGAGGTAATCGCTACCGGCCGCACCCGCAGCGCCGTCGCCACTTCGCTGGCCGCCCTGATTTCCTCGCCGCTCAGTGGCGCCTGTTTTTGCGCCCGCAACTTGTCGATTTCAATATCGATAAAACTCAGCACCATCACTCCGGTTTCGGCCGCCGTACCGGCCAGGGCGATGAAGCCGACGTAGACGGCAATCGACAGGTTGAAATCCAGCCAATACACGAACCAGATACCGCCAATCAGACTGAACGGAATCGCCAACATGACGATGGCCGGCTCGGTGATATTGCGAAAAGCGGTGTACAGCAGGATAAAGATCAGCAGCAAGGTGATGGGCACCACGATGCGCAAGCGTTCCGCCGCACGCTGCATGTATTCGAATTGACCCGACCAGGTGACGGTATAGCCGGCCGGCAGTGTGACCTTTTCGGTTAAGGTCTTTTTCGCCTGCTCCACATAACCGCCGATATCGGAGGTTTTTAGGTCGACATAAATCCAGGCATTGGGCCGCGCATCCTCGGTTTTAATCACATCCGTGCCGCGATTGAAGTTGATGTCCGCCACCGCCGTCAAAGGAATCTGACTGCCTGTCGGAGTGGGAATCAAAACCCGCCGCAAGGCTTCCGGGTTATCGCGCAGATCGCGCGGGTAGCGCAGATTGACCGGATAGCGCTCCAGTCCTTCGACGGTTTCGGTGATATTCATGCCGCCGATTGCGGTTTGGATCACGTCCTGCACATCGCCGACCGTCAAGCCGTAACGCGCGGCGGCTTCGCGGTTGATGTCGAAATCCAGGAAATAGCCGCCGACTGCCCGGTCGCCATAAGCCGACAGCGTGTCCGGCAAGGTTTTCATGGCTTGTTCGATTTGCAACGACAGGGATTGCAGCACGTTCAGGTCGGGACCGGATACCTTGATGCCCACCGGGGTCTTGATGCCGGTAGACAGCATGTCTATCCGGGTTTTGATGGGCATGGTCCAGGCGTTGGCCAAGCCGGGAAAATGAATGGCTTTGTCCATCTCATCCATCAGTTGCCGGGTGGTTTTGCTTGGATCGGGCCATTGGTCTTGCGGTTTGAGTTGTATGGTGGTTTCCACCATCATCAACGGTGCGGCATCGGTGGCGGTTTCGGCCCTGCCGATCTTGCCGAACACACTATGCACCTCGGGAAAGGTCTTGATGATCTTGTCGGTCTGTTGCAACACTTCCTTGGCTTTGGTGATGGAGATGCCTGGAAAGGTGGTGGGCATATATAAAATGTCGCCTTCATCCAGCGGCGGCATGAATTCGCTGCCCAATTGGGATAAGGGATAGAGCGTAGAAGCCATCAGCAGCAGTGCCACGATCAGCGTCGCACCCCGCCAGCGCATCGCCATCTTTAATACTGGCGAATGGATGGTATGCAGGAAGAGATTGATCGGATTTTTGTGCTCGGGAATAATCTTGCCGCGCACAAAATACCCCATCAATACCGGCACCAGCGTGATGGTCAAGATCGCGGCGGCCGCCATTGCATAGGTTTTGGTGTACGCCAGTGGGCTGAATAGACGGCCTTCCTGCGCTTCCATGGTGATAATGGGCAGGAAGGACACGGTGATCACCAGCAAGGACGAAAACAAACCGGAGCCGACTTCGCGCGACGCGTTGCCGATGGCTTGCCAACGTTCCTGTGAAGTCAGCTTGGCTTGCTTCTTCTCGGCTGCTTCGGCAAGGTGTTTATGGGCATTTTCGACCATCACCACGCCGCCATCGACCATGTCGCCGATCGCCAGCGCGATGCCGCCCAAGGACATGATGTTGGCGTTCATGCCTTGCCATTTCATCACGATAAAGGCCATCAATATCCCCAGCGGCAAGGTGATGACAATCACCAAGGCTGAGCGCAGATGCAGTAAAAACAAGGCCACCAAGGCGCAGACGATGATCAGCTCCTGGCTCAGCGCCTCTTTCAAGGTATCCACGGCTCGCTCGATCAAACTGCCTCGATCGTAGACGGGGACGATTTCCACGCCTTCCGGCAGGCCTTTCTTGAGTTCATCCAGTTTTTTGCGCACGTCCTCGATGGTCGCCAAGGCATTTTCGCCGAAACGCATCACCACCACGCCGCCGGCCACTTCGCCTTCACCGTTGAGTTCGGTGACTCCACGCCGCAGTTCCGGGCCAATCTGGACATGCGCCACATCCTGCAGGCGTATCGGCGTGCCGTTGGCGTCGACTCCCACCGGTATGGTATTCAGATCGGCGATGGATTTGATATAGCCCAGGCCTCTGACCATATATTCGGTTTCGCCGACTTCCAGCAAACGTCCGCCGACATCGTTATTGGAGCGTTTGATGGCCATCATCACCGTGGACAAGGCAATGTCATAGGCTTGCAGGGCGTTGGGATCGACTTCCACCTGGTATTGTTTGACGTAACCGCCGACTGAGGCGACCTCGGAAACGCCGGGCACGGTCTGTAAGGGATAGCGTAAGTACCAGTCCTGAATCGAACGCAGTTGAGCCAGATCATGCTTGCCGGTCTTGTCCACCAAGGCATATTCGTAAATCCAGCCAACGCCGGTGGCATCCGGCCCCAACGCTGGCGTGACGCTTTGCGGCAGACGATTTTTCACATAGTTGAGGTATTCCAG
>NZ_LUUG01000057.1 GCF_001644035.1 Methylomonas methanica
ATAGCTCAGTTGGTAGAGCACGACCTTGCCAAGGTCGGGGTCGCGAGTTCGAGTCTCGTTTCCCGCTCCAAATTTAAAAAGCCGCGATTTATCGCGGCTTTTTTATTGTCCGAAGATAAGGACATTCCTCATCATCGACAAATGAGAAAGCAGAGCCGACTGAAAAATCAGCCGGCCGCCCTCGACAGCACTACCTCATACCAAAACCCGCTCAATACCGCCTTTACTGACCCGATCCAAATACCCGGTCATCCAGTTATTACCCAACACATGCTTGGCGATTTCCACGACGATGTAATCGACTTCCATCTGATCAACTTCGTCTTCGAACCGCTGCAAACCTTGCATGCACGACGGACAGGAGGTCAACATCTTCACCGCACCGTCGTAGCCATCAGCCCGCAATTTGGCGGTATCTTTCTGCAATTCTTCCGCCTTACGAAACCGAATCTGCGTGGAAATATCCGGCCGCGCCACCGCCAAGGTACCCGACTCGCCGCAACAGCGCTCGGATTTGGCAACCGGCGCGCCAATCAACTGATTGACCACTTTCATGGGGTCTTGCTGCTTGAACGGGCTATGACACGGATCGTGATATAGATAACGTGCACCATTCACCCCTTCCAGCCTGACGCCTTTTTCCAGCAGATATTCGTGAATATCGATCAAGCGGCAACCGGGAAAAATTTTCTCGAATTCGTAATCCTGCAATTGATCCTGGCAAGTACCGCAGCTGACTACTACCGTTTTGATATCCAGATAATTCAGCGTATTCGCCACGCGATGAAACAATACGCGATTATCGGTAGTGATTTTCTGCGCCTTATCGAACTGACCGCCGGCGCGTTGCGGATAGCCACAGCACAAATAACCGGGCGGCAAAACGGTTTGCACGCCAATCTCGTACAGCATCGCCTGCGTCGCCAATCCGACTTGCGAGAACAAGCGCTCGGACCCGCAGCCGGGGAAATAAAACACCGCCTCGGAATCGGTGCCGGTTTTCGTGTGATCGCGAATGATGGGCACGATTTGTCCATCTTCGATGTCCAGCAACGCCCGCGCCGTTTTCGTCGGCAAGTCTCCGGGCATTTTGCGATTCATGAAATGAATCACCTGCTCGCGCACCGGCGGCTTGCCGACCGTGGCCGGCGGCTGGGCGATCTGGACTTTGCTCCAAGGTTTTAACAGCGTATTGCCGATGCGCTGGACTTTGTAAGTCCAATCGATCATCGCCGTGCGCATGGCCTTGACCGTGTTCGGGCTGGATGCGGTCAAAAATGCGATGGCCATCGTTTTGGCCGGATTGAAACTTTGCTTACCCATCTTGCGCAGCAGATTACGCATATTCATCGACACATCGCCGAAATCAATATCCACCGGGCAAGGATTGAAGCATTTGTGGCAAACCGTGCAATGATCGGCGACGTCTTCGAACTCTTTCCAATGGGTAATTGAAATGCCGCGCCGGGTTTGTTCTTCGTACAAAAACGCTTCGATCAATAAGGAAGTCGCCAAAATTTTGTTACGCGGCGAATACAACAAATTGGCCGGCGGCACATGCGTCGAACAAACCGGTTTGCATTTGCCGCAGCGCAGACAATCCTTCACCGAATCGGAGATCGCGCCGATGTCGCTCTGCTGCATGATCAGCGATTCAAAGCCCATCAAACTAAATGAGGTGGTATAAGCCGAACGCAAGTCGGCGCCCGGCATTAATTTGCCACGATTGAAACGGCCTTCCGGGTCGATGCGGTTTTTATAAGCGTGAAAATCCGCCAATTCTTCTTCAGTCAAAAACTCGTATTTGGTGATACCGATACCGTGCTCGCCGGAAATCGCCCCGCCCAGCGAACGCGCCAAGGCCATGATCCGCGCCACGGCGGCATTGGCTTCTTGCAGCATTTCGTAATGATCGGAGTTGACCGGCAGATTCGTATGCACGTTGCCGTCGCCGGCATGCATGTGCAGAGCCACGAACACGCGGCCGCGCAGGACCTCTTTATGCAAAGCCTCGATGCGCTCGACGATGGGCCGGAAATTATCGCCTTCGAAAATTTCCCGCAAGCGTGGTAGTAATTCCTGCTTCCACGACACCCGCAACGAATAATCCTGCAAGCGATGAAACAGAATCGGCTCGGCGGCGCGATTGCTCAATTCGCCGACCTGGATACCTTGTGACTCGAAGGCTTTTTCGGCTTCGGCCAACGGCAAATCCAGACTGTCGTATACCCATTGCCAACGCGTTTTTACCGTGCCCACCGCATCCAAAGCCAAGGCTCGACGCTCGTCCAGCAGTTCGGACTTATTCACGCCTTCCTCATAGGCCCGCAACGGCAGATCGCCGCTCAGCAATTCGGTTAAGGCCCGGCACAAGCGCAATTTATTGTTTAACGACAATTCGATATTGATACGCTCGATGCCGTCGCAATAATCGCCCATGCGCGGCAAGGGGATTACCACGTCTTCGTTGATTTTAAAGGCGTTGGTATGTCTGGCAATCGCCGCCGTTCGGCCCCGATCCAGCCAGAATTTTTTACGGGTTTCCGGATTGACCGCGATAAAGCCCTCGGCACCCCGCCCATTACATAGGCGCACTACTTCCGACGCCGCCATGGCCACCTGATTTTCGTCGTCGCCGACGATGTCGCCGATCAGCACCATCTTCGGCCGACCGTGGCGTTTGGCTTTGGTGGCATAGCCAACCGCTTTCACATAGCGTTCGTCCAGATGTTCCAGACCGGCCAGCATTACCCGATTGGTACCCTCTTTCGGTAAGTCGGCCAGATAGTCGCGAATCTCGACGATCGACGGCACCGCTTCCCGCACCTGCCCGAAAAACTCCAGGCAAAACGTGCGGCTAACCGGCGGCATTTCGTGCAGAATCCAGCGCGCGGAGGTGATGATGCCGTCGCAACCCTCTTTTTGAATCCCTGGCAGACCGCCGAGAAACTTGTCGGTGACATCTTTACCCAGACCGGTCTTGCGGAAAAAACTGCCGGAAATTTCCAGGGTTTCTTCACCCAGCAATTGCTTGCCGCCGGCATCGAAGCGTTTCAGCAGAAAACCGGCTTTGTCTTGCTCGTGGATCTTGCCCAGATTGTGATTCAGGCGCTCGACTTCCAGCCAATTACCGTCCGGCGTCACCATCCGCCAGGAGGCCAGGTTGTCCAGCGCAGTCCCCCACAGCACCGCTTTTTTCCCACCGGCGTTCATCGCGATATTGCCGCCGATGCAGGAGGCATCAGCGGACGTTGGATCGCAGGCGAACACCAAGCCGGCCTGTTCGGCGGTTTCCATCACCCGTCTGGTCACCACACCGGCTCCAGTATGAATCGTCGCATACGAGCACTCCACGCCCGGCAATAGTGTATGCCGCTCCACCGCCCCCATTGCCAACAGCTTTTCGGTATTGATCACCGCGGAATATGCATTGAGAGGCACTGCACCGCCGGTGTAACCCGTGCCGCCGCCACGTGGGATGATAGTCAGGCCAAGTTCGATGCAGCCGCGCACCAAATGTCCGACTTCGTCTTCGGAGGTCGGGTACAGCACCACAAACGGATACTCGACTCGCCAGTCAGTAGCATCGGTAACGTGACTGACGCGAGCGAAGCCGTCGAAACTGATATTGTCCTTGCGGGTGTATTGCGAAAGTAAGGTCCGCACACTCCGGCGCAGTTGTGCGGTGCGTTCGAAATGGGCTTCGAATTCATTCACCGCCTGATGCGCGGCGGCGATCAATTGCGCTACGCGCTCAGCCCGCTCGGCGTGCTGGCTTTCCAACTCGGTTTGCCGGCCTTCCATCTGCCCCAAACGATGCCGCAAGGCTTGCAGCAAGGCGCGCCGCCTTTTACCGTTGTCGAGCAAATCGTCTTCGAGATAAGGATTACGTTGAACCGCCCAAATGTCGCCCAACACTTCGTAAAGCATCCGCGCGGAACGCCCGGTGATCCGCTCCTCGCGCAACGAATCAAGCACCCACCACATGTCTTCGCCAAGCAGGCGAATCACGATTTCGCGATCAGAAAACGAGGTGTAGTTATAAGGAATTTCCCGCAGTCGCGCGGGCGTTGCATCATCGGATACAGGGAATAATTGAGAAGCCACTGGTAATCGGCGCATAGGAAGTCATAATGCGCCGAATTCTAGCATGGCAGCGGATGAGGCATGATCGAAAATCAGCTCACAAACCGCGAAATATCTGAGGTTAATCGCTTTGCTAATTGAATCTGAGCTTATCTCGCAAACTCTGCAAGCCCTTGTGCACAGGATTAACTTCCAAGCCTTCCTGCACTTTTTTCAAGGCCTCCGAGCGGTCGTTCTTTTCGTAAAACTCCCACGCCTGTTGTTCCAGCGTATCGGCGATTTTATTGATACCGTCCACAGCCGCTTTATTATATGGATCGATTTTCAAAACCTCCTGGTAGGCCCAGAACGCGTTGCTACCGGTCGGCGCAGTGAGATAGCCGACATCGAAATGAATATCCGCCAACTCCAGCAAATCTTTGATTTTCTGATTTTGCTCCGGGCTTAATTCCACAGCAACCTTCACAACCTCGGTATTGGTATTTTTTTCGTTTAAGGTCCAATAGACATTCAAGCCAATTAAACAGGCAATAAACAATGCTGTCGACCATAAGCCGTAATATACCGAGGTATGCGGACCGATGGCCGTTAAAAACTCATCAATATTGGCGCTGCGATCCTCCTGCCTAAAGGCCAAAGCCTTTTGTAATCCTTTCCATTGCCGCCGCTTTAGCTGAGTGATGGGCTTGGGCTGCAAATTGACTTCCATGGCTTTTTCCGCCGACAAACGGCCGAACGGATGCTTGCCGCTTAGCAATTCGTAGGTAATACACGCCAAGGCATAAATATCGTCGCGCGGGTCCGGATCGCTATTTTGCAGTTGTTCCAGACTGGCATAGGCCGGGGTCATGGCGCCCAACGAACGGGCATTAAATATCGTCGCGTCGTGACCGTCTTTTTCACTACGACCGATGGCGCAGGCGATCCCGAAATCCAGTACTCTGATTTCGCCGTCGTCGCCGATAAATACATTGCCCGGTTTAAAGTCGGAGTGAACGATATTTTTTTTATGCGCGTGCGCCAATGCTTCTGCCATCGCACTGATGATAGGCCAGGCTTTTTTGAAGGGTAATCCGCTATCGACATGCTCGCGGATCAAATGACTGAGCGGCTTGCCCTGCAAGTACTCCATCGACATAAACACGTGAGTGCCGTCCCGATCAAAGTCGTAGACTTTGATGATGTTGGGGTGAGACAGAGTTTGCGCGCGCTTGGTCTCGCGCTGCAAGGCCACCAGCGCCATCGGATTGAATTGAAAATCCTGGTTCAGCACCTTTAAAGCCACGAACGGCTCTTTATCCGACGCCTCCACTTTGCGCAAATCGGTGGCTTTAAACACCATCCCCATACCGCCCACCCCGAGCAGCTCTTCGAGTACAAAACGGCTTTTCAAGGTACTGCCTACTGTCAGCTCGGCGCGCGGCTGCGAGGGGTCCAAGCCTTGCAATAAGGATTCGGTCGTCAGCGTAGGTGTTTGCGTAGCGGGTGAAACAGGCAGTATCGTCGCCGTTTTAGCCGGCGCGGAAACTACACTGGTCTCATCGTCTTGAACGGATACCCGCGAGGGCGCAATTTTGGTTTGATCGCCGGCAATCCGCGTTTCGTCTTGCATAGCAGATTGCAACCCGCGGTAAACATCCGCGCCAATTTTTCCGCTTCGAAATTCGTTTTCCAAGAATTGGCGGGCTGCATCTAAAACCTGTTCGGGTTCCAAGCTCAAAGCGGCCGCCACGGCCAACAAATCTTCATAGGCTATTTGAGCCTGCTGAAAGGCTTTCAATGCGAGCTCGAATCTGGACATGGCAAACAACAGTCAGGGAAAGTGTAAGGATTTTAGCCGAAGAGCTTGTTCGTGTCGCTGCAATTGCCCTTTACGGGTTAAAAACCTCCAACGCCAAAATCGCCCGCCCAAGCCCGGCAATTCACTCCGCTACTACATTTGCTAATTCGTAGGAATGACGGTCATAAGAAATTTACGTACCACAATAGAGTATGAACAAGCCTAATTGGCCGATGCCGACTCTCCAGGCAAAATTTAATTACTATTGAAAACATTGACATGCATCTATAATAAGTCGCAGAAACTATTTCGGATAAATGCTCATGAAATCACTGTTTTTTTTTGAACCCCTCTGTTCTAAAACCGCCTTTGCACGATTGAGCAAACGCCAATCCCTAACAGCAAGCTCATTAGCCGCATTGCTGCTGGCTTCGCCACTCGCCATGGGTTTGGAATTCGCGAGCGGGACATTCAATCTTACCGGCTCAGGCGCGGGTTCAGTCGGTTATCTGCCCTTTTCGCTAACGCAAACTACTTTGGTCGATATTGCCACCAGCGGCCCTACAACGGACCCCTATATTTACCTGCTGAACGGCACCGGCAATTTTACCAGCCTCTCCGTGCTTACTGCGGACGACGACGGCTGTAGCCAAATAGACTGCGGTGCGGCAGGCGCCTCTCCGGATTATAACTCGCTGATTAACGACTACCCCTTAAGCCCCGGAAGTTACACGGTGGCAGTAGCAAACTTCCCATTTTCGTCAACCGATGCTATCGCCGGATCCAATATAAACAGCAACACCGGCAACCTGTTGTTGATAGTCGGCGACTCAGGGCTGATCATTCCCGGTACCGGCACCGGCTCGGGCAGTGCAAGGTTGATTAGCTACGCGGGCAGCGGCGGGGCAGTCATTTCGCAATCGCAAATTATCGAATCCACCTCTAACGCCAGCGCGACCTCGCTGGCAATCAACAGCTTGTGCGCCTCCCCCACCAGCTCCGCTGTCATTAGCGACTGCGCCAGAATCGCCGGCCTGAGCGCGGCCGCCAAAGCCGACGTTATCGATCAAATCACTCCGGAAGAGATTAATACGATTGCAGCCACCACGGTTGCCACCTCGCGCGCCAATTTCAGCAGTGTTATGGACCGCATCGCGACCTTGCGAGCCGGCAATGCTGGCGGCATCAATCTGGGCGGCACCAAAATCGGTGGCGCCAGCGGAGATGAACTGCCGGAAATATTCCAACGTCTCGGCATCTACGGCAATATCGACGGCAGTTTCGGTAGCCGGAACCGCTCCGCCAACGAACAGGGTTACAGTTTCGACAACCAAGGGGTAACGGTCGGTGCGGATTATGCGGTCACCGACAATTTTTTTGTGGGTCTGGCATTTAACAACGCTCACAACAAAGCCGATTTCAGTAACCGCGCCGGTCAGCTTTACACGGCGGCTTATACCGGCTCGCTATACAGCACTGTCAATATTCAGGATTTTTATATCGACGCTTTAGCCAGCGTTGGCGGCATCGATTACGAATCCGAGCGGGCCATGAGTTTTTTCAACACCGCGGCGAAAGGCAGCACCTCGGGCATGCAGTATGCCTCCAGCTTGGGCGCGGGTTATAACTATCACATAGACCAGGTGGTGGTCGGGCCGTATATCGGTTTCGACTACGCCAAAACCGAAGTGGACGGCTACCGCGAATCCGGCGGTGCCAGTTTCGGCACCAGCTATGGCAAACAAAACATAGAATCCATGCTGACGAAAGCCGGCGCCAGGGCTTCCTATGCCTGGAGCTTGCCCTGGGGCGTAATCGTGCCGCAAGTTAATGCCGAATGGGTACATGAATCCAGCTATAACGCCCAAGTCAGCGTGGTACGGTTCGTGCAAAACAATGCCGGCTTCAACATCCGCTCCGACAATCCGGACCGCGATTTCATGCAACTTGGGTTTAACGTGGCCGGTCAATTTGCCGATGGCATGTCCGCTTTCGTGGCCTACAACACCATCATTGATCGGGAAAACGTTTCAAACCACGCCTTTTCCAGCGGTTTGCGGCTGTCGTTTTAAACCCGCCGGGCAAACGAATACACTGGGTCGATTGCCAGTCGGCCCCACGCTGCAAGCCTCGCAAGCAGCGTGAACTCTTCCGAATAGCATTTACTTCATGCCTGTCGAGCGGCTACATTTGCTGATTAAACTGAGTCTGCTGCTTTTCCTGGCAGCTTGCAGTACACCGGCGATGCGCCTGCATGATCAAGCCATGACATTCGGCTTTCAGCCCCTAGAAATTGAAGCCGCCGGATTCAAACTAAGCTCTTTTAGCCATTTGCCGCTCTCAGCCGGCAAACGCCTGCATGTTTACCTCGAAGGTGACGGCCGCCCTTGGGAACGTGGACTGTTTCCGGCCGCAGACCCGACTACCCGCACCTCCACCGTTCTGACATTAATGGCTTCCGACCCCGAGCCGGCTTTGTACCTGGGACGGCCATGCTACAACGGCCACGCCGACGATCCCGGCTGCTCGCAAAACTTGTGGACCGGCGCCCGCTACGGCGAACGCGTGATAGCTTCTATGACCCAAGCACTAACAGAATTCTGCACACTAAACGGTTACCGCGAAGTGGTATTGATCGGCCATAGCGGCGGCGGCACACTGGCGCTACTGATAGCCGAGCGATTGCCGCAAACCGTCGCGGTGGTGACACTGGCAGCGAATTACGACATTGATATTTGGGCCGATCATCACGGCTACCAGCGCTTGAGCGACTCGCTAAACCCGGCTAAGCGCGCCGTCAAAACCGGCATCGCGGAATGGCATCTGCTAGGCCAGCGCGATAACAACATTCCACCGGAATTGTTCCAACAAGCCCTACGGCAACGCCCCAACAGCAAGGTCGAAATCGTCGATGCCGATCACGGCCATGGCTGGCAAACCATTTGGCCGCAAATGTTAAAACACCTGGAGCACCTGCCCTAGTCATTTGCGGGCTAGCGGATTTCTGCTATGGTTGCCGGATAAAACCATTCATTCTAAGGCGGCACACCATGGCTACACAAAGAGTATTGAACCGTACGCTCGCATTGGCAATCGGCGGCATTTTAATGTCCGCATGCGCCCGCGATGTCAGCCAGGACGAAATGGCCAAGGCTACCGAAGGCTATATCGTGGCCGACACCAGCAAACTGTTTGTAGTCGATTGCTTGCTGCCCGGACAGGTACGCAAACTCGGCTCGCAGATGACCTATCTCAGTGCCCGCCGCCCGATTCGTACTACCGCCGCCGATTGCGAAGTACGCGGCGGCGAATATGTTGCGTATGATCGCGCCAACTACGCCAGCGCCTTAAATATCTGGCTACCCAAAGCCCAGGAAGGCGACGCCGCCGCCCAACTGTATGTCGGCGAGATTTTCGAAAAAGGTCTGGGCACGCAAGCCGACTATAAAGCCGCCGCGCAGTGGTACGAAAAAGCCGCCAATCAAGGTAACTCTCAAGCGCAGTTGAACTTGGGTCATCTTTACGAAAAAGGCCTGGGCGTTACCGAAGATAAGGAAGCCGCACTGCGTTGGTATCGCAAATCCGCAGGCCTTGAGGACGCCGGCATCCAGTTTGCACCAGCCGTGAATGCCCAAGCCATTGCCAACAGCGAAGAATTGGCCACCTTGCGCAGCGAAGTAGCCGAATCCCGCCGCGAAGCGGAGCAGCTGCGCGAGCAACTGCAAAGCACCCGTCAGCAAACCCTGGATCAACAGGAAAATCTGCGTAAGGCTCAAGGCGAGTTGGAAGCCTTGCGTAACAAACTGCAACAACAAAAATCCGTTACGCCTAGCGGCTCCAGCGATATTGAATCGCTGGAAAAACAATTGCGCGAAAAAGAAAGCCAGTTAAAAGACCAACAAGCCAAATTGGGCAGTTTGACGCAATCTCTCAGCCAGGAAAGACAGCGCATGAAACGCGAGTTGGAAGCGGCGCGCCAGCAAAGCCCCAGTGCTAAAGCCGTTGAAAGCAAAACTAACGATATTGAAAACAAGCTCAGCGAGAAAATCGAAACCTATCAAAAACAATCCGCGGAACTGACCGGCTGGCTAACATCATCGGACAAGCTGGATAGAAATCAAATAGATTTGCGCAAGCAGGCCTTGCAACAGCAAGCCAAGGAAATTGCCGCACTGAAAGAAAAACTGCAACAACAAAGCTCAAATCTGGTGGCCAGCGGCAACGGCCCCAACATCGAATTGCTGGAACCCGCGGTCACCGTCACCCGGGGTATACCCAGCATCCAGTTTGGCTTGGGCGAAAGCAGCAAACGTATTGTCGGCAAAATCGACGCAGCCACCGGCCTGAGCCGCTTGCTGTTGAACGACAAGGCAGTGAAAGTCGACGCCAATGGCCGTTTTGAAACCGACGTTAGCTTAAAAGGCGAAGAAACCTTGGTGCGCATCGTCGCTACCGACAAACGCAACCAGAGCAGTGACTTGAGCCTGCGCCTGCTGGCTTCCGGTAACGCAGCAGAGGCAATATTTCCGAGCAGCAACGGCAGCGAATTGAAACGCTCCGGCGATATTCAGTTCGGCAAATTCTACGCAATCATCATCGGCAATAACGAATACGGCGCTTATCCATCCTTGAAAACACCCATCGCCGACGCCAAAAGTCTGGAACTGTTGTTACGCGAACGCTACGGCTTTAAAACCAAGCTACTGATCAATGCCAATCGCCACGCGATCATGTCCGCGTTTAACGAACTGAATCAAAAACTCACCGAACAGGATAATTTACTGGTCTATTACGCCGGCCACGGCGAAATAGACAAGAAAAGCCAGACGGCCTATTGGCTACCAGTCGATTCAGAAACCGGCAATAGCGCCAACTGGATTTCCAGCCAAAGCATCACCGAGTTTTTGAGCATCATGCCGGCCAAACATATTATGGTAGTGGCCGATTCCTGCTATTCCGGCGCGTTGACTGGTTCTGCGGTAGCAAAATTGCCGGAAGGCATGGACGATGCCAAGCGCGAACGCTGGTTAAAAGCCATGAACAGCCGAAAAGCCCGCACCGTGCTGACTTCCGGCGGGGTGAAACCGGTAATGGACCAAGGCGGCGGCGACCATTCGGTGTTCGCCAATGCGTTTTTGAAAGTATTGCGCGGCAACAAACGCATCATCGAGGATTACGACATCTTCCGGGATGTGGCCAATCAAGTAAGAGCGTCGGCGGCACGCGGCGGTTTCGAACAAATGCCGCAATATGCCCCCTTGCAGCACGCCGGCCACGAAGGCAGCCCGTTCTTTTTCGTACCGGAAGTTTAGAAGGATTGGCTATTCCGATTGAAAACCGCCACCCATTTCGATAGGGTGGCACCAGAGGCGAGCAAGGTCATTGGGAACCGGCGAATTGCGAAATCGACCCCAAGCGGACACTTCAACCATCGGGCATCGTATGGCCGGTTATCGACGAGACTGCAGACTTTATCAGCCGATGCTTGCAAGCGTAAGTTAGTGCCCATGGGCGGAGCTAGTACGCGATACTTCCGGTATCCAGCGGTCGTGCTAGCAATGTGCTCAACCGGTTTTATGTATACTTCCAAACGAAATTGAAGAGCGCAGACGAGAAAGTCAGATGGCAAATAATTCAATACCTAGAGCTCGTGCCTTCTGGGAAGCACAGGATTACATGAGCGCGGTGAGGGTGGGGCTTAAGATCGTAGTGCCATCTAAGTACAAGACTTCCAGCCATTTTGCCGAAGTTTTTATTAATATTGCCTATGCGCTATTCAGCGCGTCTCAAGCTAATCTATTCAATGAATTTAAGCGCATTTTCCCAAAGTATATGGCGATCGTCGCGCCGAGGGGTGATGTTGAACCTCCTATTGGATATCACAATCATGCAGTCTTGATGCAACATAACTTATGCGCGACGATTTTTCAGTATTACGTGGACATACGCTCTATCAATGAAGTAAGAGAGGCAGCAGCACTACTCGTGAAATTTTCCGTTCTCGCGCCTAACCCATTGCTGCTGGAAGAACACAACGCAAAGCTTTTGGAAATGGCACGCCTCATCTTAACGGGGAAAGACGCTTACTTTATTGTCGGCTTCAAACTTCCGTTTGCTCTACCCGTCCCTGATGGTAGGTACGAAATGGCGCATACGGTCGGCAAAACGACGATTGCCATCGAGGGCTTCATGGCTGATGACGTGTCCTCTAGGGTGGATGATCGATATTTTTCACGAGTGGAAGTCACCATAAGAGGGTTCACTTGCACTGACAACTATTGGAATGGTCCCGACATCGATAGTGAGCATCAAGAACCACGAAATTGCCGTCTTGCTCTCTCGGTCGTGAATCGCGTTGTTCTGGAAGCGAAGTTAGCGAATGAATCACTACGGATTGTCATGGCTTCTCAGCGCGACATTGGCAACATCGTGACGACGCAGTATGACGGTGATGGTACCGAATTTCATCTATCGATTGGGTTGACGTTCGGAGGCTTCGCTCTGGTAGATACCCTGTCGCGGCAGCAGGTTACTGCTGTGCAATGTAAACTTTTGTCCGAGCGACTGTCGCTCGAAGAGATGGCGTTGTATGAAAGTCTGTATGCCCAAGCGCTGATCCAGCGAGATACTGATAACGTGGCCGGAGCGTACTATCTGTTGAACTCTGCAACAGAAGCAATGATTGACTGTTTCCTGTATTCATTGTGTGAGAAAACCGAGTTGTCCAATGAACTTGAACGCTTTTTGTTGGGGGAATCGATCTGCGCCACCTGCAAGCTATTCAAGGAGTCGCCGAATTTAGTTGACCTGCCGCGCTCGGCCAATCCACCATCGCCGTTTCAACGCCTGAAGTTTCTGCAGGAGTTAAAAATCGCTAAGAATTCTGATGTGCGGCGCCTTTGCAAATTACTTGCGATCATTCGCAACGACAGCATGCGCAATGATCTTAGTCACGGAAGAAAAGGCGGCATTCCTACAGTTGCAGTCGACAAAGCGATAGCAGCATTTCGTGACCTCAGATACGTTTTTCAGGAGTTGGAGCAGGTGAATGAACAAAACATCCGAGATTAGCTCGTCGGATGCGGTAAACAACGTGCACCGCATCGTTCGCGATTGGTGCGGTTCGTAAATTCACCACACCCCTGCTTTTGGCCGGTCCCCGCCCATGCCGGGTTTCGATTGGAGTGCCTGCCGCTTAGAAACAGGAGCGGTGGCGGATGAATTGGAATACGCAGGCAGATTAAGCAGCCGGGCAAACAACGCTTACCCGGCGGGTCTTTAAACAGCGGAAACTATCATTTCCACTTTTTCAGCAACCCTTTTAGCCCGGCAGGCTTGGCGGATTCGACTGCGGCGGCGACTGTTTCGGCAATCGGCTCGGGTTCCGCCGCTACCGGTTCAGGCTTAGCAGCAGGCTCTGCCGGTTTTTTACCGAACAAATTTTTCAGCTTACCGCCAACGCCGGCTGCCGGTTCTTTAACCGCTTCGGCGGCAGTTTCCGCGATTTCCACCACATTTTCTTTAAGCTCAACAGCCGCTTCCATTATAGGTGCGGCGATTTCTTCCAGCTCTTCCTGGATAGTCTCGGCAGCGACTTCGGTCTGTGTGCCCAGCTTTTGATCCAACTTGGCCATTTGCTGCATGGTGTTGTTCAACATTTGCTTGAACTTGCCGAAACCGCCGCTTTTCTCGGCCAATTTATCGACAGACGACTGCTTTGCCGGTGCCGGCTCGGCCACCACTGGTTTGGGCTTATCGACAACCGGCGCAACTTCCCGTTCGACCGGCTTTGGCGGCTCGACAGGCGCCTGAACCACAGCAGGTTCAGCAACCACAGCCGGGGACGGCTGGATAACGGCGGGAGCTTCGTTGATAACAACTTTTGGCTCCGGTTGCGATACCGGCTGCGAGTGAGCCACTGCGGGCACCGCCGAATGTTTGGCCGAGTCGGCGTAACGCGCCAGTTCGGTCTGATGTTTTGCCAAAGTCTCCGCTAGCAGTTTTTCGGCGCTGGCTTGTTCGCGCTCGCGCAGAATTTTTTGCTCTTCCACCGCCAATTCCAGTTTATTCAGCTGTTCGGTTTGCGACTCCAAACGTAACTGTAAAGGCCCCAATAGTGCATCTTTCTCAGCCAGTTTGGAGGTTTCCGCCCACAGGGCAAGTTGCAGCTCGGTTTTGCCTTGCTGTTCGGCTTTAAAGCGTTCGGCAATTTGCGTGGTAAGCGCGAAATATCGGGGCCATAGATCGGTCGATTGCAGATCGTTGGCGGCCGGTAACGCCGGCTCGGTCAATTCAAAACCACTCGCCAAGGTTTTGATGCTGTCGATCACTTGCCGATTAGCCTGTACTAGCATCTCTTCCAGACTCGCTGCCCGTTGCGCTTTGTCCTCAGCAGCAGTTTGGGCGTCCTGCAACTGCTCGATGTTGACAGTTAATTGCTCTTGCAAGGCTTGCTGCTGCTGTTGCGCCGCATCGAGATCGGCTTGCAAGGCCATGCGTGCTTTTAAATGGATGGCATTGGTTTTCTTTAAAAAATAAATCCTGATACTGTAAAACATCGCCGTCAACAACCACACGGCAAGCGCTAAAGCACTGGCATATTCCTGGTTTTCCAGTGTAAATCGATACCAATCCGACAGTATGCTTTGAATCATGGGCAAATAAGCTTCCATAAATAATCCTGGCTAATATAGTTTTTATAATAATGACGTAGGCTTCCGACCAGGAACAGCAGATAGCGATCCTGAAGCAGGCGGAAACCAGTATATCAGTTTGACTCTGCAACTTTACCGTAAGCTGCTGGAATACGACAGAAAAATGCCGACTAAAAAAACTGCTGCACAGTGTCTGCAGCGATTGACAGCAGCCTCGGCAAACCCAAGATTGGTTGTTTATGTCCGGGCTTTATCTTGTGTAGATTCCCGGAACGGCTTAACCTGTGGCCCTTAGTTTTTCAGTTTGGGAGACATCGATGGACGAAATCGTCAAAGCGCTGTTTAGCGCCCCTTTAGCCACGGTATTTGTGATTGCGGGCCTGATATTTCTGCTGGTCGCGGTGGTAGGTAATATCAGCGGCAAGATAGAGCCGGGCCCGAAAGGGCGAGTATTTTCAGGGATATTGGGGTTGGCGTTCGTCGTTGTCGGTTTAGCCATGCATTTCGCGCAAAATTCCGCTCAACCATCAACCACGCCGAATAGCCCGCCAGCTCTCAGTAAACCAGCAGAACAAATTGCCGTGGTGCCGCAAGCACCCCACAGCCTACCCGTTAACACCCCTGCCAACCAAGCACCAGCGACGCTCAATCTGCCGGCAAATGCCGAAATAATCGAAGCGGGTTGCAGTTTTTCCGCCGCACAGATCGAGGGCGAGCCGGGCTCGACTCATTTAGTAGCCTGCCCAGCGGAGTGTGACTCGGCCTATCAAATATTGAACGGCACTGATACCTACACCAACAATTCCTATATTTGCCTGGCCGCTATCCATGCCGGGCTGATCGGCCCTCAAGGGGGCACCGTGCAAGTGATCATCGAAAAAGGCCGCCCCGCTTACCGAGGTTCGATTCGCCATAAAATTCAGTCTTCCGATTATGGAAAGTACGAGGGGTCTTTTCGGCTCGCGCCGCCTACGCAATAGGTGTAAACAGCTTCAGCTTACTCGGTATGTCGCTAGTGGAGATTGGAGCGCAAAGGCTTAGCGACGAGCAGCTACGCAATTACTTTAAAGAAGGGAAATCACGGTGAACATATCTATGAAGGGTCTAAACACAGCCGACACACCTGGCCGGGTGTTACCCAATGAAGGAGGCTTTTAGCACACTAACCTTCACGGCATTTGCTCTGCCCATTTTCAATGGGTCGCCAAGCGCGGGCTTGTTGAATGCTTTAAAAAATACGCTGTAACCAACCCGCTGGGTATCCGATGACTAAAAAAGATCTCGCGTCAATATCCTAGGCTCTTTGCCGCTTAGCCACAGATTGCTCAAGCAGTTCTGAATATTTGCGATAATCCATTTGATAGTCTTTTTGCCACAAAGGATTGGCAAGAATATGCTCGACATCCAAGGCGTAAGGAATACGCTGACCGCGATGATCGCAAGCGCCGCCTACTTGTTGCATTTCGAAACCCTCTTTCTTAACCGCGTAAGCCAAGGATGGCGTCACCAATATGTACCACTGTTTAATATCGTTCTGCGCCGAGTAGACGACCGCAGCGCGGTACAAGCCCCACATAATGCTGCGAGTCTGATTTTTGATGGTGTGCAGATATCTGATGTTACCGCTGTCCTTGGCGGTTTGTTCCGCATCCGTATCTTGTTGCGGGAAAGCCCTTGGCGCGAAGCGTCTGGCTTCTCGCAATACGCAGAGGCGGGATATTTCTATGGATTGCTGATATTGCTGAGCGCTTATCGGTTGGTCGGGAACACATTTGGCTTCGAAAGGGAAAACGGCTTGGTTCTGATAAACCAATCGTAATGCACCCAGCCATTGCCCGGTGTATCTGTGTCGAACCATAAAATGCACGGAATGGCGATCCCACTCGTCGAATTCCATTTGTTCCGGAAAATTTTCTTTATCCTCATAACCCATTTCGTCGCAATAGACTTGGTATCTGAGGTTGTAATGAATGCGTCTGCTTTCAGGCGTGTCAGCTAAAAAAACCTCAAAACAACTATCAAATGAATGCTTTTCAGAAATCAAGATGAAACTCCATAACGTAATTAATCAAATTCCCTAAACATCCGGGCACTACTCTTCAAACTCAAAGAATTGATAACAATGGTTCTGTTATCCCCGCTCTATCAGTGAAAGACCCTATTGGCCTTTATGTACACCCAACAGTGTGTTTTTGCCAAATCTTTGCTGAATCATACTGGCGAGACGCCTACATACAATTAACAGAAAAAACCGGTTCCGACCGGAAAAACACAATGTTGGTTAGGAATCTACAGAGTCAAGATGAAGAAAAACTGTAATTTACATTAGGATAAGATGAAGATTAGATTAATTTTAGAACCAGTTGCGACGTTATTCCGCGGAAATACTGGCTTAATTGATGTCCGGAAATTATCGCGTTACGATCTGCCGTTACCGCTATTTTCAGAAATAGCGCCTACCCAATACGCTTTATGCAAACTAAAGCATCTGTTCAAACTCTGCGGCATTCTAGCGTGCATTGTCCCACCCATTTTATAGCCCAGCCATTTCAAACCGGTGCGCAAACATGCCGACGGTAGCAGCCAAGGCGCATTTTTCAGCAGATATTTCAGCTCTGACACGACAAAACGCCGGCCTTCGCCCGAAGCACCGCCAAAGGTTTGCTGCAACCAAGCGGTATGCGCATGAAACACGCCGATGTCGAAATAGCGCTTAAATTCGTCGGAAAACCCGTAATCGTGCGAATGAAACACGGCGGCATCCCCGCAATATGCCACTTTCCAGCCGTTTAGCAACATCTTGCCGACCACAAAAGTATCTTCGTTCATGATGGTGTTCAGCGGAAACCCGCCAACTCCCATTAGCGCACTGCGGCGGTAAGCGGCATAAGAGTTGGAAATAAACACCGTCTTGATACCGAATTGCGCTTTTTCTTGCAGGCTGCGCAATTGGCTTTGCGGCGGATAATTGAATAAACGGGCATGCGCGCCGATTGGCCCGGCGTTGCGATGCGGCAATTGCCGGCCATAAGCTGCGCCGACACTTTCATCAGCGAACGCTGCCACTAACTTTTCGATGGCATCGGGTTCAGCCAACAGCGCATCCTGAGTCAGAAATACCAGAATGTCCGCATCCGCCAGCCGATTCACGCCAAATTGACGGGTACCGCCATGGTTAAACTCGGACTTGGGTATTACCTGCACGTCAAAGCCCGCTTCAATCGCCAAAGCCACCGTATGGTCAGTCGATGAGGAATCTATCAGCAGTAAATAATCCGGCTTCAGCGTTTGTACGGCAAAGGCTTGCAACCACGATTCCCAAAGTTCGCCGGCATTCAGGGTCGGTACAATCAAGCCCACTTTATTCATAAGAAGAACCCTCTATCAAGGACTGCGGCAATTTAGCTTGATCGATTTTTGTCAACACTTTCCAGACTTTATCACCTAGTTTAACCGGGTCCAACTGCTGTTCGACATATTCACGGCTACGCAGCGACATTTCTTGCCAGGTCGCTTGATTGACCACTTTCGTTTGCCGCAACACAGCACAGACCGAAGTCTCGTTGCGCTCAAACACCAAACCCGCGCCATAGCTTGCCAAATGATCCCAAGCCAAGCCTTTCGCGACCAGCACCGGCCGGCCGGCTGCCATCGCTTCGGCGACCACATTGCCAAAGTTCTCGCGCATGCCGCCGGTTTCCTCTAAACCAGACGGCAACACCAGAAAATGACTGTCGGCCAACAATTGCTTTACGTCAGCAACCGGCAAATAGCCTTTGTAGCTGATAGCACCTTGCGCCTGCGCCAGCAAGGCCTGGAACTCTTCGAAATAAGCGCCATCGACACTGCGGCCGGCCACAACCAAACGGTCATTTGGCCGGCGCGTTTTTAACCAGGCCCGGATAAACGCGTTAATGCCCTTTTCTTGCTGTACATGACCCAGAAAACACAGCTGCGTGCCCTCACCTTGCGGATAGTCCGCGACTTGGAAGTCCCGACTGTCAATGCCGTTCGGCACCAATAAAACCCTGGCATCCTTCCCCAAAACATCGTTTACGCCCATCGCTTCGGTATCGCTGGTGCAATGCACCGCAAGAGCTCGGCGCAAGGTCGGAAACGTCAACCATTTGTAAAACAACCATTTGTGCGGCTTCTGCCGCCGAATCAGCGCGACATGTTCCGGCATCAACCCGCCGTGTACTGCCACCATAAACGGCCGGCGCAGCAATACGCAAAAAACGGCCGCCAAGGTCGAAGGCCAGGTGGCAATACCGTGGATATAGATCCGTGGTGCCTGCCAGCAGAGCTTGAAAATCTTAGGAATGGCTCCCAACCCGAAACCCCAACGCCGAAAAGCGTAACACCGGTAAAGTCTGGCATCGACTTGCCTGCCCAGCTTTACATCCTCCTCACGCAAGCGACCGTCTATCGACTCGTCGGTAGCGACCAGCGCCATGTTGTGGCCGCGTTCCGCCCAAGCTTTGGTCAGAACCCCACAGGTGACCGATACGCCGCCATAGCCTTTAGCCGGCGGCACATGGGTTGTGACAATACCTACATCCATTTCATTTCTCCTGAAACCGTCTTTAAATACATTTTTCTGATTTGCGGTACGCCAAAAATCCGCGCCAGATACCGACCAGGTTGTAAAACGAATACGCCAGTTTTCGCGGATTGAAGGTGATTAGCGCCAAGGCCATTTTTAACACCGGCGCGACAAACATCTTGCGCACGATGTAATACCAAATGAATAGATCATGCTGATTGGTAAACTTACGAATATAAGCGCCGATGCCGGTGGAATACATCAACATCCTGGCAGTGCCTAACTTGTAATGATCCTTGTTGGCATGAAAAATCTTGATCTCCGGCGTGTAGAACGCGTTGCCGCCAGCGCGCAACAAGCGGTACAGCAATTCAAAGCCTTCCGCGCCCGAGTATTTGGAACCGATGCCAAAATCGTGATCCAGATGAAACTGCCGCCGGTCGACCCGTTGCAGATCGAAAAACTGGGTAAACTCCACCCCCATCATCCGGAAACGGTTGAAATAGCCGGCTTTGTGGCTATTCACGCCGATACTGAAACTGGTGGCGGAAAAATCGTAGGAACCCGCCACCAGAATGGCGAGGTCTTTGCGGCGCTTAAATTCCGCCACCACTTTTTCCAACACATCCTTGTCATAGGCGCAATCGTCGTCGGGAAAGGCGACGATACGGCCCTGCGCCAGACCGATGCCGTAATCCCTGGCCCGCGCGTTGCCGGTGAAATCCACCTTTATGTGTTTGATGTCCATCAGCGCTTTGTAGGCGTCAAGGATGGCGTCGATCTTGCCGTCACGATTTTGATCGATTACGATCAATTCGAAGTTTTTATAGGTTTGAAACAGCAGGGATTTCAAAAAATCCAATACTTCGCAGTCCCTGCCCAAGGTTGCCAATACCAACGAAACTTTCATAGCGCACTCCTCGCCCTACTACCGGCTTTTGCTTGCAAATAAATCGTGGCTTCGTACCAAGTAAACATCAACGCAAACTCCAAGCCAGCCGCACCGTCCAAAAAACCGCCGCGCAATAAATAGTGATAACCAAACCGCGCCAGCACCCGCAGCCAGGAGCGTCCCAGCAATACGCTTAAGCGACCGCGCGTGGTCATCACCGCGCCGGCCGTCGGTTGCAACTGCACTTCTTGCGCGGCCTTGCCGACGTGTTTGTGCATCCACTCGATAATTTCGCCGTGATAAAAATAATGCTCGTAAGGAATCTCGGAATAGCCGATGCGGCAAGTATCCAGCACCGCTTCGCCATGCCCGGTGTGATTGCGCACAAAGCGGGTAGTCTCGCGGCGCACCAGCCTGGGGTGATAGATCGGATAGCCGGGCGCATGATTCAGACGTTTGCCGCGCAGATACAACACCGACGGCACCATCAATACATCGATGCCATTTGTCGCGGACAGCTTGGCCTCAAACCAGTCGTAAAAGGCTTGCGGATAGATTTCGTCGGCATCGACGAACAAAATCCACGGCGTGTCTATGCCGCACTGCCGAATCGCGAAATTGCGTTGTTCGGCAAAACCGGGCCATGGATTGCGATGAATCGCGCAGCCCCGTTCTTGGGCAATCGCCAGCGTGTTATCGGTACTGCCGGAATCGACAATCGCGATGGGGTAACGCTGTGGTACGCTCGCCAAACAGCGCGGCAGGTTGGCTTCCTCGTTTTGGGTCAGAATAACGACGGTCAACATGGCTTATTTCTTCACCGCATAGACGTTCAGGTAAATGCCCAAACCCAAGCCATCCATTAACGCTGCAAACGGTATCTGCGCATACTTCACCAATGTGTCGGCCAATTTTGCCAAGCCGCCTGTCAGGCCCAAGCGCTTGGATAGTGCGTTGTACTGAATCCGGGTGACTTGCTCGGTTTTAACTACCTGCAAGCCGTTGCGTTCCAGCAAGCTTTGCAGACCTTGCTCGGTAAAATAATTCACGTGTTCCGGCACCCACAGGCAGGCGTTCTCCTTGGTACCCAACAGTTTGACCAAAAACGACGCATAGTTAGGTACGGCGCACGCCAGCACGCCGCCGCTTTCCAGTAGATCGGCCACTCTGGCGATAGTGCGGTCCGGCTCAAGCAGATGCTCCAACACTTGCGACATCACCACGACGCCAAACGTCTGCTCAGGCCGATACTGCTCGAACATGATCGGCAAAGGCTGGTCGCCGTTTAAATCCTGAAACACCCGGTTTTCATACTGACCGGGATTGATGCTGACGGTGCTGTAACCCAACAAGCGTAGGGCTCGGGTATAAAAGCCAAACCCGGAACCAATATCCAAAGCACGGTGGTTGCCGGACTTGTTCAACTGGTCGGCGTGCAGCGCCATGCGCTTGGCATCGACGGTGCAGTTAGGAAATGCCGCTTCCCTGTCCAACACTTCGTCCAACGTAATCGCCTGCGTCAGCGCCTGACCGGAATATTGATAGATGGCTTGCAACCATTGGCGATGCGGCGGTTGATTCAAAAATCCGGTGCCGCAGCACGCGCAGCGATAAATCTGAAATGCTTTGCTGCTGGCGCTATCGGTATACAGGTAATCTTTTTGCCGCCAAAAACCGATTTTCTCGGCGCCGCAAGCCACGCATGCATGTAGCACTTCGCCGTATGTTTCTGTTGTCATTGTTGCGTATGTCATCGTCTCCACCGTTGTCACGCTTAAGCATCAGCCGCGAGCGGCTCTTGTCTCAATGTTTGAATAGTTCCAGGCATGGGGCTGGTGGCCGCTTGCCAGGGTTTTGCCAATATCGCCAACACCAAGGCTTCGATACCAAAATAAACCGGATTGGCCCAGGCCGCGCCAGGCAACCCGTATTGGCTAACCAGCAAGGGAATCGTAATCGCTGCCGTCACCGCACCGCACAATCGGCCTTTCAGCAAGGTTTTGGTACGCTTATGCGCCAGCAGCGGTTGCGCGACCGCCGTGCCCAAGGCATGCAAGGCACAACCCAGCGCCATGGCCGGCATTAAATCGACTGCCGCATGATAGGACTTGGCCAACACCAGGGAAGCCACCCAGTCCTTGCACAGCAGCAACAGCAACAAGCCGACCACGCCCAGGCCCGCGACGCTGGCTATCCAGAGCCATAAAATCGAAAAGGCTTTTTGCAATTGCTGTGCGGAGAAGGCCTGAAAATAGGCGGGCTGAAAGGTGCGGAGCAGCACCATCGCACTACGGTTGAAGGCCTCGTTGACGATCATATAGGTCGCGGCGTACAAACCCACATCGGCAGCGGTCAGCAGATAGCCGATCACATAACGATCACCCAAACCGTTGATCCAGAAAATCAACTCCATTGGAATTAAAGGCAAGGCATAAACCCAAACTTCGCGGCGGAAAGATCGGCTGGTGGTAGGGGGCATCCGCACGGCCTTGCGGTGCTTCACAACCACCCAAACCAGGTTGGATAGCAAGCTGGCCAGGATATAGCCCAGCAACACCCATTCCGGATTGCCGCCCAGCCACCAGACCAGCGCTATCGCCAATGCGGGCCTTAACACGCTGTCGCTGGTTTGCCAAAGACTGGCTAGGCGCTGCTTGCGCTCACCTATCGCCAATTGAATGCCCAACTCGCGCTGTACCGTAATCGCTAACAACACTCCGGCCAACAAAAACAGCACGGTGCTGGCATCAGTAAAATAGCCGTAGGCAAAACCGCCAAGCATTAGCAAAGCTATCGCCAAGCCCGTGGCTTGAAGCGTCAAGCCGGCTACCGTCGTATGCAGATTTCGGCGCTCGGCCGGATCTTGGCATTCCGGCACGATACGCATGCCGGCGCAGATAAACGGGTAAGAAAACACCGCCACACCCAGCGCGACAAAACCGTTCAACAAGGCCACTTGACCATAAACCGCCGGGCTAACCAGTTCAGTCAGTAAGCGCGTACCCAGTAACAAGGCCAGCGCCGACGCCGCCTGGCCGAACAAAGCCCAAAACGCATCACCGCATAATTTGGAATTTTTTAAGGCACTAAACATATGCAAGGGTTATCGCCAAGGCTGAGAGTAATTGGTTTGCGCGGATACCGGTGCTTGTGCCAAGTCGGAATTAACCGCATGTTTTTTCGCGGCGCAGCCTAACACCATGCCCCACAACAACATCAACAGGGCATTCTGCGGAAAGTACTCCCACATATTAAACGTCAGGCCGGCGGCGAAGATAAACATGGTCACCAGACCTTTATTAGGGTGGACAGACATCCGTGTCGTGATCCATAAAAACGTCAGATAGGCCAGTAAGCCGATCACGCCGTAACCGTTCAACAAGAACAAATACAGGCTGTCGGAATCGAACTGGCCGGGAAAATACTCGGCACCGAACAGCAGATTGACAGTATTGGAACTCAAGCCCAAGCCCCAGCCAAACAACACATCCATCGGCCCGTGCACATGATCGGCAAACACGCGCTGCCACAAGTCTATCCGGCCGTCTTGAGTGGGATCGGCATCGTCGCGGCCGCTCAACAAGGGGCTGGACGCCAAAATCAAGGCTCCCACCGCCAAAATCGGCGCCGGCATGACTAAGGCCCAGCGATCACGCGGCCTTAACGCAGCATAAACCTGAAAAAACACCACCAGCAAGGAACTGATAAACGCCGTACGCGAACCGCTGAGCAAGGCTAAAAATACACTTAACGCCAACCAGCGCCGCATACCCGGCACCAAGGCAAATACCAACGCGCAAGTCGCCATCGTCGCGCCGAACAAGTTTGGACTAACGAAGGTGCCGAACGGCCGGCCGCCGCCCAACATCGATACCCCAAACAACGGCGGTGCCCACAATGCCTGGGCGATGGCTAATACGGTCTGCAACACCAGGTAATAGCGCAGGTAGCTGGCGAACTTGTAAAGCACATAATCGCCAGCCCCCAAACGGCTGGTGACGAAACCGATCAAAGCCACCGGCAGATATTCGAACACCCGCAGGCCGGTCATCGGCACGACCAGCGGCAAATCCAGATATAAGGCATAACCCACTTCAAACAAGACATAGGTACAAATCACCCCCAGAAACGCCAACACCGAGCTGCTAAAAATCCCGTTGCGCAAACGCGGTTCCAGCCAGGCGTAAACGATCAGCACCGCCAACAAGGCCTCGCGCAGAATCCGCAAACCCATTTCCTGTTCGCCGTAGACTTCCTTGATACCTGCCCAAGCCGATTCGACCTGCGGCAGCGAGGCGACCGTTGATGCGCCGACCAACGCAATCAGCAGTATGGGCAGGTCTTTTTCCAGACGGATTCTCATCGTTGCTCGTTAAACCCGCTCATCGGTTTCAGCGGGAACCGGCAGCAATTCCCTATCCAACTGCTTACCCAACCAGTCGCCCACCGCGTGATATTTATCGCTCCAGCTGGACTCGTCCTTCGGTTCCTGATCGGCGCGTTGGTAGGCGTAACCGTAATACGGGTAGTAAGACGAGCCTTCCTTCATATCATTGATGATGAAGCCGTTGGGTTTGATACCAACCTGTTGGAAACGGCGGGCGCTGACTTCCAGTTCCTGCGCGGTGTAGCGGCCCTCTTTCACCACCAGGAAAGTGGCGTCGGCATGCTTGCCTAAAATCGCTGCATCGGTGGCGCCCAGAATCGGCGGGGAATCGATAACGATGTGGTTATAAAAACTTTTCAGTTGTTCCAGGGTTTCCGACAGCTCGCCCAGCACCAGTAATTCGGCGGGGTTTAGCACCATATTGCCGCGCGGGATCAAATCGATACCGACATCCGGCAAGCTGACGATCACTTCGCCCAGCGTAGCTCTGCCGGCCAAGAAATCGGACAAGCCCGGTTGTTTGCCTATCGAAAAAGTATCGTGTAAACGGCCATTGCGCATATCTGCGTCGATCACCAACACCCGTTTTTTTATGCTGGCCAACAAGGCCGCCAAGTTGGCACTGACAAAAGACTTACCCATGCCCGGAGCCGGACTGCTGACCATGATCACCTTGCTTTCATGCTGCGCCAAAGTGGCTTCCAGCGTGGTGCGCAAACCGCGCAGCGATTCGATGGAAATATCCAGCGGATCTTGGCTAACCAGAATGCCGTTGTCTTTATCCTTGCCCAGCAAGCGTCCCAATTTATGCTGTTTTTTACTATGCGGAATCGCGGCGAACAGCGGCAAACCCACTTGATATTCCAGCAAGGCCGGATAGTTGTCGTGGCGTTGCAAAGAGTGTCTCAGAAAAATCAACGCCGAGCCCAAGCTCAACCCCAACAAACCGGCAATCGCCAACAACAAACTAGGTTTGGGCCAATACGGTTTTTCCGGCGTGACCGCGAAATCGACGATACGCGAATTACCCAGGGAACCGGCGGCAGCGATGCGTTGTTCCTGCGCGCTGTTCAGCAAGGAGGTGTACAACTCGGTATTGACCTGCACGTCGCGCGACAAACTCACCATGTTTTGTTGGGTTTTCGGTAGATCTTTAATGCGCTTTTCCAAAGCCGCCAACTTGTTATTCACGCGTTTGATCTGAGCGTTGGTGGAGATCATGTCCGGATGCTCGGATTCCAAACGTTGGCTTTGTTCGTCGTATTTTTGTTTGAGTTGAATGCTCAGGGTTTCCATATCCGACGCCTGTTTCAACAGAATCTCTGCTTCAGCGGAAATATCCACCGCACCGTGTTGCTGGCGATACGCACTCAAACCTTGCTCGGCTTTTTCCAGGCGTTCCTTGACGATGGGCAACTGGCTTTCCAGAAAACCCAGTTTTTGCGAAGCTTCCGCCGACTCCCAGTTCACCGTGGCATTCACATAAATCGCCGCAATGTCGTTCACCGATTTAGCCAACTGCTCAGGGTCGCGACCCTTCAATTCCACGCTGAGGATGTCGGTATCCTTGGAGACTTCTTTTACCGCAAAGGCTTTTTGCAGCGTTTCGATTGCTGACAGCACGGTACGGCGGGTCAATTCGAAATGCGTACCCGGATGCGCTTCCAGGGTTTCGACTTTAATCGTCACCGGAGTTTTCTCGCCGATCTCGGCACTCAATACTTCGCCAACCTGACCCGCCAACAATTCGTCGCCGCGAGGATCGAGTAATTGGAAACGACCGTCTTCAAGCGCGATCAGGGTAAATTCTTTTTCCAAATAGCGATCAGGGACGCTGAATGCGGCGATTTTTAGTTTTTCGCCACCCCAGGCCCAGCGACTGAAGCCCCACCAGGCTTCCGCAATGCCGTCATGGGCATCATGCCGGCGCGCCAAGGTTTCACCAATAAATGGAAAAAAATAAGGCTCGGTTTCTATGGTCAAATTCAGGTTATCCACGACTTTGCCCAACACCGAACGCGAGCGCAAAATCTCAACTTCCCGTTGTGCGCGCGGACTTTCAGCTTCCGCCGGCGCTTGGTTGTTTTCGCTGCGCAGCGTCGCGGACAGCAAGGCCTTGTTTTTGTCGATTCGCAGCAAGGCGTCAGCCTTGTAAGTGCGCGGCGCCAACACCAGATATACGGTGGTAATCAGCAACACTGAACACAGCGCAATGAAAATGGTTTTACGGCCTTCTATCAACAAATCGACATAGTCACGAATACTGACGCTAGGCTCTGCCATTCGCGCCTGATTCACCGTTTGCAATACCGGCGTAGCTTCGTTTTGTGAGTAATACATTGGTTACATCCCCATCATCGCGGCTTGCGACATGATTGCGGTAAACGAGCCAGGTAAAATCTGGTTCAGCACCCGCGACCATTGCGTGACACCGGCGGTACCGATGAACAGCGTGTCGTGGGCTTGTAGCGGAAACTGATCGGCCAGAATCATCGCGTCGGGCGATTCGGCATCCAGTTGGAAAATCTCGGGATGCATGTCGCCGGCGCGAATCACATAAATATCGCCGGGCCGCGAGGTATTGAAGTCAACCCCGGAGGCCTCGGCCAAGGCTTGCGACAGACTCATGCGGCCTTTGTTGATCTGGATGGCTTGCTGGCGATTGGCCTCGCCCATCACAAACACCTTGCTGTCTTTTTGATCGCCGACATTCAGCACGTCGCCGTCTTTCAACAGCAGATTCTGGGTAGTCAGGCCTTTTTCGTACATCGACTGCACATCCAGTTTGTAGAGCTTGCCGTCGCGCGCCAACGCCACATTGGCAAAATCGGAATCTTTCGTAGAACCGCCGGCGCGGGTGATGGCTTCCGCCACAGTTAAAGGTGTTTCGTTCATGGTTTGCACGCCGGGCCGCACTACCTCACCCACCACTGCCACCCGATGTGCCTGGAAGGACAATACGCGGATATCGAGCTTGACCTTTTTGAAATATTTGGACAGCTCGCGGGTCAAATCAGCGCGGGCCTCGCTGACGGTTTTACCGGCCACGTGAATACTGCCGACATAGGGGTAATACAGGTCGCCGTTTTCGTCGACCACTTTCCCGGCCAGCTCCGGCATGATTTTCTCGCCGCCGGGATCGTTCAGTTCCGGATGCTCCCAGACCGTAATCTGCAATCTGTCCTGCGGACCGATGCGGTAGCTGGTTTTGTTGGGGTCTACGGGCGGCAGGCTGTTGATAGTTTGGCGACGGTTTGTCTCCCGATCGATGATCAAATCGGCGGTAATCGGCACGATGCGGACTTTTTCCTTTACCAACTGCCCGTCTCTATTGGTCGGCAGTTCGATTTCGGTCATGCCGTTATCGTTATTCATATCCATGCCCGGCGCCAGGAAACAACCGGGCAAGGTTAAAATCAGCATGATGGGAATCAATCTAAACATGTAAGCGTTTCCTTAGTAGGCGTTTTTATTGATAAAACCGGTCAGCACGGTGCGGAAGGCGATCTCCAGATCGAACCACAGCGACCAATGCTGGATATAATACAAATCGTGTTCGATGCGGCGGTTCAAATCGGTATCGCCGCGCCAGCCGTTGACTTGTGCCCAACCGGTGATACCGGCTTTCACCATGTGTTTTTTCATGTAGTTAGGCACTTGCTCCTTAAACACTTCGACAAAGTCAGGACGCTCCGGACGCGGACCGACCAGCGACATATCGCCGCGCAAGACGTTGATCAATTGCGGCAGTTCGTCCAGGCTGGTTTTGCGCAGGAAGGCGCCGAACGGCGTGGCGCGATTCTCGCCGGGCTTGGCCCAGACTGCGCCGGTTTTGGCTTCGGCATCGACCGGCATGGAGCGGAATTTCAGCATCGTGAACGAACGATTGTTCCAGCCCACCCGCTCCTGCCGATAAAATACCGGCCCGCGTGAACTTAACTTCACACCTACCGCCAGGAACACCATCAAAGGACTGATCAGCAATAACAAGATCAAAGCCAGCAAACGGTCTTCCACTTCCTTGATGTAGCGATTGATACCGTGCAGCGGCGACACGGAGAAATCCAGCGTGGGAATACCGGCGACGGTGTTCAAACTGAGGAATTTACTTTGTTTGAAGGCAAAACAATCGATTACCAGCCGAATACTGACCGGCAGATGGCGCAGCTGATATTGGGCGCGTTCGGTCAAGGATTCGCCTTGATAGGCCACCCATACTTCATCGATGGCTTGCGCCGCGATGATGCTTGGCAGGTCTTCCAGCTTACCGAGACGCGGCAGTGCGAAATCGCTGATAGAATTTCTATCATCACCCCTGTCGTCTACATAACCGACCACTTGCAGGCCGGCCCAGGCCGAATGATTCAGCTGCCTGGCAACCGCCACCGCCATTTGATTCAAGCCGACCATCACGATACGGCCTTGCGACCAACCGCGCGCCCGCAAAAAACCCAGCACTTGCGACAACACGCCCCGCGCCACCAGCACGAAGACCAAACCCAGCACGCCCCAGGACGCAATCCAGCGGTAACTGGAACCAAACCAAAAATGCAGCCTGACTAAAGCGACGATGGACACCACTGCCACCAAGGCCGAAATCCAGGCTCTGACGATACGGGCAAACTCACCGCGCATCGCGTCGTTACGCCAGGGCCGATATACCTGGCCAATTTCGAAGAAGATGATGGCGCCGAGTATGCCCAGCGCGATGACGATCCGATAATCCTGATCGACGACATACTCGCGCAACCAGAAATAGTGAGTCACCCAAGCGGCAGCAAACAACATGGCGACGTCGATGACGCGTAACAACAGAATTACCGTGTGACCGTACTGTTTAAAAAGCCCGTTGAAAATATTTCCCAAACCGAGTGGCATGTGTGTAACCCCTATAGCGTCTTTTTCCAATGACAAGGGTCACCGTCCCTGGAAACCCAACCTGATGCGAACGGGCTAATCATCCCTATTCGCTTAGGTATGCAGATTACAGAGTCAAGATGAGAGAAAGCCTGAGGGTTTAATTAAGATCGTATTAGGAACGGCTTAACTTTGGATGAGGGGGTTTTTGGGGAGGGCGTCTTCGGCTGGGCCAGAGTACTGGCATCCGGTGGGTCTGGTGATGGTGGCGGACGAAGTTCGGCCAATTACGGACTGATAGGGTTGATCCTTGACTGGCCGGATTATGTCATGAATTCCTCGTTTAACGCCCAGTTTCAGCCGTGGATTTTACGAAGCGAAGCGACGGCAAATAAGTCGGCTGGAAGCTATAGTCAGATTCGAATTCCATTATTAGAGTCTAGAAACTGGATTTTCAGAAGGCTCTGCGTTGCCGCAAGCTTTTTACCGTCGTTTTGTATTTCGCGAATCCAATCGATAACACCTTGCTTGATGTCCTCGCAAAATATGTCAACTTGCAACTGCAACTTCGTATCGATCATGTTGCAATGAATGACGCAATTGCGCGGGGCAACGAGAAAATGAAATCTGTCCACTGCCTCTCGCGCTCGCTGACAAGTAGTGTCATCGCTGCCTTCGTGCAGGTAAGCGCATCTCAGCGCATAACAATCGTTACCGCTAAGAAATACTTCTTCCCGGCTGTTCAACCCCGCCTGATGTGTATATTTTGGCCGGATATATCTATCAAACCAGGCTGCATAGCGCCGCTGAGAACCGTTTTCAGCTGGGTTGTCGATCTTTCCGCATATATCTGGAAGTGAAAGGGCCACGAATAGCGCGCCATACCAATTTCCGACCGCTACACTTCTATCGATGGCCTCGATAAATTCGTTCATAAGAACCTAACAAGTTATTAAGCTGTTAATCGCATATCTACTTAAAAATAACCTTTGGCATTCTATTGTGTTGATTAGCACAGAAATTTTCCTTCTGTATATCATCAGTGACAGTTAGTTGTTTCTAGTAATGGCCCAATGGCCGCCATTAAATCACGTTAGATGATAGGCCGCAAAGGGTCCAACTCGCGCATTGAACGCAAGATTTGGCGGAAATCAACTTTGAAACCTGCCTACTTAAACCAGAACTTTTAACCCACAGCCGAACTACACTCTATCCGCCAACAAACGTATCGGATGCACCAGTTTCCTTGCGGTCTCAGCGCGCTCGGTATTGAGATAAAACGCGCAGCTGAAATTGCTGCTGACCACCACATCGGCACCGGAGCCTTCGATGGCTTGGCGCTTGGCGTTGCGCAGTTGCTGTGCATTGTCGGGATGACTGAGCATATAGCTGCCGCCGGCACCGCAGCAGAGTTGATTGTCCGGCAAGGCTTCGATGTTCAAACCGGGGATTTTCCGCAGCAACTCGTGTACGGCGCGGCCGTTTTTCAACACATTACGCTGGCTGCAAGGCTCGTGTACCGCGACGTTTAAATTGGACGCTGCCGGCTCCAGCGTATCCGGCCAATGCGCCAATAAAAATTCGTTGATGTCTTGCAAACTGCGGCCGAACCAGCCGGCGGTTTCGCTATCGTCGCCTTGATACTCGCTAAGCATCGCGCCGCAACCGCTGGCGACATAGATCACCGCTTCCACTTCCAGCTGGTAAAACGCTTCGATATTTTTATCTTTTAAGGTTTGCGCGGAACAGCCGTTGTGCTGGTGAATCGCGCCGCAACAGCCCTGGCCTTCCGGCACCACGACTTCGTAGCCTATGGTATTGAGCAGTTTGATTGCGGCGCGCTGGGTGGCGCGGTCGAAATGTTCGGCCAAGCAGCCGGTAAACAAGGCTACTCGCCCGCGCTGCCGCTGGCGTCTGCCGACCGGATAAATCCCGGCCAAACTGCCCAAGGCCGGCTCGTTAAGCAAACTTTCGGCGGTAGCCAATTTTAATTTGCGTAACAAGCCGCTGGCTCTCAGCGGTTTTCGCAAACCCGAACGCAAATACAAAGACATTAAGGGCAAGAGCATGCGCCGCCGGCGTTTATGTTCGATTAGGTACATCGCCAGCTTGGCTAACCAGGACTGCGAAGCGGTTTGCTGGAGTTTCGCTCTGGCCTGATCGAACAAGGCGCCGTAACTCATCCGGCTGGGACAGGCAGTCTCGCACGCTCGACATTGCAAACAGTTGTCCAGATGCCCTCGCTCTTCCGCGCTAATGGGCACATCCTCAACCAGTACTTTGCTGATGGTGCGTATGCGTTGCCGCGGGGTTTCGGCGTCGGTTTCGAATAAACGGAAGGTCGGGCAGCTGCTAACGCACATGCCGCAGCGCATGCATTCGCTGGCTTCCGGGATATACGGACCGCTGGGCGCAGGCAAATCCGAGCCGTTATCGCCCGTAAATTCACAGATGCCAAAATCCATAATATCGAACATGTTAGCCCTCCATCATTTTTGTGTAAGCCCGGCGCAATAATTCCATTTCGGCGGGCGGACGACCGCGTAACTCCGGCAGCGTGCGCATATGGCAGCCCAAGGTCTGCATCAAGCGATGCGGCGGGTCTAATAGTTTGAACCTGGCCATGTAGACAGTGACGATGCCTTTCGGGGTATCGATGTATTCCTTATAACCGGCTTCGGCATACAGCAAATCGTTATCAAACCCCAGAATTTGATTAATGGCACTAACCAGCGTTGCCGGATGAACGGTGATTTTCCCTTCATTTACCGTCTCGTCTTCATCAAAGGCGACGGAAAGCGGCGGCAAGGAGTGCGGAAAGCACACACTGCCGGCGGCCTGTTGTGCAAACAGGGTTAGGGCACTGATATCGCCTTTGTACATCAACAACAATCTATGGCTGGCAAACACTTCCGGCACTGCAATATTCATGCACTACCCAGCGGCATAGTTGTCCCACAGCGATTTAAAACTGCTATCCAGGCGCGACAACCGGCTGTTGATCTGATCCAGCAAGGAGTAATGCGGAAAGCGCGCCTTATTGCCGTCGCGATACCATTGTTCCATCGCTTCGGTGAGCTGAGTTCTTTCGTTAAAGCAGTCGGCGATTTGCTGTTTCAACCAGCTGATACTGCTTTGCGGCACCAATTCCGCCACGCGATAGCGTAAGCCGTTATTAAAGATCCGCACACCGCCGCCCTGGGCTGCGGTGTGGTACAAGGCTTCCTGATCGACAATTTCCACGCCAGCCAGATAATCGATGCCAAACTCGTGCAACTGCGGCAGCCACGGTACGGTGGGTCCCATCAATACGGTTTTGGCGTGACTGGACAACTCTACCAAACGCGGAAAGGTTTTATTCGGAATGCTGCTGGCAGTCAGGAACACCCAATCGGCTTGCGGCAGCAAAAACTCGCACGCCGAATCCGGCAAATCGGCGGCGGACGGCTGCCGTTCCAGAATCGTTAAATGCATTTTGTCTTGATAGCGTTCGATGCCTGGATACCGACCGATCACCACCACGTTTTTGCTTTGCAATTGCGGCAGAAAATATTCGAATACCGCAAGATTTGCATGTTCGTCGTGACTATCCAGCGCAACCGATTCCGGCAAGGGTCGGGCGTTGATACAGCTATTGATCGCCGCCATGGCCACCGTCGCCTTGTAAGGCTCCCATTCGGTGATCCAGGCAGCCAAATCGGTGACCGGTTTACCGCCCAAGGTGCCGGACCACGGCAAGGTACGGGTGCTCTGCCCCGGACTCATCGCCAAGCCGGCGGTAGCCCTGCCCTTGCATTGGCACAGGGTCCAGACCACACCTATCATCAGGTTGTCCACCACGGCATCGCTGCTGCAATAATCCAGCAGCAGTTCGTACAAACGTTTTGGGTTAGCCATTGCCCCCCCCTTATTGCGGGATGTCTAGCAATTTTGCTTCGGTTTTTATATTGTCTTGCTGCCCCCAGGCATTGATGGCCTCGACGAACCATTGCTTTTTGGTCGGGTGCGGCTGCACGACATCGTATTCGGCATAAAAGCTGCCGTCGCCATGAAATTTGATCTGGCCGATGCGCTGCTTACTCGCGCTGTACCAGTAGCCCACCAGATCCTGGGTTTGAGTAAATGGATCGGTCACTAAACTGAATTCGGCGCTGTCGAATTTCGGCAAGCTGAGTTCGATTTGCAGCGGAAAGCCCAGCTTGACGATATTCTCCGTGATGCGTTGGCAAACTGTCTCGCCGAAAACCCGCCGTGCCGCTACATGCTCTGCGACCAATTCCTTACTCATGCGGCGTCCTCCATCACGGCGTCCGCCAAATCCATAATCACCGACGCACCGGAGCGGTCTTCCGGATCGAGCGCCCGCATCACCACCAAAATGGATTGCGCCTCCGCGTCCAATTGCCGGCGCAGCTTGATAAAGGCCAGGGCTTTTAAGCTATACAGGTAAAACAAGGCGATGTCGCTGGCATACATATCCCACTGACCCAACTCGCGGGCCAATTGCCGATAGTCCGCCGGAAAGTCACCCTGACGAGCGGCCTCGGTCAGCGCGGCCATCACTTCGCACTCGGCTTCCAGCAGGCGGCCTTGATAAAAATAGAATTTGTACAAGGCAAAATAAGTTTGCAGACAAGTACCATCCAAGGCTTGCGCCTGTCTGAAATATTTTTCCGCCAAGGGCTTGTCGGCATGACTGGCAGCCACCGCCATCTGCAACAGTTTATTCACTTCTTCCGGCACATCCGGACTGAATAAAACCCGCTCTTCAAAAAAGCCAAGCTGACTCATGATTTACCAAACCTCGGCTGGAGCGATCAGCGACTCAACCGGGGTACCGCCCAACAGATGTTGATCGATAATGGTTGTTACATCTGCTTTAGTGACTTTGCCGTACATAATGCCTTCCGGATAGACCAGCACGCTGGGTCCGAGCATGCAAGGCCCCATGCAACCGGTGTTGGTTAAACCGATTTTTTCGAACAGATTCCGAGCTTGGATTTGGTTCATAAACTCGTTCATTACATCGGCGCAGCCGCTGGCAGTGCAGGAGCCGCGCGGATGGCCTTGCGGACGAGCTTGAGTACAGACGAATACGTGTTTATCGGGACGAGGCATGATAGCTTTCCTTTTTTGAGATGAAAAATTGGTGTCGCTATCGCGACGGGTATTTGAATGTCGGTTCTCGCACCGACAAGCGAGATACTTTCTTTTGCTCCGCCAAAAGAAAGTATCCAAAGAAAAGGCGGCCCTGATGCCGCTGGTTCCCTGCGCTCCTCGCTTTTGAACGGGGTTGCCGAAAGGGGCTTCCCAGCCCCTGCATGCAACGCGCCGCATCCATGCGGCGCCCCTTCGGGCTGATCCGTTCAAAAGCTCCGGTGCTCGGCGCGGCATACGGGGGGATAAAACCATCCTGTTTAATAATGCCTATGAAGAAACAATATAATTTCCAGTCTAAAATTCTTTCGTTACTAACTTTGGAATAAAAATGCTTTCACAAACCCAGCTGATTCTGTCGTTTATCGCACTATTCCTCATCACTACCTCAAGCAGAGCCTGTATAAAAAACTCCAATTATTTAGTTAAAAAATCTGTTTTCTTTATCGCTTCCTGCTTTGAAAGCATTGCGATCATTGCTGCTATACACCTATATGCAGCAAATATTTTTGCTACATTCACAGCGACGATCTTTGGGCTTCTATTCATCTTCCTAGATAGCAAAAAATTTGTTATTTGCCGTTCTTGCGCGAATACAAATTTTCGAAAAAACATATTCAAAAATGAAAACTGTTCTAGCTGCAATAAACCTCTATAAAAACATCCTGCTTCAATTCAACAGAATGGTTTTCTCCTCCTATGCCGCGCCGAGCACCGCAGCGTTTATCGAGAATAGCCCGAAGGGGCACCGCATGGATGCGGTGCGTCGGCGGAGGGGCTTGGAAGCCCCTTCTGCCGACCCTCGATAAACGCTGCGGCGCGCAGGATCAAAGCGGCATCGGGGTGGCCTTTCTTTTGGTGACTTTTCTTTGGCCAAGCAAAGAAAAGTCACTCGGCTGTCGGTCCGAGAACCGACATAAAAAAGGCCGTCGCGCCAGCGACACATTATTCAGAATCCGCGTGGGCACAAAAACCGTGCCCACCCTACGCAACTAGCGACACAAACTAAGCCGCCGCCTTATGCTCATGCGTAAAACAATCCTTAGGACAAACCTTGGAACACGCCTCACAACCAATACAATCGGCGGCGTTTTTCAAGCTCATCACCATGGTGTTATCGTCATCATCTTCAAAGTCGCCGTAGTCGTCGCCAAAATCTTCGGCCGACAACGCTTCGTCTTTTTCGATCAAATCAAACACATCACGCGGACAAACTTTAAAACAACGGCCGCAGCCGATGCAGGTACGCTGATTAATATCGGTAACGTAGGACGGCGTCCAGACTGTACCGCCATAGGTAACACCGGTTACAAATTCGCTCATACTCGCCTCCTATGCCGTTTCGCTGCTGGCAGCCAAAAACTTCTTGTTGGCTTCGTCCCAGGCTTTGCAAGCATCGTAAGTCGCCTGCGCCACACCCATCAGTTCGCCATAGGCATCCGGCAGTTTGTCCTCGATCAGATCGTGGAGTACCGACGCTGCTTCATTAGCGATACGTTTGGCCTTCTTTACTTCTTTTTCCAGTGCTTTGAGTTCTTCGTCGCTCATTACTCACCTCACGCTTCGGCTACTTCTCGATAGGTTGCGATCAAGCCCAGGGCTTTTTCAATCGTTGCATCGGTTTTGGACGCCAGATCTTCCAAGCTGGGAAACCCAAAGCGATGGACATCGCGCAACACTTTATCGACCACAATCAATTTACCGACCAGGACCAAGGCCCGACCGAACCCTTCGTGGGTAATGTTGATTACCGGCACGGCCATCAGACCGCCCTTCTTCTCGATCAGCGAGGCGATGGAGTTGTAATACGCTTTCACCCGCGCCAGGGTAATTTCATCGGGATCGCCGATAATTGGAATCTCGCGTTTGCGTTCTTTGGTCATCACCAAAGGATCGATGATTTTTTCTTCCGACCATCCTTCGTAGGTATCGTAGGTATCTAGTGCGCGCAATTGTTTGACCATTTCGACAACGATATCCGAAGTCATGAAGGGGTCGCCGGCTTCGACGACTAATGCGGGTTGGGCCATGGTGGTTCTCCTAATTTAGTGTTTGATCAATTTGAATACTTTTAATGACGCTGGGTTAAACCCCGTATGCCGCGCCGAGCAACGTAGCGCTTATCGAGATCAGCCCGAAGGGGTGCGGCATGGATGCCGCACGTCGGCAGAGGGGCTGGGAAGCCCCTTCTGCCGACCCTCGATAAACGCTACGGCGCGCAGGTTCAAAGCGGCATTTCGGGTGTCGTTTCTTTTGGATACTTTTCTTTGGACAAGCAAAGAAAAGTATCGCGGTTGTCGGTCCGCGAACCGACATTAAAATCAGTCGTCGCGTCAGCGACACAAAAATCTGGCCGTTAAGTAGCCGCAACAAAATCATTCATCCCAACCTTCCTCTTCCATCGCATTAAACCGCTCCGGATTCGGTCCTTTGTGTTGGCTGATGGCTTTCGCCAGCCAGCTGGAAGGCCCGGCTTTCATTTCGGACTGCAAGTCCGAGATCAAATCCTTGATAGTACTGCCTTCGTGGACTTTGATCGGCTGGATGCCATGAGACAGGATCTGGTTAACCGCAGAGGCGCCGATGGCTAGGCAGTAAACCGCCGAGCAACCCTCCAGCAGTTGGATCTTTACCGACAACTTGTCTTCGTTGCCATCTTGCGCTAGTTCCCCAAATTGGGCAGCTTCCATCAATTCCGACTGCTCCGGATCGACTGCGTAAACGGCAAACGATTTGGCGGAGCCGAAATGCTGATCCACATGAGCCATGTCGGTAGTGGCAAAAGCGACTTTAATAGCGGTTTCCATGGAAATCCTCTGTTCGTTTGTATGCAAAACTTGTATGCGACGTGTTAATGACATGACGGCGAGCAGGCTTGACGTTCGGATTCGGGTTTTTGCGCATACGGCGAGTAATACGGCTCGATCTCTTCATGGGCAAAATTGATCACCAGATTGGCTAAATCGAACAAGGTTTGCCGGGTGCCGCGATAGCCAATCCAGGTTTTTTGATAGCCGCCGATGATGTCGTATAGCGGAAAGCCGATGCGCAAGATGGGGATGCCCAGCCGTTCGGCGCTGGCGACAGCATGCGAATTGCCGATCAGCAATTGCGCTTTGCGCTCCTTGGCCATCACTTCCAGATCTTCCAGATCGCCGATCTTGATGCTGTCTACCGGCGCCGTCGCCAACACCGGTGTGTTGCCGGCGCAGATGGCGGTCACGACTTCCGCGCCCATGCCTTGCACCAAATGAATCAGGGCATTCAGCTGATCCGGGTCGGCGGCGATAGCCACCCGCAGTTGACCGAGCATAAAATGGGTATCGAGCATCGCATCCTGCAACTGTGCGCGCTGGCGTTCGATCTTTTGCGGCACCGGCATTTCGCTGATATCGGCCAAAGTGGTAATCAACGCATCGTTGGCTTGCAAACCATACAGATGATCGAAATAGTGACTGGGCACGCCGGTTTTTTCCTGCAACAGCTCGCCGGATTTACGCAAGGATGCCCCGATAATCAAGCTGGCTCTGGCCTCGCCCAATGTCGCCAATTCCGAGACCGGCGTACCGCCGATGGTTACCGGCGAAAAGTCGTCGTCGGTCAGGCTGCCATCCAAGGAGTCGGATAAGTCCGGCACCAGGACTGGGCGTAAATTGAATTGCTCGATCAAATCCCGCAAGGCTTCCAGGTCACCCGGCGTCAACATCGGACTGACCAAACAGTTGACCTGACGTTGGCGTTTGCCCGGCTTGGTGCCGGCAGTTTCCGCGTCCGGCACCAAGGCCTTGACGATTTCGTAAATAGTAGCGGCGTAACCGGTCTCTACACAGCCGGTGAAATCCGGAGTGTTGACCGCAACGACCGCAACGTGAGCATATTCGGGGTAACGTTCGCGAAACTCGCGGACGTTACGATGCACATCGCAGCCCTGGGTTTCCGCCAAACCGGTGGTCAACACCGCAATCAAATCCGGGTTGGATTTTTCAGCGATGGCTTTGATGCCTTCGATGACATTTTCGTCTGCGCCCAATACCGAGCTGGCTTGATCCATCGCAGTGGTTTGCAACGGTATCGGCTCGCGGAAATGCCGCACGAAAAACACCTTGGCAAACGCGGTGCAACCTTGCGAACCGTGCAACATCGGGATCGCCCTGTCAAAGCCCAAGCAGGCCAAGGAGCCGCCGGTAGGCTGGCTGGCCTTTAAGGGATTGACCGACAGGGCTTTATTGCGTTTGACGATTTCGGCCATGTTATGCCGCCTGAGCCGACAAAGGCTCTGCTTGAATCTCTGTGACGGCAGACTTTTTCAGGCCGCCGGTCCGCCAAGGCGGTGTGGCCCGCACGGCTTCCCAAACCGGACTTTCCAAAGTCAAAGCCAATTGCCGGACTAACTCCAGCATGCCTTGATACCCTTCGTAACCGAATTCGCGTTCTTGGTTGATGTCCAGGAACGGAATACGGGCTTTCAATGCGGTATACATATTGCGGCCGCCGGCGATCAGGATGTCGGCTTTGTAATCGGCGACGACTTTTAACAAGGCTTTGGGACTACCGTCTTCGATCATCAGCGTGTCTTCGCCCATCAGTTCGCGAATCCGCGCCTTGTCTTCCTCTGTGGATTTTTTGGTACCGGTGGCAACCACCACCATGCCCAAATCCTGCAAGGCGGAAATGACCGACCAACTCTTCACGCCGCCGGTAAACAACAATACTCGTTTACCTTTTAGTCTTTCGCGCCAAGGCGCCAGCGCTTCGCGAATACGGTTTTCTTCGCGGGTTATGATCGCTTCGGTGCGTTCGATTAAATCGGGGTCGTTAATCACCCTAGCAAAATCACGCAAGGCTTGGCTGGTGTCGGTGATGCCGTAGAAACTGCCTTCGAACCAGGGTGTGCCATAGCTTTGTTGCAGTTTACGCGCCACGTTCACCATGGCTTTGGAACAGACCATCATGTTGACTTCAGCTTTGTGCATGGTTTGCACTTCACGGAAACGGGCGTCGCCCGATAAGGTACACAATACCCGCAGACCCATTTCGTCCAGCAGCGGCAGCACATGCCAGAACTCGCCGGCGATGTTGTACTCGCCCACCAGATTGACGTCGTGCACCTTGATGCCGGGCCGTTCGGTGCCAGGTGGCAACGGGTCGGGATCGCGGGTGCCGATCACATGATTAACCATCGCATCGCCGGCAATCCGGTTGCCCAGGTTTTTGGTGCCGTAAAAGCCGGCGCAATCGATAGGCACAACCGGCACACCCCAACGCTCGGCAGCGGATTTGCAGGTGGCGTTGATGTCGTCGCCCACCAAAGCCGGGACGCAGGTGTTATAAATGAACACCGCCGGCGGATTGTAGGTTTCGATAGCTTGTTTAATGGCGTGGAACAGGCGCTTTTCGCTGCGGCCCATCACCACGTCTTGCTCGGTTAAATCGGTGGTCATACCGATTCGGTATAATTCCGATCCGGAAGAGCGGGTGCCGCGGTTATCCCAGGAACTGCCGGCACAGGCGATAGGGCCGTGGACGATATGCGCGACGTCGGCGATCGGTAATAGTGCAATCTGTGCACCATCGAAGGCGCAACCACCTGCTGCTGAACCGGGTTTGGGTTTGGCGCAGCCGGACTTTTCCTTCTTGTTATGCTCGCAAGCCGGTTCGTCCAGCAGTTCCGCAATGTCTTTGGTCGATTTCATAACACAACCTCACGTTTTTATTAAAGCTTCAGCAACGGTTGTGCCAACTTATAAATCACTGAATTTTCTATGGTTTGAGCCAAGCCTGTTTGTAGCAAACCCGACAATCGGCCGCTAGCGCCAAACAAAATATTGTCTGAATTCGTCCGACAAGCAGGGCTGGATTTATACTTTGCCGAACAGACAGCACTCCCCCACCGTTTGCCATCGAGAGCCATGACCGCAAAGCCCAAACGCCAGCACCGCTATAACCAAGGCACGACACTTTCCGCGTGGCGCGAGGCGTTGAACCAAACCGTATTTGGTTCGGAAACTGCTGCCGGCCGGCGTTTCGATATCGCCGTGATCGTGGCGATTTTGTTGAGTATCATTGTCGTGATGCTCGACAGCGTTACCGACTTTCAACAACGCTACGCGGCAGCTTTACTCTGGGCGGAATGGTTGTTTACCGGTTTGTTTACGCTGGAGTACGCCTTGCGTTTGATTTGTGTGCGCCGCCCTTGGCTGTATGCCCGCAGTTTTTTCGGCATCGTTGACTTGTTGTCCATACTGCCGGCTTACTTGGGCTTGCTACTGCCCGGCGCGGAATACATGCTGACCTTGCGGATTTTGCGGCTGTTACGGATTTTCCGGGTACTGAAGCTTTCCGAATATCTGGAAGAAGCCGACATTCTGGTGGTGGCCTTGGTCAACAGCGTACGGAAAATAACCGTGTTTTTATATGCCGTGCTAACCCTGGTCGTGGTGTTCGGCAGCTTGATGTATGTCGTGGAAGGCCCGGCCGCCGGCTTTACCAGCATTCCCAAAGCCGTGTACTGGGCAATAGTCACCATCACCACTGTAGGTTACGGTGACATTGCCCCGAAAACGCCGATGGGGCAGATGATCGCTTCGACCATCATGATTATGGGTTACGGCATCATTGCAGTGCCAACCGGTATATACAGCGCAGAATTACTGAATACCCGCAAAAACCAGAATCTGGATAACCGCGCTTGCCCAAATTGCGGCGCCGCCAGCCACGATTTCGACGCGGCGCATTGCAAGTATTGCGGGCATCGCTTGGACGAGTGATGCCTGACATGAACGCTAAAGCGCCCGTATTGATTGTCGGCTGATGCTGGAAGAGTTTTGGCATTATCTGGGGGTGCGCGCCGCCAGCCGCGAAGCGCGCTTATTGGGTTACGCTAGGGAAATGGCGGCATTGCAAGTCCGCCATCGCCGTTGTCGCCAGGCTTGGGGCGCACATATCCAGGCAACCAAGTACGCATTGTTGAATGCTGCGCAAGCGCTGGACAAACCAGGTGGCGCCGCCCTGATTGTCGGTGGCGGCAGCGCGCACGATCTACCCATCGCCGAGTTATTGCAGCATTTCGAACAAATCGTGCTGCTGGATATCGCCTTTACTTATCAAAGCCGCCGCCTCGCCAAACATTGGCCAAACCGGGTGTTTTGTCATCTGCATGACGTCACCGGTATCGTGGACTGGCTGGTGCAACATCGGCAAATACCGCCACAAGGATTGGTACTGAATCCGATAGTCCCTAAGTTAGTAGTCAAACCACGTTGGGTCGCGTCGGTCAATTGCCTGACGCAATTGCCATTGCTGCCGTTGGATTGGTTGGCAAATGTCGGCTTGGAGACTCTGAAGTTGGAAGCTTTTGGCCGGGCCTTGATGCTGGCCCATCTACATTGGCTGGAAAGCTGGCAAACCCCGGTTTGCCTGATCACGGAAATTGAAGATCAACGTCATGGCCGCAACGGGTTGCTTGATACAACCGACTACCGGCCCGTTTTGGAGGGCTATATTCAGCATGCCAATCAGCTGGCGAGTTGGCCTTGGCCTGTAAATCCATCGGGTGAATTGCCGGACGGGGTTTGGGATTCGCGAATAGTGGCGGCCTATTTAAAATAAACCGCTGTCCTGTATGCGAGAACAAAGAGGCCGAACAGAAATAAAGCCGGATCGCCGCCTGGCAACGATCCGGCCTCTAAGATTTAAGCCCTATCAGAATGCGCAGCCGGATTTAACACCCAACTTTTTCAGAATAATCGCCATCGGACAAAAGCCGCTGAACGACGCCTGCAACAAATTGGCACCGACAAAGGCGGTGAACCACAGCCAATTCGGCGAATGCCAATGCGCCAGCGCCAGACTGATCAGGATAAACGAGCCGGCAAACGCCATAACCATGCGATCTATAGACATATAACCCCCTATTTCAAACGCACCACGCCCAGGAATTTCAATATCATGCGTTCGTAAAACGGCTCGCTGATGCCGTTTTTAATCTTGCGCATAAAATATTTCTCAAAGCCGATTTTCGCCAGATGCACCCATGTGCCATGGTTAGACCAAGTGGTATTTCTGGGCGGAATTTGCGGCACAGCCAAGAACGCCACGCCGGTATCGCCCAAATCGGCCAAGCACAATGCGCTCAGACTGGGTATATCAGACGGCTGTTTGCCGGCTAGTTCATCGCGAATGTTATGGGCCGTGGCGGTAACCATGGATTCGATCATATAACCGGTTTTGGGGGTACCGGTCGGCACCGGGGTTTTTTCCACCGGCGGCAAGGCGATGCAGACCCCAACCGCATAAATGTTTTTGTACGTCGGGTTGCGCTGATGTTGATCGACGATGACGAAACCGCGCGGATTGGTCAAACCTTCCGCGCCGGAGTGGCGCACCGCATCCACGCCGGTAAAAGCCGGCAGCATCATTGAGTGTTTAAACGGCACTTCGTGTTTTTTCTTGTCGTTACCGTCTTCATCGACCTCGGTGACATACATCATGCCGGCTTCGATGCGGTCCACCTTGGCATTGGTAATCCATTTGATGGTTTTGTCGCGTAGCGCGCTTTCCAGCAAGCCTTTGGTATCGCCGACGCCGCCCAAACCCAGGTGGCCGATATAAGGCTCCGAGGTGACAAAAGTCATCGGCACTTTGTCGCGGATTTTGCGTTTACGTAGTTCGGTTTCCAGAATCATCAGGTATTCGTAAGCCGGACCAAAGCAGGACGCACCCTGTACCGCGCCGACCACAATCGGGCCTGGGTCTGCCATGAACTTGTCCCAATCCTGCGCGGCAACTGCGGCATGATCGACATGGCAGACCGATGAGGTATGCCCACCGTGCGGCCCGAGGCCGGGTACTTCATCAAAGGCCAGGCGTGGACCGGTCGCGATAATGAGATAGTCGTATTCAACTGACGAGCCATCCGCCAGCTCAATTTTGTTGTTGGCCGGATCGACTTTTGTGGCCGCCTTTTGAATAAAGTTGATGCCTTTTTTCGCCATTACCGGCGCCAACTCGATCTTTAAGTCTTCGGGCTTGCGCCATTTCGGCGGCACCCACGGGTTGGACGGCACGAAGTGGAAAGTCGGCGAATCGGAAATCACCACAACTTCATGCGCGTTACCCACTGTTTCCTTCATTTCGTAAGCCATCGGCACACCGCCGATCCCCGCACCCAACACTATAATTCTTGCCATGACATTCTCCTCGCTGCTGTTTAGATGAACACACTCTGCGTATTTATTATTTTTATACTGTTGTTATAAGCTTCAAAACCATGCAGCTCAAGAATATTAGAACCTCCTGATGTAATCAACTGAAATATTCCCGGCTTTTGATTGCTTTTGATGCCGAGGTAGACTGAGTACAATGCCCACTACACCTAGCCTGCGGAACCCCACAATGACCGAGAAACACGATAATGAACAAGCCTGGCGCGAGAAGCTAACTCCCGAGCAATATCATGTCTGCCGGGAAAAAGGCACCGAACCGCCCTTCACCGGCAAATATACCGACTGCGACGAAGCCGGTATCTACCGCTGCGTTTGCTGCGGTCACGCCTTGTTTACCTCCGAGCAAAAATTTCACTCCGGCTGCGGCTGGCCCAGCTTTTGGGACCCGCTAAATTCGGAAAGTCTGGATCAGCATCCCGATAACAGCCATGGCATGCGCCGGGTAGAAGTGACCTGCCAATCCTGCGGCGCCCATCTGGGGCATGTGTTCGAAGACGGCCCGCAACCAACCGGACTGCGCTATTGCATCAATTCCGTGGCGCTAACGCTGGATAAGCAATGATGACAGCCCAGCACCAAGCCCAAGACTTACTGGATTTCATCGATGCCAGTCCCAGCCCTTGGCATGCGGTCGCCAGCATAGAAGGACGATTGCAGGCGCATCAATTCCAACGCATCCAGGAAAGCGAGGCATGGTCATTGGCAAGCGGCGGGCGCTACTATGTGATAAGAGACGATTCTTCCATCGCTGCATTTGTGATTGGCAAACAAGCCTTGGCGGCAACCGGCTTCAAAATACTCGGCGCCCATACCGACTCACCCGGTCTGCGCGTAAAACCGCAGCCGCTGCTGGACTCCGACAAACTGTTGCGCCTGGCCGTAGAAGTATACGGCGGCCCGATTCTCGCCACATTTGCCGACCGCGATCTGAGTCTGGCCGGCCGCATCGCCTATCTGGATAGCGACGGCAACATTGTTAGCCAGCTGCTGCGCTTCGCCGAACCTCTACTGCGCCTGCCGAATCTGGCGATTCACATGAACCGCGGCGTCAACGAAGACGGCTTAAAGCTGAAAAAGCAAAGCGAGTTGCCGCTAATTTTCTCGGCCAGTGTCGAGCAACAATTACCCACTGACAAGTTTCGGCAATTGCTGGAACACGCTAGCGGCATTGCTGCCGAGCGAATTTTAAGTTGGGAGCTGAATGCCTACGACACCCAGAAAGGTACTCTTTGGGGTGACGGACAACTGTTTTACGCCAATAGCCAATTGGACAATCTGGCCTCCTGCCATGCTGGATTGACGGCATTATTGGATCCTTCGATCCTAGATGCCAACGGCACGCTGGTCTGCGCGTTTTTCGACCATGAGGAAATCGGCAGTGAGAGCTGCAAGGGCGCGGCCGGCAGTTTCCTACCCGATGTGCTCGAGCGCATCGCCAACGCAGTCGGCAATACCCCGGACGACTACCGGCGCTCGCTAGCCAATAGCTTTATGATCAGCGCCGATATGGCGCATGCCTATCAACCCAACTTTCCCGGTGCCTACGAACCCGGCCACAAAATCATCGTCAATCACGGACCGGTCATCAAGGTAAATGTTAACCATCGTTATGCCTCTGAATGTATTTCAGAGGCTACTTTCATCCGCATTTGCCAAAAAGCCGAGGTGCCTTATCAAAAATACGCGCATCACGGCGATCTGCCCTGCGGCAGCACCATAGGCCCTATAGCCTCTGCGAAATTAGGTATCCGCAGTGTCGATGTGGGGTCGCCAATGTGGGCCATGCACAGCATTCGCGAAAGCGCCGGCGTACTCGATCATGCCTATATGATTCGGGCCTTGCGGGGATTTTTCAGCAACCGATAATTTTTCAACTATCCTTGCCTGATGATTTTATCCGGTAGGGAATAACCTTGGTTTCCGTCTTTTCCACTGATGACGCATTGTCGTTGCGGCGCGCCTTTGAGCTCGTAAAGTGGGTAATATTATTTTGCTTTGTCAGTCAGCCTTCGCCGGCAGACGAACTGAACCTGGAGTATAAGGTCAAGGCAGCCTATATTTATAACTTCACCAAATTCATTACTTGGCCGGAAAAAGCCAGCCCCACCTTTAATATCTGCATTATCGGCCACGACCCCTTCGGGAGTCTGCTGAGCCCGCTGGAGAGCAAGACCGTTCAGGAAAAACCCATTCGGTTGTTCAAGTTCGATGCGCCAAAACAGGCTAAAGATTGCGATATCGTCTATTTTGACAACCCCGAGCAGCGCGCGGACCTTGCTCTACCGGGTGTATTACTGGTCGGTTCGCTGAAAAAGTCACTGACGGTCAGCAGCGAGCCGTTTTTTGCCGAATCCGGCGGAATGATCGGCTTTGCGCTGGACGACGGCAAAGTCAAACTGCACCTCAACCTCAAGGCTTTAAAACAAAGCGGTTTTAACGTCAGCGCCAAACTCATCGAAGTTGCCATACTGGTGGAGGGGGCCGAGCATGAGTAGATTCTTCTCGCGGCTATCCATCAAAGGCAAATTGTTTAGCATCGCCATTACCTCCAGCCTGTTTTCCATGCTGTTGGCCCTGGTGATATTAGTAACGGTGAATGTTACCGAAGTGAAGCGTAAAGCCCAGAGCGATTTAATGGCCGTGGCCAGCTTGATCGCCAATCGAAGTGTCGCTGCCGTAATGTTCGACGACGCCAATTTGGCCAAGGAAAACCTGGTGTCGTTGAATAATCTCCCCGATTTGCGCAGTGCTTGCGTCTACACCAAAAGAGGTCAGTTATTTACCTCGCTGGACAAGCAATCTGCCACCTGCCCGGCCGTATCGCATGGCTTACGCAACTATTTCGATAAACTCAGCATCTATGTTTATCAGCCCATGCGTCTGGATGACGAAATCGTCGGCGGCATTTTTCTTTCCTCGGACCTCAGTGCGGCGTTCTGGCGGGAACTGCAATTTGTCGGTGTGGTACTGATCGTGTTGTTTGTCGCTTTGTCTATTACCTTTTTGCTGACCGCACCCTTATTGAACCGGGTGGCCAAACCCATCGCCCAATTGGCTAAAACCGCGCAGAAAGTCAGCCAGGAACACGACTATTCCTTGCGAGCAGCCAAGCACAGCAACGATGAAATGGGAATTCTGGTCGATGCCTTCAACGGTATGCTGGATACCGTCGAGATTCAAAACAAAGCCTTGATTAGCGTCAAAAATAATTTCCAGGCCCTGTACGACAACAATCCGACCATGGTGTTTAACCTGGATATGCAGGGGCAAATCATCTCGGTAAACCGCTTCGGCGCCCGCCAGTTGGGTTTAAGCGTTGAGGAACTGCAAGGCTGCTCTATTTTTAACTTCGCCCATCCCGAAGATATCAGCAACTGCAATCAGTTCTTCCAAATCTGCCGTAATCATCCCGAGCAAGTCCATAAGTTGGAAAGCCGTATCATCTGTCGTAATGGCAACATCATCTGGGCCAGGGAAACCGCGCGCTTGGTGAAGGATGAAAACAATCGTTCTCACCTGTTGCTGGTTTGCGAAGACATTACCGAAACCCGACGCCTGTCGGAAAAAATTGCCTATCAGGCCAGCCACGACGAATTGACAGGTCTGGTCAACCGCCGCCAATTCGATATCCATATACAGAACTTGGTGTTAGAGGCGCAAGCCAACGATAGCCACCACGTTTTGTGTTATTTAGATTTGGATCAATTCAAAATCGTCAACGATACCTGCGGCCATCTGGCTGGCGACGAGCTGCTAAGGCAGCTCGGCGAGGTACTTCGCCAACAAGTGCGCAGAATGGACATATTGGCTAGACTGGGCGGCGACGAATTCGGCATCCTGATGTCGTATTGCTCGCTCGAACAAGCCATCATCACCGGCGAAAAGCTGCGCAATGCGGTATGCGACTTCCAATTTGCTTGGGAAAACCGTAGTTTCAACATTGGGGTTAGCATTGGTATCGCCCCGATCAATCGCGCCTGCGGCAATGCCGTGGATGTATTGAAAGAAGCTGATGCCGCCTGTTACGCCGCCAAGGAAAAAGGCCGCAACCGGGTGCATATATTTAGTCCGGACGACGAAGAGCTAACGCTCCGACAAGGCGAAATGCAATGGGTGGAAAAAATCCGTCTGGGAATCGAGCGAGACCGCTTCCAGTTATTCGGCCAGCTGATTGTGCCGATCGCCGCTAATCGCGGCGGTCTGCATTTCGAAACCTTAATCCGCTACCGAGACGATCAAGATAAAGTGATTCCGCCCGGCGCCTTTCTACCCGCCGCGGAACGCTACAATATGGCTTCGCCTTTGGATCGCTGGGTAATTTCCCGTTTGTTCCAGTACCTGGCAACGACGCCCGGCTTCCTGGACCGTTTGGAAATGTGCTCGGTCAATCTGTCCGGTTTGTCCTTATCGGACCAAGCCATGCTGGGCTTTATCGACGAGCAATTCCGCAAATGGCAAATACCAACCCATAAAATTTGTTTTGAAATTACCGAAACAGCGGCCATCAGCAATCTTTCCTATGCCCGGCAATTTATCGATTCGCTGCGCCAAAAAGGCTGCTCTTTTTCCCTGGACGATTTCGGCAGCGGTTTATCGTCATTTGCTTACCTGAAGAACCTACCGGTCGATTATTTAAAAATAGACGGGCTGTTCGTGAAGGACATACTGGATGATCGTGTGGATTTGACTATGGTTAAAGCCATTAACGAGGTGGCCCACGTAATGGGCAAAAAGACCATCGCCGAGTTCGTGGAGAACCAAAATATTTTCGATCTCCTACAAACCTTGGGTGTGAATTACGCGCAAGGCTACGGTATTGCCAAACCGGTACCCCTGCGGGAATTATGAGAAACAATATGCTGAAAACAGTCAAGAAGCAGCTTTTCAAACACTCTCTGGTGCTTAGTCTAGTCGGTCAGCAGGCCCATGCAGAACAAACCGTAAACGATTTACTGGATTTATCGCCAGCGGAATTAGCCAATATTTCAGTGAGTATTGCCTCGGGCACCGCCAAACCCGTGTCGCAATCCGCCGCGGTGACCACTGTAATCACCGCCGATCAAATTGCCACGATGGGCGCTACCGATCTGCACGAAGTGCTGGAAACCGTGCCGGGCATGCATGTTACGATTCAACCGGTTACTAACGATTATAGTTACACGATGCGCGGCATGCGTAATGAAACCAATGCCGAAGTGTTGCTCATGCTCAACGGTACGCGTTTTTCGGTGCCTTATCAGGGCACGCATATGGCGGGAATGATTATTCCCGTCGAAAACATTCAACGCGTCGAAGTAATCCGCGGACCGGGGTCGGCGCTTTACGGCGCTGATGCCTTTGCGGGCGTGATTAATATTGTCACCAAAAAGGCGGCGGATATTGACGGAGCCACGGTTGGCGCGCGCGGCGGCAATGCCGATACTAAAAGCGCTTGGGGCCAATACGGCGGCAAATGGCAAGGCTGGGATGTGGCTGGCAGCCTGCAATATAGCCATAACGGGGTCGATCCGGATAGAATCATCACGGCCGACGCGCAAACCCAAGTCGACCAAGTATTGGGCACGAATATATCGCTCGCCCCCGGCCCAATGCAAACCCAAAACGAACGTTGGAACGGCCATCTCAGCTTACAGCGCAAACATTGGGATTTGGGGTTTTGGGCTTTTAACGAATCAGATTACGGCTTTCGCTCCGGCGCCTATGGTGCCCTGGATAACAAAGGCAAGGGCAATGGCAGCAATTACTTGGCGGATGTGCGTTACTCGACCGAGGACGACTTGGAGAACTGGGAATTGCAAGCCCACGCCAGCTTCTTGCATACAGATATCTCGGCCAATATATACGGTTTTCCGGCCGGTGCAATTTTACCAATCGGCGCGGACGGCAACGTCACCGACCAGCTGGCGTCGACTAGAGGCTTAATGCTATTTCCGGAGGGGCTACGTTTCGTAGCCGGTTTTAAAAATACCGTACCCAGCTTTGAGTTCACCGGTATTTACAAAGGTTTCTCCGATCATTTGATCCGCATGATCGCCGGTTTCCGCTATGAGGAAATGAACACGCAAGAAGCACGGAATTATGGCGTAGGCGTTATCAACGGCGCAGGACTATCTGCATTTCCCGCCATCAACGTTGCCGGGGGCTTACAAGACTTAACCGGAACCCCTCTCACATTTATTGACGACCATCATCGCGACATTTGGTCCGCAGCGATACAAGACGAATGGCAATTTGCCGAAGACTGGCACCTGACCACCGGTTTGCGCTTTGACCACTATTCCGACTTTGGCGGCACATTGAACCCCCGCGCCGCGCTGGTCTGGAATATCAATTCACAATTGACCACTAAATTGCTCTATGGTCAGGCTTACAGAGCCCCAAGCTTTCTCGAACAATATCAGCAAAATAGCCCGCTTTTCCTTGGCAACCCAGCTTTAAGTCCGGAAACCATTTCTACTACCGAACTGGCATTCGATTATCGTCCGACGAAGAATCTGAGAACCGCGTTGAATTTATACCATTATGAGATCCGCGATTTGATTAGCGGCCCGATTTCCGGCGCAGGCACCCTGACCGAGCGTAACACGTCAGGTCAAGACGGCTACGGCAGCGAGTTTGAATGGGATTGGAAGTTTCACTCGGATTGGAATCTACGTGGTAACTATGCGTGGCAATTTGCCCGCAACGAAGCGACTCATACCCGGGTTAGCAATGTCCCCGAACATCATGTTTACACCGCACTCGCCTGGAATTTTGCGCCAAAATGGCAGATTCAAACTCAAATCAACTGGATAGGTCACCGCCTTAGCAGCCCAGGGGATACGCGCGTTTTAAAAGATTATGAAACGGTCGATTTAACTTTAAATGCTAAAAAACTGATGGGCTATCTGGATCTAACTGCATCCGCACGGAACCTATTCGATAGCCACGGCAAGGAACCGGCTACGTCCAGCTATCCTTATAATTTGCCCATCGCCGGACAAACGTTTTATTTCGAAGCTGGTTTACACTTTTAACTAATTGCTTGAACCGAATAATTCCGGTGAATGGCGTCCAGAAGGTAAGCAACGATCTTACGGCTCAACCAAGCCTCGCCCGCAGCGACAGCGTGGATCATTCTATTGATATAAGCCGCCAGTGACAAACTGTTTTGATAGCCCTTGGCTCCGGCCAGCACGCAGTGCAGAATTTGCTCTTCATGTAAGTCATCGCCGATGATCACGATATTACTGGTTGGACTGGCCGCCAATAACAAGTTGGTATAATCAGCTGTTTGGCTACCGCGCAACGCAAAATTCAGCAAAATGATATTGGGTTGGAGCTGTTCGGCAGCATTAAGAGCCTGAATCTCATCTGAATAAAAAGCAACATCCGCTTCCGCCATCAGCATCAGTGGCTGGATTTGGCCGATGTTATCGATTACTTGAATTTTCATGATAAATCTTGCTGTCTGTTAGCTGACTGGCTTGCAACTTTGGCCGCCGGAACTAATTTGTTTAATTCCTACGGCATTTGCCCCTGACTATTAAATTCAGTTGGTAACATCGATAAATCCGTGTAATCCACGTTTAGAATCGACTGCCAGCCAACGCCGTAAGTATTGCAGCTCTTCGGTAGATTGCAATTCTTCAAGGCTTTTTTTATTTTTCAACAATCTGAACGCTGCGGAGAGTACTTTGTAATTCTCGCCCACTATACCGGCTCGTCTTAACCCTACGATGTTGAGCCGATAATGTTTCGCGGGCCGCCCACCTATCAGCATAAACGGGATCACGTCCATGTTAATCCCTGTTGTGCCTTGCACGATGGCGTAAGCGCCGATCCGGCAAAATTGATGTACGACTACCGCGCCGCCCATAAACACGTTATGGCCAACCTCAACATGACCGCCAATCGCCACATTATTGGCAAAAATAGTTTTATCGCCCACCGAGCAATCATGAGCGACGTGGCTGTTATTCATGAAATAGCAACCTGACCCGATCCGGGTAGCGCTGCCAGCAATAGTAGCCCTATGCGCGGTAAATCCTTCTCGAAACACGTTATTGTCGCCAACCTCCAGCCACGACTCGGTTTGCGCATCAAACCCCAGGTCCTGCGGCAAGCCACCCAGTACCGCGTGCGGATGTAAGACATTACCGTCGCCCATTTTGACATGCGCATGCACTACGGCATGGGCGCCTATTTGGCTATTCGCGCCAATCACAGCCCCCGCCTCGATCACCGCAAACGGCCCAACGCTGACATTTTCTCCAAGCATGGCGCCGGTTTCGATAAAAGCAGTTGGATGAATCGATGCAGTCATGGTTAGCCTCTTGGATGATGTTGGGTATGTAACGCTTTCAAACGCTGTTGGGCAATATGCGTATAAATTTGGGTAGTGGATAAATCCGAATGACCAAGCAATAGTTGTACGACTCGAAGGTCAGCACCATGATTCAACAAATGCGTGGCGAACGCATGGCGCAGTGTATGCGGCGACAGATGTTTGTCGATACCGGCAAGCGAGGCATAGCGCTTGATAATATGCCAAAAAGCCTGTCTGGTCATAGATGTGCCCCGGCTGGTAACAAACAGATAGTCGCTTTGTCTATTTCCCAGAATTGCTTGTCTGGCAGTGTTCAGATAACGCTCGGTCCAATCCATGGCTTCTTCGCCAACCGGCACCAGGCGTTCTTTGTCGCCTTTGCCGACAATACGCACGCAACCTTGCCGGAAATTGATTTGACCGAACTTAAGTTCGACTAATTCGGAAACCCGCAGCCCGGTGGCGTAAAGCATTTCGAGCATGGTTCTATCCCTGAAACCCAACTTATCGGTAATTTCCGGAGCGTTTAACAATAATTCGACGTCGGTTTCCGACAATGAATCCGGCAACGTGCGACCAAGCTGCGGCGCATCTATCAATTGGGTAGGATCAATACTGATTTTACCCTCGCGCAGCAGATAACCGTAAAAGCGCCGCAAACAGGACACTATTCTGGCCGACGAACGGCTGGTGATGCCTTGTTGCTGACGGTTAGCCAAAAAGTTTTTGATCGTGATTTCGTCAACTGCCGTTATATCCTTATCCTTCAGCCACTTCGCAAACAATTTTAGGTCGCTACCGTAAGCCGATAAAGTATTGTCGCTTAATCCAAATTCCAGCCACAACGCGTTTAAGAAAGACTCTATGGTCTGCGCCGAATTCATTCGCCGGCCAATCCCAAGCCACGCTCGTATTCAAGTAAACGGTGCTTAAGCGCGACAAACTCGCCGTCAGCCTGCCCCATAAAACCGCCGATGCCATGCTTTGCCACCACACGGTGACAGGGGATAATCCCCGCATAAGGGTTATTGCGGCAAGCTCCCGCTACTGCCCTAGGTCCTGAGCCCAACTTCTCAGCCAATCCCGAGTATGTTTCTACTTGCCCGACGGGAATGGCCAATAGCGCGCTCCAAACGGCATTGGCGTATGCGCTGCCCTGGCTTAGCAAGTTGACGTGCAGTTCAGTTTGCATCGGCTTTAACAGATAACTTTGCACGCGGGCAGCCTGCGATGACAAAGCCTTAGTTAACTCACCCCCAACGTGCCAAGAGGCATCCGTAATGATTTCACCAACCATGGTTAATCTCAATTCCGCATCGAGTAGTGGCACGGCAAGCAGGGACTCGTCGCCATCCGCAACAGTTTGCCAAACGATATGTAAAGGCATCACTTCTCTCTTGCTATCGGCAAAAAAAAAGGCAGCTAAGAGGCCGCCTTTTCTAATTAACTGATTCGCTATAAACGAACCAGATTGTAGCGTATTAAGAAAGTTTTTCTTTGATACGTGCGGCTTTACCAGCCAAATCGCGCAGATAATAAAGTTTAGCGCGACGAACGTCACCGCGACGTTTTACTTCGATACTGCCAACCGATGGACTGTGGGTTTGGAAAACACGCTCAACACCCACGCCATGCGAAATTTTTCTGACGGTAAATGCTGAATTCAAACCGCGATTACGTTTAGCAATCACGATGCCTTCAAAAGCCTGTAACCTTTCCCGCGTGCCTTCAGTTACTCTAACTTGCACCACGACAGTGTCGCCAGGTCCGAATTCCGGTACATCTTTTTTCAGCTGTTCAGCTTCCAATTCTTCAATAATTTTACTCATAACCACACCCTATTAAACAACTTCAGTTCTAAATTCTTTCAACAAAGCTTCCTGCTCTGCGCTTAATGTTACTTTTCCAAGCATATCCGGGCGCCTCGACCACGTCCGTCCCAACGCCTGCTTCATACGCCATCGTTTGATGTCGGCATGATTTCCGCCGAGTAGTACATCCGGGACGTCGCCAATATCGCTATGCTCGGGCCGCGTATAATGCGGACAATCCAACAACCCATCAAAATGCGAATCTTGTTTAGCGGATTCTTCATCGCCAAGTACGCCAGGAATTAACCTGGTAACCGCATCAATTACTATCAAGGCTGCCAGCTCGCCACCACTGATTACGTAATCCCCCAGCGACCATTCTTCGTCACAAGCATGCTGGATAAAGCGCTCGTCTATACCTTCATAGCGACCGGACACGAGGATCAATTGATCATAGCAACTCGCATCCAACAACAACTCCTGACTAAGCAAACGCCCCTGCGGACTCAAGCAAATCACTTTGCTGTTAGCCAAGACATTATGCTGTTTGGCGGCATCTACCGCGTCGAGCAAAGGTTGGCATTTCATCACCATTCCCGGCCCGCCGCCATAAGGTCTATCATCCACTGTCCGGTGTTTATCGTGCGCGTAATCCCGAGGATTCCAAACAGACAAATCAACCAAGCCGCGCTCAATTGCTCTACCAGTTACCCCGTAACCAGCGGCATCAGATACCATATCAGGAAAGAGACTGATAACATCGAAACGCATGCCTTGAGTTAAAAGTCGGGATCCCAATCGACGATAATCAGGCCATCGTCAAGATCGATTTTTAAAATAGTACTCTGCTGCAAGAAAGGAATCAGGCGCTCTACGTCGCCATCTACTACCACCAGCACGTCATTAGCGCCGGTCTCTAGCAGATAGTCAACCTTGCCTAATTTGCAACCTTCTTGATTGCGTACTTCCAGTCCGATCAGATCGGCCCAATAATATTCGCCATCGCCGGCTTTGGGTAGTTGTTGCTTGCGTATCAGAATATCCGCCCCCATCAACTCAGCGGCAAGATCTCTATCGCTAATGCCTTGCAACTCTGCCACTACTAAGCTGCCTTGCCGCCTACCACCAAGCAATTTAACTTCTTGGATTTGGCTATTCTTCTGGAGAATCCACGGCGAATACTGCAATATGTTTTCGCGGGGGTCAGTGAAAGAGTAGACTTTTACCCATCCTTTTACACCAAAAACGCCGGACACTTGGCCGACGTTCAAAAATTCCCCTGCTGGCAAAACTAAAATTAAGCGACTGCTTTATCGGCGTCTTTGATCAATCTAGCGACGCGATCAGTAGGTTGCGCGCCATTGGATTTCCAGTATTGGACGCGTTCGCTATCCAATACCAATCTTTGCTCACCACCGCGGGCTAAAGGATTGAAGAAACCTACGCGCTCAATGTAACGACCATCGCGACTGCTTCTGCTGTCGGTAACAACAACATGATAGAAAGGACGATTCTTAGCGCCGCCTCTGGACAAACGAATGCTTACCATTTGGATACCTTAAATAACATTGAATCAAAAAACTTAATCAAACTATTCTACGCGATTTTTACAATAAGTGAAGGACAAATTACGACAATCACATTCTCATGCCGCGCATATTGCTCTTCAAGCCACGCATCATGTTTGCAATATTACCCTTGCTGAATTTTTTCATCATCTTTTCCATCATTTGATGCTGCTTCAACACACGATTTACAGCCTGCAAGTCCAAACCGCAACCATCGGCGATACGTTGCTTCCGACCGCCTTTAATCAGATCGGGAAAACGCCGCTCTTGTTTGGTCATTGAGTTGATGACGGCAATCTGATGCGCCAGATCCTTGTCGTTGACTTTATCCTTAATATCTTTGGGCACGCCGCCCATACCCGGCAGCTTATCCATCATCGCGCCAAGCCCGCCCATATTCTGCATTTGTTCGAGTTGCTCCTTCAGGTCGTTCAAATCGAAGCTCTTGCCTTTTTGCAGCTTTTTGGCTAATTGCTCGGCCTTTTTCTTGTCGACATTTTGCTCGATATTCTCGATCAGCGACAACATATCGCCCATACCGAGAATACGTGAAGCCAACCGATCAGGATAGAAAGGCTCCAAAGCGTCGGTTTTTTCGCCGACACCGATAAATTTGATCGGTTTGCCGGTAATATGCCTGATGGACAGTGCCGCACCCCCGCGCGCATCGCCGTCGGCCTTGGTCAGTATCACGCCGGTCAATGGCAGAGCGTCATGAAAAGCCTTAGCGGTATTCGCGGCATCCTGGCCCGTCATGCTATCCACCACGAACAAAGTCTCAATCGGCTTGATCGCGGCATGCAAAGCCTTGATTTCAGCCATCATCTCGTCATCGACATGCAAACGACCGGCGGTATCGACGATAACCACATCTAAAAATTGACGCTTTGCCGCATCTATAGCTCTGTTAACAATGTCGACCGGATTTTCGCTGGCATCGCTTTCGAAAAACTTTAAGCCAACATCTGCGGCCAATGTCTCCAATTGCTTAATCGCCGCAGGGCGATAAACGTCAACACTAACCACCCCAACTTTTTTCTTTTTCTTTTCTTTTAGATGGCGGCCTAATTTTGCCACCGTAGTCGTTTTGCCCGCACCTTGCAGACCCGCCATCAATACGATTGCCGGCGGATTGGTACGTAGATTCAGCTCTTCGTTAGCCGAGCCCATCACCTTGACCAATTCCGACTGCACCACCTTGATCAGTGCCTGCCCAGGAGTCAAACTGGTTTGAACTTCCTGACCCAACGCGCGCTGAGTAACTTGATCGATAAAATCGGTCACCACCGGCAAAGCAACATCGGCTTCCAGCAAAGCCATTCTTACTTCGCGCATGGTGTCCTGGATATTGCTCTCGGTCAGACGACCTTGGCCTTTAATTTTTTTTAGCGTGCCACTGAGGCGATCGGATAAATTATCAAACATAGCTGCGTCTTTATTTTTCTAGGGTTCCGGCGGATGTCTGCCAACACAAACGGATTACAACAATTGGTCTGCTTAGTTTAACATAACCGTATCGCAACACCTTTTGATTATTCCCCTGCCACCGCCATGTACACCATACCCGTCGGCCTATTTTCGATATTAAGCTATGCGATTGCCGCAACATTGATCGTTAAAGAAATCTTTGGCGCCAAACAGCACCAGTTATCCATGCAACTAGCTTGGCTTGGCGCAGGGCTGCATAGTGTCTATACCGTCATGAACGTGCAAAATCATGAAGGATTCAACTTCAGCTTTTTCAGCACAGCATCGCTGGCAGGCTTGGTTATTTGCCTTCTACTGTTAATTGCCTCGCTGGACAAACCGGTAGCAAAACTTGGGGTATTGATTTTCCCAGTTGCAGCAGCGATGCTGGCTTTAGATATGAGCTATCCGGCAACACCGCACCTTCTGATCAATCATAATTGGCAGATGAGCACCCATATCTTGACATCGATATTAGCATTCAGCCTGTTAAATATTGCTGCATTACAAGCCATTTTATTGGCCATTCAGGATCAACAATTACGCCATCACCACCCCAAACGCTTTATGCTGGCTTTACCGCCTTTGCAGGCCATGGAATCGCTGCTGTTTCAAATGATTGCAACGGGATTACTGTTTTTGACCGCATCCTTGGTCACCGGCTTCTTTTTTGTTGAGGATTTATTTGCACAGCATTTGGTTCATAAAACCGTACTATCAATACTCGCCTGGATAATTTTTTCCGCACTACTGTTCGGCAGAATTCGCTACGGCTGGCGCGGACAAAGCGCAATTCAGTGGACACTCATTGGCTTTACTTCATTACTGCTGGCCTATTTCGGCAGCAAAATGGTTTTGGAATTGATATTGAAAAAAGTTTGAGCATTTAATACAGCCCAAGACTAACAGACACAATATCCGCAGCTAAAATCCGGCGGAAACCAACGCAGCCTTCATGGTCACAGCGACTTCAAGACCAGGTTTTTGAGCCAAAATATAATCCAGCATCATGCCAGCCGCATCGTAGATCCCTTGCTCCGTGTACAAATTAGCCAACTTGATTTGCACCAAAGTATCTTGAGGGAATTGACTTATGTAATTATTGTAAGCATCGATTGCGACCATAACATCACCATGTAGTCGCTGCATTTCCGCATACAAAGGCAAATAAAAGGGATTCAATTGCGACAAACACTGTAACGCCAGATTAGCAGTATGAATATCATCATTGTCGATACCGATATCTGCAATTCTTATCAGAGCCTGCTCGACCAACACCTCGCCACCGTCAACAATTTGTCTATATGCATCCAAAGCCTGAGCAGGTTTGTGTTGCAACTCAGCAGAGTAACCGGCAATCAATTGTCGATATGGCTCGACCACCTGCTGATCTTGGTACTTGTCCAGACTCGCCAGCAAATCGCTCAATTCTTCGACTTTTTTATGCTTGAACAACAAGCCCGCGCGTTGCCTCAGACTTGATAGATTTCCATGACTTTTAGCCTTGGCAAAATGCCGCGTATTTTTATCATGAACAATCTCTACGAAGCGTTTTTCAAACTCGGCAAATTCAGCCTGAACATCTGCCGGTACCTCAGCGGCAATAGCCTTCCACAATCTTACACGCCCAAAACTTCTGTCCTTTCGATATTGCTCCATTACCAAACCAAAACTCGGTACATCCGCATATTCCTGTTGTCTGGCTTCGACTCTTTCGACCGCATCATCCAACAAGCGCATCAACTTTGTTGCACCTTCCTGATAGGCGTCGTAGAAAACGTTGCCTAGCTGCTTCGCTTCTTCAGCACTCCATTCTTCATCGTTAAATGGCTTGGTCAACTTGATAAAACTTCTGATACCAAAGCTCTTTACCAGTTTGCTGTAATGCCTATGTTCTCGCTTAAACTTCTTCTCGATCTGATCTAGCCTTTTTTTATCCTTATAGTTTTCAATGACTCCATCAGCACTATACATCTCGTCGTTTATACGGCGCGCATTTTCCGCCAGACGGGCAATTCCTTTGATCTGAAATTGGGCACGCCCTATTTCATCAAGAATTTTTTTATGGTATTTATCATGTTCAGCGGATTCGCTAACTCGCTCGGCTACGATTTCTGTCACATTAATGGCGCCATCCGTAAACTCGATTTCGGATATGGGCAAATACTCGATATTGTCGACTTTGGCAGAACCGCCGGAAATATTGAAAATCCGACATCCCATTTCCGATAACTGTTTCGCCTGGAAACTTAGCGAGAGAATGGCTTGAGCGAAATCGCAACTAGTAGGCGCCATAAAACCGGCATTTGTCTCTACTTGCAACGATGTCAGATTAAAGCGTGGCCCGGCCAGTTGTTCGTCGCTACCGGTGGCGTGAGTAAAGCCTTCCTTGGTGAAGCATAAGTCTACGCCGGCGAGCACAATTCTCTTGAATCCAAAATGATACGCCACACTTAACGCCGTATTGGTCACGGTCGGCCCCGCACTGCCAATATTCGCTACGTTTAGTGGCGACGGCCACGGCAGTCGCGGACCAAGATAAAGCCCAAGGCCATGCCATTGATTCACTAAAGTTGGGACAGTGTGGTAGGAATATACAAAAATCGGCTTGCTGCTGAACTCGAGCATTTCTTTGCTGATATCGAAGCTCAGCTCAGTCGGATCCACTGAAAACACAAAATCCGGCTCGATATTGGCCTGTACTAACTGGCGAGAAATTCTGGAAACAGCAAAAACCACAACCTCGTTGCGATGCAACCTGAGCCATGGCAAAACCTCATCAAGTGAGGGGCCTCCTGCCAAAAGTAACACCGTCTTGTCGACAAAGGCCTTTTCGAGCAATTTTGCCGGCCTGCCATTATCGGCTAAATTAATAATCTGTCTGGCGATAAACGCCTCGCTACCCAACTCAACACTAATTTGCCAATGCAGTTGCGATAGCACTTCCGCGATGTACCAACTTAACTCTGCATACTCCTCTATATAATCGTCTTGCGCACAAATTGCGTTGTAGGATCGTACTGCGTTGATATATAGATAATCGTTTATTTTGAAATTTTTAATAGCCTCCGGCCATTGTTCCAAACCGATACACAGAATCTTCTCATCCAATCCATCAAGCAATTGGTTGTATTTTAACCCCTGCAATACGCCTTCCGGTTCAATGAAGATGTAGCGCGTACCTTTTGGTAAAAACTTGCTTTGCAAGTATTTTGGCAGCAACCCGGAATCCGTGCCGATAATCACATTAAGCGCATCTTCAGCAAACAGATCCTTACCGTACTTCGCGTCAAACAGCGCTTCGGCACTAACTTTATCGAAGCTGTTTCTATTTAGGTTGAAAAAATATTTTTCGCCAAAGTTATTTACGCATATTGGCCCTAAGTCATATTGTCTCACCTGATCAAGTTCATCAACCATTTGCTACTTCTTGATTAAAGTTTACGGAATCTCACTAGCTACGCATCAGCTTAGCATTCCTATATTCAAATGCACCGACTATTCAGGCTAAATACTGCGGTTACTTCTATTTCAATAATTGCAATACGCCTTGGGTTACTTGATTCGCCTGAGCCAACATCGCCGTACCCGCTTGTTGCAGAATCTGACTGCGGCTTAAATTTGCTGTTTCGGCAGCGAAATCGGCATCCATAATCCGCGAACGAGCTGAACTTTGATTTTCAATGGAAGACTGTAGATTCGATATAGTGGTGGAAAACCGATTCTGAATTGCACCTAAATTCGAACGAAATGTATCGATTCTTCTGATTGCAGTATCAATAGCATTGATTGCTGAGCGCACATTTCCAGAGGTAGCAGCTGATCCAATTGAATGCTTGTTACCAAAAAGCGCGCTCAAACTTGTCACAGCTATCAAATCGGATACCGTAACAGATATCTGATTGTCTGCTGCCGTGTTAGCTCCAATCTGAAAGTTCGCATTCTTTAAAGAACCGTTTAGAATTTTTTTGCCGTTGAATTCGGTATTCTGAATAATCCTTTTAACTTCTGCACCCAATTGCTTAAATTCGGTATGAAGCTTTTGCCTGTCTTCACCACTAACAGCCGCTCTATTGGCCGCCTGGACCGCCAAGTCTCGCATCCTCTGCAAAGTCTCAGTGATTGTACCCATCCCGGCTTCCGCAGTTTGCGCCATGGAGATACCGTCGTTGGCATTGCGCATGGCAACAGTCATACCGCGAATTTGCGATGTCATCCGGTCGGCAATCGCCAAACCGGCGGCATCGTCTTTAGCACTATTGACTCTAAGACCTGATGATAAGCGCTCCATAGACATTTGCAGACTATCGTTAGTCCGCGTCAGAAACTTCTGACTATTCAATGACGCGATATTTGTATTGATGACCATTGATGATGGCATGATCGTTCTCCCGGTTGATACTAAATGGAATAGGCATTATTGCCGCCACTAAACATCAATCACTTTTCATGCCAATATATAAAAATCCCTTTTAAATTCAACAATTAACAAAACAAGAGCTCTCTCAATATCATCAAACACAACTGAAACACACCTGATTAAAGCCCGTTTTGCCGCTTAACCAGCCTTTAGGCAATTAGAACGACATTTTTTTGACTCCCCCCCCTCCGAAAACCATTGCCTAGAAAAACCACATGTCAAATACCTCACAACAAAGCCTAAAAACAAAATTAAAATCAATAACATGGAAAATTTTCGCGTAATTTGAAAATCGATATTTTAATGGATGAAAGGGTTACGAAAATATCGAGGAAAATTGTGAGCTAGAATCCGACAAACAATTGCCGGCCACAAAAGTGGAAGAGAAATGGAAGCGGCATTTCGTTGCCGCTAGGACAACGATCAATGAAATTAAGGGGTATATCGATACGCTGAAAAGCGTGTTTTCGGGATGATCTGGAAAAATACGAGGATAGGCCTGAGCTAGCCGACTTAATAACTGCTATAAGCCAGCATTGCCTTACGGCCACGGTCCAATACCGATTGCTGGGTAGCCGAGCGCATTTTTTGCTCTTCGATATAAGAAATAAAAACAGCATCTTGCTCAAGCATGGACTGAGCTAATTGCTTTAAAAGAAGTTTTTTAGGCTCGGAAAAGGCCGCAGTGGTCACAAAAAACTGTTCTAAATAATTTTGCCTGACGTCCAAAATATCAGCCAGACGCTCCCATTCCGCCTTTACCATGCAATCTTGAATAGTATTGGCAAAACCTTGCAACTGCTGTTGCCACTCCAAGAAATCAGCATCCGCGTCATCGACAGACATTAGGCAATCGCGTCCCAAGCTTCTTTAACCTCTTTCATCAACACAGTTACCTCATTCAATATGTCTTCGCTGTTTTCACTACTCGCCTGTAGCAACCTAAAATTGATGTAATCGTACAATTGGCGAAGATTGGCAGCAATTTCACCACCCTGCTCTAAGTCAAGCACCTCATTTAGACCGCCGACTATGCCGATTGCCTTGGATATATAGATGCTTTTCGCTTCCATATCGCCATGAGTAATTGCACCTTTAGCAGAATTGATTCGAGCCAAAAATCCTTCCATCAACATTTGTATCAATCGATGGGGAGATTCCTCGCCAAAATTGCTGGAGGTATGAACCTCAGCATATTGTCTAGCGCCTTTTCTATGAGCATCAACGTACATGGGAAAAAACCTCTATATTACAAATTGTTGATCCAGTTACTTAAAAAAGAACCGGTTGATTTAAATTTGCCGACTGTAACATCCATCGCTGTAAATTGTTTTTGCAATGTCTTTTGTAGATTATCTAATCTAATCTGCACATCGGCTCTGCGATCTCCCAAGGTAGACAGTTGTTTTTTCAGCGATGTTTGCTGACTATCCAAAGGTCCACCCGATTGCAACAAATTATCCAATTTTGAGTAAAGCCGAGTCGCCACACCGTCAGACGACGAAAACACATCGCTGACCGACTGTAAACTGGCGCTCAATGCAGTGTTAAGCTGCGTGCTATCCAATGACATCACACCATCTTTATCTATCTTCACGCCTATCATGGCTAATGAATTGTAATTCCCGGTCGCGGACGAAACCGGATTTGTCGAATCTTGTCTGATCTGTGAGTTCACATAACGCAGCGTTGCATCGCCGATTAGCGCGCCATTTCCGGAACTGCTACCGCTGGAGCCGCCACCGTATTTACCCAAATCTTTGGCAGTCGTGTGTAGCTTGTTGTATGCGGTTACGAAACTTGTCAGAGTTTTATTGATAGCTTCATTATCCAAACTGACATCAACGTTCACCTTGGTCCCCACTTGAGCGGATTTCAAGTCTAAAGTCAGACCTTGTACTACGTCGGTTATCGAATTGGTGCTGCGCGTTGCGGTCTGACCATCGACTTTGATAATAGCGTCGGCAGCGGTCGCCTGAGCGCTCAAATTGGAGGAAAAAACCTGTGACAATCCAGACGTATCGGTGTTGTTTCCATCGTCGTCACTACCTGTCACGGTAAATGCGTTTGCAAGCCCGGAGTTTTTGGCTGTGAGGACCAGCTTGGAAATTGTACCGGTGCCGGTGGAGTTGTCGACGTTAACGATACTCGCGGTAACGGAGGTATTACCGGAAGCGTTGTTGATGGCATCTCTTATGCCTGTCAACGTATTATTACTGGAACCAACCGTCACGTTGAACGAGACACCCGCTGTGGTAGCAATAGTCAAAGATCCCGTGCCAACGGTGGCAGCCGAACTGGCAAACTCCGCTGAAATGGATTTTTGCGCCTTTGCCAATTGGGTAACTTCCAGGGCATAAGAGCCGGCCACGGATCCCGCGCCAGCGGCAACTTTTAAGATTGACTCGTCGGCAGACGCGGCTTTATGCGTTTTGAACAGATTTCCATCTTTGAGTTTGTTTACCGCAGTCTGAAAATCAGACAACGCGCTTTTCAAGCTGCCAATCCCACTCAGCCTAGTATTTACCGAGTCTTCTTGTCGTTGAATAGCATTTAGTGCCGGCTGCCCGTCAGCCGCCACTAATTGCGTTACTAGGGAGTTAATATCGATACCGCTACCAATACCCGTTGACGATACTATGCTCATGGCACTCTCCTCATCCGACTAACTTACTAAGCACGATCCTGAATCATAGAGCCTTGTTGGCCATCCAACTCCTGCATTCTTCTGATAAACGCCAGCATTTCTTCGGAGGGAATTTGCCGCACAACATCGCCAGTTTCACTATCGACAACTTTCACCACTAATTCCTTGGTTGAATCGTCTACTTTGAATTGGAGATTGCGGTTAACTGATTGAAGCAGCGAATTTCCTCTATCCGCAGCTTTTTTCACCGAATCGAAAGAAGGCTTGGCTTCATTCTGTTTGTCCTGCTCTTGGTTCGAAATTGAAGAGGACACAGTCGAATCACTTTGCAAAGCGGAAACACCAAGGCTGCGCTTTTCAGCGTCGGCCTTGGCACCCGCAAATGATTTTTCATCCGTTTGCTTATCGGCTTTAGCAACAGTCACGGGAGATAGCTTTAACACATTTGAAATCTCACTGTTCATGACATTCACCTTATGCTTTTCGTATTAAATGGGAGGTTACGGTCCGCAACCTCCCTATCAAAACTACCTTAGCAAACTCAACACGGACTGACCGGACTGATTAGCCTGCGCCAACATCGCTGTACCAGCTTGTTGCAAAATTTGCGTTTTACTCAAATTGGATGTTTCAGTTGCAAAATCGGTATCCAGGATTCGGGATCTAGCAGCACTTTGATTTTCTATGGAAGACTGCAAGTTAGCAACAGTAGTCATAAACCGATTTTGAATCGCACCCAAGGTTGATCTGAAAGTATCGATCTTTTTAATCGCACTATCAATAGCTGATATTGCTGACCTGACTTTAGCAGAAGCTGCACCCGATCCAATTGAGTAACCAGCGGCCCCAAACAAGGCACTAAGGCTATTAACTTTTTCCAAGTTAGAAACAGTAACAGAGACTTGGTTGTCGGTCGTAGTATTAGCACCCACTTGGAAGTTGGCACCTGCCAAGGAACCATTCAGAATTTTCTTACCGTTGAATTCGGTGTTCTGAATAATCCTTTTAATCTCCAGACCAAGCTGCTTAAATTCAGTCTGCAACTTATCCCTGTCTGAACCACTTACTGCGGCCCTGTTGGCTGCTTGAACAGCAAGGTCACGCATCCGTTGCAGAGTTTCGGTAACGGCGCCCATACCAGATTCAGCTGTTTGCGCCATCGAAATACCGTCGTTGGCGTTTCTGACCGCCACGGTCATACCACGGATTTGCGACGTCATTTTATCGCTGATCGCCAGACCGGCCGCGTCGTCCCTTGCAGAGTTAATTCTCAAACCAGATGACAAGCGTTCCATTGAGGTCGCTAGCGAATCGTTGGTTTTATTTAAAAAACGTTGACTGTTCAACGAATTGACGTTTGTACTGATTACCATTGCCATGATGCTACCCTCCAAATTTCGAGAACGTTCAGCGCTTCGAAAATTTTGTGTTGTGTTGAATTAAAAAGATTTGTTTCAAACTCGAATGATGTATCGGCCCGGGTTTGGAGAACTTTAACCCTCTAATTCAGAAATATTGGGCGAACTCACCCTGTGCTCTTAAAAAATCGGCTTCGCGGCCAATGTCCAGCCAGTAGTCATTGACCGGAAACATAGATACTGTCTCGCCTCGGGCCACTTGCTGGTTCAATAAAGTCGGCATATCCAACTTTTTCTCGGCCGCGATACTGTTGATCAAACTGTGATCCAGCACATAAATTCCCGCGTTGGCCAAACAACTTTGCAACGGCTTTTCCTCGATACCGATGACACGTTGTTGTTCCAAAGTAACCACGCCGTAAGGAATTTGGTACTCGTACTGCCGCACGCATAGCGTCGCTATGGCTTGTTGTTCGTTGTGGTAGGCCAGCAATCTGGAAAAATCGACCTGGGTCAGAATATCGCCGTTCATCACGATCAGCGGCACGTCGGGCAGATTATCCGGCATCAAGCCAATAGCACCGGCCGTACCCATTGGCTCCGTCTCGTCGATATAATCGATTTTGATTCCCCAACGCCCACCATCACCGAAATAGTCTTTTATCTGCTGCGCCCGATAATGCACAGCGATGTAAAACTGCCGAAAACCCGACTTGACGAAATTTTCGATAATGGTTTCCAGAATCGGCTTACCGCCGATTTCCAACAACGGCTTCGGGCAATCGTCTGTATACGGCCGTAAGCGGGTACCGAATCCTCCAGCCATTAAAAACACCGGATTAGGAAACGTCGGCTGCTTGTAGAGTGCTTGCAACGATTCCAGTCGCACCACCCGCCCCTGATCGTCCACCACAGGCAATTGATAGAGATGATGGCCTTCCATCATCGCAATCAACTGGGTTTTGCTATCCTGCAAGGCGGCAACTTTCGGGCGTTTATTCATCACCTCGCCAACAGGATGCTCTAGGGATAATCCCCGAATCAAGGCTCGGCGGATATCACCATCCGTGACAGCTCCCAGCAACCGCTCTTGTTCGTCCACCACCAAGGCGATCTGTAACGCCGCGCGATCAATCACCTCGATAGTCGCCCGCAATGTCGCTTCCGGTCGAATCAATACCTGTTGCCAATGCTGTCTCATCTGTTAATCCTGTTCCAAATCCTGTACAAGCGAACGGGCCGGATAGACAATCCTGCTGCATCCTACATCTCGAGTCACCACACTCCCTGCGCCAATTACACTACCGGAACCGATACGTATGCCTTGAATAATGGTCGCACCGGTGCCAATATGCACCTTATCGCCCAATTCCACCCCACCGCTCAACACCGCACCTGGTGCTATGTGCACATCACAACCAATCCGGCAATCGTGTTCCACTATCGCCCCGCTGTTAATAATACAGTTTTCAGCAATTTCCGTGCCTGACTGAATAATGACGCCTGCCATCAGCTGCACCCCTTCTGCCAACACTACATCGGTCGCCGTAAAAGCGCGTGGATCGATAAGCGTGCGAAAACGATAACCCTGCGCACGGCATTTCTCGAATAAAGCCGCGCGCAGACCGGCGTCCCTAGGCAAAGATCCTATACCATTGACTAACTCAACACTATCCGCCGGATAAGCCCATATCGCCGAATCGTCACCTAGGATGTTCACGCCCAAATACTCGCTGCCCGCCAAGCGGTTGGGATCTGCGAGGCCCAGTACCTCTACATCCAGGCGCCGCAGCATATCCAACAAAACCCGCGCGTGACCGCCGCTACCCAGCAAAATAACCGGCTTGCTCATTCGATCAAATCATCCGTCTGATAATCCTGGTGGCTGGTGTGGCCGAGCAATCGCCAATATTCCATCGGACTCACCCCGGTTCCAGGCCGCTTGCTTGTCAAATTTTCGGCACTGAATTTTTCGCCGGCTGTTATAGAAGCAGCTGCAACCAAACTTTTGCGAGCGACAATGCGATTTTGTAACTCCACGGCTTGCGGCATTTTGCTAGGCCGACCTAACGCTTGCTCGACCGCGCGAATATCCAGCACCATTTGTTTCAATTCGTCCGGCTCCAACGACACCTGATGATCAGGGCCTTTTTGACGACGATCCAGCGTGAAATGCTTTTCGATAACGACCGCACCACGCGCGACAGCGGCAATCGGCACCACCAGGCCCTCGGTGTGGTCGGAGTAACCAATTGGCAAGCCAAAAGCCTGCTGCAATACATCCATCGCCCGCAAATTCACGTCAGCCATAGGCGTTGGGTATTCGCTGGTGCAATGCAGCAAACTGACTTTTTCTTTTAAAACGGCTTGACCGGCCTCTGCGCTGTAGGCTTTTTGAAACGCCGCCTGCGACGGTTGCTCCCAACCCAGAAAACCAAACGCCAACACCCCCAACGCTGCTTCCACTTCCCCCAAGGTGGCCATGCCAGTAGAGACAATAATATCCTTGCCGGTTTGGGCATGGGCCAGCAAAAAGGGGCCGTTGGTAATCTCGCCGGACGGAACTTTCAGCTTAGCGATTCCGAGTTCATCCACCAAAAACGCCAGACTGTCAAAATCGAACGCGGTCGACAAAAACTCGATATCCTGGTTTTGGCAATAGTCGCGCAACTGAAAATGAAACTCATATTTCAGCTCGAGCTTGCGCAGCATCTCTAATTGGCTCTCGGCCGCGCCCGTGGTTTGTTTTTGGTACTCGGCCTTGCTTGCCGACTGGGTGACCAGTTTCTCGGCTTTGAAGGTTTGGAACTTCACCGCGTCGGCACCCGCAGCCACAGCGGCATCGACCAGTTGCATGGCGGTTTGCAAACTGCCGTTGTGATTCACACCCGCCTCGGCAATGATAAAAACACTCATGCAACCACCTTTAAGTCGTAAAAATGCTTTTTCAGCAGCCCATCCAAAGGCGTCTGTTTGAGTAAATCTTTAATCTTCAGCGACGCCCCGCCTTGACCGTACGGGTTTTCAGCGTGCGCCAAGGTGTTGGCAAACGCCCCGGAAAACACTTTTAGCAATGCATCGCGGATCGCACCGGTATGCGGCGAACAATGCAATACGCTATCCGCACAGATTCGTCCCCGCTGGCGATCACCAATATTGACGGTGGCAACCTTAAATGCCGGCGCTTCTAAAATACCGCTGGAAGAATTGCCCACCACAGCATCGACCAGCTTCAACGCAGATAGATAGCGTTGAGAGCCCATGGAAACAAAGCTGACCACCCGATCCGCATGACGTTGCCGATAATCTTCTATCATCCCGGCAATAGCCCTGCCATCAGCATCGGCATTGGCGTGGGTAAATATGATATGCAGATTGTCGAAGCCATCTAAAGCCCCCAATAGCTGTTCAAACTGTTCGGTAGCAGTGGCAGTTTCCAATGTAACCGGATGAAAGGTGACCAACAAATTATGTGCGCCAAACTTAAAATCGAGTACCTGTTCCAGCTGCTCTTTATCCAGCAACGGCAAGCGATAAACATTATCCAAACCTGGCGCGCCGACGTTGAACACCCAACTGGGCTGCTCGCCGAGTTGAATTACCCGCTGCCGGTAAATCTCGGTTGAAGTGAAATGTAGATGAGACATTTTGGTAATGGCATGGCGAATCGCATCGTCCACCGCGCCTTCGGTGAGTTCCCCGCCGTGGATATGTGCAATGGGTATCCGTTGATTCATTGCCGCTTGAACCGCAGCAAAAATCTCGAACCTATCACCCAGCACCACCAGCAAATCGGGCTCTAAGTCGGCCAGCGCGTCGGCAAAGCCAATCAGCCCTAAACCCATAGCTTTGCTGATCCCGGCCGGAGTATCCGACGACAGCAGCATTTCCACCTTGCGAGAAATCGAAAAACCATCGGCGGCAATTTGTTGCCAGGTCAAACCGAACTCCGGCGACAAGTGCATGCCGGTAACCACTAATTGCAATTCCAGTTCGGTATCGGCCTGAAGCTCTTTCAGCAGCCAGTACAACAGGCCATATTCGGCGCGCGAGCCGGTCACCACGCAAATTTTACGCGCCGTCATAACACCACGCTGCTGGGAATATTCACCAGTCTCTGCGCCAAGCGCTGGGATTCCGGTAAACCGTCATGCTGGCATTGGCTGTACATTGGTAAGCTGGACATCAACTCCCACAACGGCCGAGTCATCACCCCTTGAGCGTTGCTGTCGGTCAAAAACTGCTCGCGCTCGCCAGCGTCGTTGAGCAATAGTGCATTTAACCAATAATTCGACTGGGCGCCATTTGGTTCTTGGACAATCTCAACGCCGGCGCGCCTGCTCCAGGTAATGTAACGTTCGGCTAGTTCGCGCTTACGCTGGATAAACAAGGGCATCTGCTCGAGTTGGGCCAACCCCAGCGCTGCATTCAGATTAGGCATCCGGTAGTTGTAGCCGATTTGATCGTGCGTGAATTTCCAAGCATGCGGCAGTTTGGCGGTGGTAGTCAGATGTTTGGCTTGCCGAGCCAGCTCGTCATCATCAGTCAGTATCATACCGCCGCCGCCGGTGGTGATGATTTTGTTACCGTTGAAACTCAGCACACCCAATTTGCCAAAGGTACCGCAATGTTTCGCCGGCGTAGGTGCGAATTCATTCGCACTCGCAGCCGACGGGTCGAATGAATTCGACCCTACAATACAACTGCCCAGCGCTTCGGCAGCATCTTCGACGACGGGAATTTGATACTGATTACAGACCTGCAACAATGTAGCCATGTCGCACGGATGACCAAAGGTATGCATAGGCAGACAAGCGGCTATGCGCTTGCCGCTAAGTTTGTTCCAGACGCCGTCCTCACGCAATTCGGCAAATTCGGCGAGAAAATCCGCCAGCGCCTGCGCTGATAACCCCAGCGTCGCCGTGTCAACATCCACAAACACCGGCTCGGCACCACAGTAATGAATCGCGTTGCAGGTCGCAACAAAGGTCACAGCCTGAGTAAGCACTTCTTCGCCCGGCTTAACGCCTGCCAACAACAGCGCCACATGTAACGCGGAAGTGCCGTTGACAGCGGCAATCGCATGCTTCGCTCCGGTGTATTCGGCTATTTTGGTTTCAAATTGGCTGACATAGGGGCCAACGCTAGACACGAAAGTGCTGTCGATCACATCCAGCAGATACTGCTTTTCATTGCCGGCAAAGCGCGGCTCGTGTAGCGGAATAAAATCATTAGTTTGATAAATCTCGCGGACCAGGCGGATAAAACTGTCAAACATTGTAAATATCCGCTTTGTATCTTTTCAGGTTGTCAGCGCTGCCGAACCAAGCCACGGTGCGGCGCAAACCTTCTTCCAAACTCACTTGTGGCGCAAAATTCGTCAGTTGCTTGATCTTGCTGTTGTCGCACCACAAGCGGTTCACTTCCGATTTTTCCGGCCTCAGCCTTTGCTCATCAACCAAAAACTCGACATCGCTACCCATGATGCCTTTAATCAGATTTAACGTTTCGCCAACCGAGATTTCGAAGTTCGAGCCGATATTGACCGTTTCGCCTATGGCTTGCTCCGCTTCGGCCAAGGCGATAAAGCCCCGGCAGGTATCTTCCACGTAATTGAAGTCGCGGGTCGGCGAGGCATCGCCGAGTTGAATCTGCTTTTTACCGTTAGCAATCTGGGTGATGATGGTCGGAATCACCGCCCGCGCCGATTGCCTCGGACCATAGGTATTGAACGGCCGAGCTATGGTCAACGGCAGATTGAAGGCATTGAAAAAACTCATCGCCATTGCGTCAGCAGCGATTTTCGACGCGCTGTAGGGCGACTGGGGTTGTAACGGATGCTTCTCGTCTATCGGCACATATTGCGCAGTGCCGTACACTTCGCTGGTGGAGGTGTGAATCACTCGCGCGACGCCATTGTCCCGCGCCGCCTGACAAATATTCAGGGTGCCGCGGACATTGGTATCGACATAACTGTCCGGGGCCTGATACGAGTATGGGATGGCGATCAACGCCGCCAGATGATACACGGTGTCGATATCACGGCAGGCAAGCCGGCAAAACTGCGGGTCGCGGACATCGCCGCAAATCACTTCAATCTCGTGTTTACAGGCCGCATCCTCCAGCCAACCCCAATTGTTGAAGGAGTTGTACTGCGCCAGCGCCCGCACCTGAAAGCCGCGCGCCACCAACATTTCAGTAAGATGCGAGCCGATAAAACCGTCGGCGCCAGTGACTAAAACCTTGTTCATACCAGTCCTTGTTTAATAAAAGCCTCCGCGATAGCCCAGTCTTCTTCGGTGTCTATATCCAGACTTTGGATTGCATTCATGATCAGCGGCATTGTTCTTTCGGGATAAAACGATTTATGTTCGAGCAGGTGCATGGTTTTGCAGCAATACATCGCACCATTGGGTGTCAATAAGGGTTGGACCTGCTGACGCGTAGTCTGGACCGGCTTGGCCTTGTTCAGCGGCGACAAAAAACCGGCATCGCAACGAAACAGTGTGCTCAAGTCGCGGTGGATTTCTTTGCAAGCAACCACCGCATCGGCTGTTCCCGACTCCAGCATGGTCCACGCCTGATGGATTATAGCCGGGGAACGGAAAGGGGACGTCGGTTGTAGCCACATTAGCTGGTCCGGTAAATAGCCATACGCTTGTTGAAACCAAAGCAAAGCATGTTCTACAACCTGGAGGGCCGATGCGGTATCCGTCGCGCAATCATCGGGACGAATAAATGGCGCTTCCAGGCCTATTTGCGCGGCCACCTCTACATATTTCTGCGAATCGGTCGATAAGATGCTCAGACAACCGGGCAAACTAGCTTGCGCTATCGCTTGCGCGGTCCAGGCAAGCAACGGTTTGCCGCCGAGTAACTTGATATTTTTATCCGGCAAGCCTTTTGAGCCGCTCCGAGCCGGAACGACAACGAGTGTGTTAATTTGCATTCCCGTGGTTTAATTTGTCTTGAAGAATTGGAACTGTACATAAGAATAGACCAATCTGCTTTAGCTTTCGGGTCCGCTATCGGCCCCATCAAAACTGGATTTGATACGCTGCAATTATGACTTCGCGACGCTTACGCGCGGCAATATTCATGCCTCGCGCCAACACATTCTACTTATCTTTATTATTCGGTTTAAAAAGAGGCCTGGAACAACACAACGTCGAAGTGTTTGCCTCCGTCAGCCATTATGACGAACCCTGCCTGCTGGAATTTTGCCATCAGTTCAAACCCGATCTGATCTTTGAAATGAACCGTGCCCGCAGTGCCTTACCCAATCTGCCGGCCCACATCAAGCACATCGCCTGGATTGTGGACACCCTGGGCCATACCGTAGATTACTACCATGGCAGCGACATAACCTATTTTTTCGGCGGCAATTGGAAACGCGCGTTTACTGCCGACGGTGGTTTGGTGGACTGGTTGCCGCCGGGTACCTGTGAAACTAGTTATAGCTTTCAACCGCAACCACCGATCTCGGATTTTTCGTTTGTCGGCCATATTCCCAAACCCTGGACCGAGGAAGAGTTGTCGCGAGAAATTTGCCGATATCAACAAGAACCCATCAACTTCGGCAGGCTGCACGACGAACTGATCGATTATTGGCAAAACATCAGTTTCGAAAACTTTGAGAACATAACTTATCTAAACTCTGCTTACCAATTGATCGAAGAACGTTACGGCCATACGGTGGAGATCGCCGATCAAAGGCTACGCTACGATCTGGGCTGTCGCATGATCAGACTACGAAATCGTCATCAGTTGATGTCTCTAGTCCTGGAAAACTCGGCGTCAGTGAGGATTTACGGCTCGGAAAATTGGAAGGACTGGCCGCAATACCGCCCTCACTATCATCACTTTGTCGACCACAGTTATGAGTTAAAGCAAATTTATCAGTCCACCAAATTGAATCTGCATGAAGGTGTTGGCCCGCATTTTCGGGTATTTGATGCCATGTCGGCCGGTGGCCTGATGTTCGTAAAGCGGACACCGGACGATAAAGCGGAGGGCGGCATCCTGGAAATCTTCGAACCTTTCGTGCATTACGTGCCGTTTTCGGAACACGATTTAGCCGAACACGCCGAGAAATATTTGCACGACGCACAAGCTCGACAAATAATCGTCACCAACGCCGCCCAACAAATCCAGGCCAAACATACCTGGACTCAGCGTGCCGCCAAGATCATCAAGGACTATTACCATGTGGTCTGATCCCGAACTACCGGCACAGTTGGCTATGACCGAGTTTTACGCCGAACATGTACACAGCCATATCCACGCCGATCCGCAGCAGACTTTGCAAAAGTATCGACGCAGAATTTGCTCCGAACTGGCCAAATTCGATATTTCGATAGAACAACTCCGCGACAAAACCATACTCGATATCGGTTCGGGCTGGCAGGCCATCGTCTTCCAGGAACTGGGTTGCCGGCAGGTTTACCACCTGGATATCAATTCCAAACACGTCGATTTTCTAAATCGTTACATCGCTGAAAACGGCATAAAAAATATTATCAGTGAACAAGCTGATATCAGCTGCTCGCTGGGTTCCGCGCAACACATTGATCTGGCCTTCGTCGCCGGGGTTTATCATCACCTAGCAGACCGCGAAGGCTTTCTCGGCAAACTATTGCCGAACATGGCCGCAAACAGCGACATTTTATTCAGGGTTTACCGCGCCGGAACCTGGAGCCGCTGGCTGGTGGCAATGTTAAGAACCGCCAGCATCGGCAGATTAACGCCGGAACAGCTGCTAAGCGCTTACCGCCTGTTACATCCCTACGCACTGGACAATCAGTTTGTCGGCGACTTGATTGATGACCTGTTGACCCCGCAATGGCTAGCATTTCGGCCACAGCAATTCATCGCCGATGCCGAACGACTAAAGTTACAGTGGCAGTGTTCGGCTGCGGCATTTGACTTCGATTTCTCGGACCAGGACGAAAACTTTCGCGTGAAATGGCATATAGACGACCCTGTCGCGATCAACCTAAGCAACCGGCTAATCGCAACCGGCCAAGCCCTTACCGAGAACGCTATGCCTACACCGGAAATCGCCGAGCTGGCCGGCAAATTGACCAAGCTTTTGACAAGCCTTAGCCATTACCCCGGGCGCGACGCGGCCACCGTACTCGTAGCATTGTATTTTTTGGTCAGAAAGCACCGCGGCGTCGATGCCTATCGCGGGCAAATCGCCGATGCCACATCCAATCCCAACCTGGCGGATTGGCGTATCGCGCAATTAGACGCCTCGTTAACCTATTTCCGCGACTGGCTTAGCCAATGAATATACTGGGCATTACCTCCGGCAGCGAAAGCGGCGTTTGCCTGTTTCAGAATGGTCGAATAGTTTTGGCGGTGAGTGAAGAACGTTTAACTCGCAAAAAATTTGACGATAGTTTTCCCGCGTGCTCAATAGCCTGGATCCTGCAAGAAACTGGCTTGTTGTGCAGCGATATTGACTTGATCTGTTACGGCTTCAGTCAAGACTTTGCTGACAGCGATGCCGAACAAGCCTATATCGACAGCTTACTGTCAGCGGAAACCACTACCGACGAAACCACTCGCGCCATCATCAGGCAACGCGTCGAAACCGAACGGCAAATCGACAAAACCAAACGCCGGGCATTTTTCGCGGCAATCCGCGACCTGTTTCCGGCTACGCCGATTTACAATTGCAGCCACCACCAATCCCATCAGGCAGCGGCTTTTGCACCATCGCCATTTGCCCAGGCACTCGTAATTACCGCCGACGGCCGCGGCGACTTTAAATCGCTGACCATTAGCCACGGCGACCGCAGCAACGGTATCAAAGAGCTCTATGCCAGCCCTAGTTGGCGCAGCCTGGGTTATTTTTATGGCCGCATCACCCATTTGTGCGGCTTCAGCGCCAATCGCCATGAGGGCAAAGTCACCGGCTTGGCCGCTTTAGGCGATCCACAAGCCGCGCAAGACTTTATCGGGCAGATCATTCGTTTGGAGGATGAGGTAATTTGTCCGGCGTTCGGCGAGCTCTACACCCCGTTTTTCAGCAATTATTCGGCGGCATTGACCGGACAGGCAGCGCGCTTCAAACGCGACGATTTGGCCGCCGCCGCGCAGCAACAGCTGGAGAATATCGTCTGCCGCTTAATCGAAAAACACGCCAAATCCACCGGCTTAAAGCAAATCTGCTTGGCAGGCGGCGTCTTTGCCAACGTTAAATTAAACCAGAAAATCCGTCAGCTAGACTGTGTCGACGAGGTATTCATCTATCCAGCCATGAGCGATGCCGGCATCTGTGCCGGCAGTGTTTATCATTACTTGTTGAGTAAGGCGGAAGTTCCGGCCTTACTTGATCATGTCTATCTGGGCCCAAAGTGCGAACTATCGACCGATGCCAATGCCTGGCTCAAACATGGCGTTCGCGCAGTGGTCGAAGTCAATGCAATCGAAAAGCTGATAAGCATTCTGCAGAACCAGGCTATCGTCGGCCTCGTATCGGGTCGCAGCGAATTCGGCCCCCGGGCCTTGGGGCATAGAAGTATTTTGGCCTCGGCGCGGGATAGAAATATCACTGCCAAAATCAATCATAGCTTGCAACGCGATGATTTCATGCCTTTTGCACCCAGCATAGCGGAAGACCTAGCGGACCGTTGCCTACAAAATTATCAGAACACCTGTTTATCCGCTGAATTTATGACGCTGAGTTTTCCGGTTACCGCTGAGTTCAGCTTAAATTCACCCGCAGCAATTCATGTAGACCACACCGTCAGGCCGCAGATCGTCACCCGGAAAGCCAACCCATTTTTTTATGATTTGTTGATGGCCTGGCACGAAAAAACCGGTGGGCTATGCCTATTGAATACGTCTTTCAATATGCACGAAGACCCCATCGTTAACAGTGCCGAAGGCATCATCAAAGCGCTCGAACATGGCGCTGTTGATTGGGTATTTAGCCTACCCAATCTATTTCTGAGTTATTCACAAGACGTTATGAAATGAACAAACCGGCGACATTCTCGGATTTGCAAAATACCGCGAAGCATCACCATTGCATACACCCCTGGGCCGATCTCTGGATCAATGCCGCAGGGCACGTCACCTGCTGCCCGCAAAACCGTAGCCTCTTCGGTAATATTCATCAACACAGTATCGAACAACTCTGGAATTCGGACGCCGCACAAACTGTTCGAAGGCTGATAGCAGAGGGAGATTACATAGCCGCCGGCTGTGAAATCGAGTGTCCCTATTTGCGTGGCCGTAAGGACGCACCAGAGGAGCCGCCGCCAGCGAACGAATTGATTAACTTGGACTTCGAACTGCCCGTCGCAGAGTCTGCCATGCAGCGCAATATCGCCACGGTCATCGCCGAATACAGCAATAAGTCGCAAGTGCTGTCCGGCTTGCCAATCTATGTGGACACCCAGCCGGTATTACGCTGCAATGCCGACTGCATAATGTGTCCGCAACCGCACATGAGCGACATGCGGCATTCGGAGGAAATATTGCAAAAACTGGAAACACTGCGAGCAACAGCCAAAGTATTCCGTTGGCAAGGCGGCGAGGTATTCAGCAGCAAGCGCTTTTTCCATTATCTGCATCAATTCGACACGACCGACAATCCCGATCTCGTCAAATATGTGATCACCAACGGCAGCCTGCTGACCGAAGAGCGGATTGCCGCGCTGACCGACCATGACAATCCTGTGTTTTTTCTGCTGTCGATAGACGGCGTTCAGCAATCGACATTCGAAAAAATACGGCTAGGGCTGAGTTACCGGCAAGTGATGGCGACATTGCACTTTTTGGCATCGGCTCAAGCGACTAATCGGAGCGGCCGTAAACTGGTCCGTTGGAACTATGTGGTGATGAACAGCACCTTGGCTGAGATGCGTACCGCCATAGATCTGGCAGATGACTTAAAAGTTGACTTGAATTTTGCTGCGCTGCAAGGCGATTACCCCGAGGAAAACATTTTCCGCTATCCGTTGCACGATATTGATACTTTGCTGGATAGATTTGCCGACCTGGCGACTTACAGCAGCAGCAAATCCATTCAGGTAGACGGGCTTTCAGGGCTAAGTTACCGGCTAAGACAACACCTTTCAGAGCCGCACGGCTAATAACTTTCGGAAAGGCGGTTCAATTCGTCCTTCAGACTGAATTTGGGTGAGAACTGCCAGGTCCGAGACTCAAGCCGAATCCGCCCAATATCCTGCACCACACCGTGCACAGCGTAATCGATACGCGAATTGGACTTAAAACTGGATACGACCAAGGCCGCCAACTCTTCGGCGGTGTAAGACTCATCCGACCATAATTCGAAACACCGCTGCCTATGTCCTGATGTTTGCAGCAGCATAACAATATCCAAAATCGAATCGATGACATCCTGGATGTGAGTAAAATGAAAGCGGGTTTGGTTATTCAACACTCTTACCGCCTGATTTTGCTTGGCGCGTTTTACAAACGTCGGCAACAACTTGTTGACGTGATCGCGCTTTCCACCGTAAACATCCGAAAGCCGGCAAATCGCTAAAGGCATCTCATAACTATTGGCAAAAGCCAACAGCAGTTGCTCGGCAGATTTCTTGGATATTGCATAGATGTGATCGACATTGACCTGAGTGTCGTCCAAAGTATCGTAGTAACTGACTTCGCGGGTGCTAAGATAGATAATCAAAGGCTTGCGAGCCGCTCCGGCGAGTAACTCTATCAAGTTGGTGGTAGCCAGAACCGTGGAGTTGATGCAGTCCATCGGGTTGGCTCGAGCATCGCTAACCCGTGATACGCCGGCAGCATGCACCACAATATCTATATCGGTCAGTAACGGTGCCAAGCCACTCCTGTCCAGTAAATCCAAATGATGAAACCGAATACCTAGCGATGCAAACTCGTCGGCGGTGTCGGCGTGCGGCATCATTCTGTCCACGCCCGCAACCCGATAGCCTGCTTTCGCCAACGCGATAGCCAGTTCACTGCCGACGAAGCCGCACATTCCCGTAATGAAATAATTAACGGCCACCGGCAAACTCCCGGACTGACGCAATCACATAATCGCATTGCGCATCGTCCAGAAATGGATGTATCGGCAATGACAACACTTCGCGGGCCACCTGTTCGGTCATTGGCAGAGAAACCGGTGCCAACTGCAAATGCGGATTTAGATGTAAGGGCTGCGGCCAATGCACAAAACACTCGATGTGGCGCGAGTGCAAATGCCTGATCAACCCATCCCGGTCTCGACAAAGTATCGGATAAGCGCTGAACACATCAAAATACCCAGTGGGCTGACAGGAAACGGGCAAACGCACAGCTTGGCAATCGCTAAGGCCGACATGGTAACGAGCAGCTATCTGCCGACGTCTATCAATATCGTCCGCAAAATATCGCAAGTTCACATTCAACAAGGCTGCTTGCAGATTATCCAGCCGGGAATTGAAACCAAACGCCATCAAATCCTTGTTTTCATTCTGGCCGTGGTTGCGCAGCATCCGAATTTTCTCCGCCAGCAACGGATCGTTAGTGGTCACCAATCCGCCGTCTCCGTAACAATGCAGATTTTTCATCGGATGCAAACTAAAGGCACCTAGTCGGCCGAAACTGCCGGCATACCGACCATCAATATGCGCCCCCAGCGCCTGGGCAGCGTCTTCAACCACTGACACCCCGTACTGATCGGCTATTGCCAATATAGCCGGCATGTCGCAGCAACGACCATTCATATGCACAGGAATAATCGCCTTGGTAGCTGGCGTAATCGCTGCCTGCAAAGCGTCGGGCGCGAGGTTAAAGTCCTGGCCGATATCGATAAGCACCGGCTTGGCGCCGCAATGCACGATAGCCGCCAGCGTTGCCACAAACGTATGCGCAACGGTTATCACCTCATCGCCGGCACCGATACCCAAGGCTTTCAACGCCAAAAACAATGCGTCGGTACCGCTGTTGACACCTATCGCAAACTTCACCGCCAGTTTATCGGCGATAGCTGCCTCGAACGCTCTTACGTCATCTCGCAAAATATAGCTGGCGGAATGCCCTACCGACTCGAAAGCGGCTGTCAGCAATTGTCGGCGTTCGGCAAACTCCTGCTGAAGCCCGACGAAGGGAACAGCACTAACGTGATATTCCTGTAAAGTTTTTTTTGAATAATCTATTAACACTCGGTCGCGATTCAATTTAAAAATTAATAACTAGTCCGGACGTACTACAACGCTTGAATATGTTCGAGAATCTGCTCGGCGCGGACACCCCAAGTATGATGACTTTTAATAAGTTCCAGCGTTTGTTTTTGCGCCTGACTGCCTTGATATCGAATACTTTTCAATTGCTGGTAAACATCGTCAAAATCCAGCCATTTAAACTCGTAATAATGAAATTGCGGAGTGAAAAAATCGGAAAGTCCGCGAGTATAAATTGCTCTTCCGGGATTATAGCTATCGTACTTATCGCCATCGCGATAGTCATACCACATCAACAATCCGCCCGAGGCCATGCAATCGATGGCGCGAAAATGAAAGGAAATCCCATCGTGCAAATTGATATTGGATTTTTGATGAACTCTGTTGAGTTCCAACGGATTCTCTATAAACCGACGATAATATTGCCGATACTTACTCCAGACACGCCAGTTCTGACTACCGTAAATAGCAATTGACTCGGAATATCGCAATGCAAAATCGATCAATTCGGTACGATTACTCATGCGTTTTATGCGAATTAGCAGATCGTAATAAACATCGTCACTCAGCGCGCACGAATACCCCAGCAATTCGCTTGCGATCCGATCAATTATACCGACACAGGACTCGTGAGTTTGCTCACAATAGGTATTGATATCCATATATTCGCTATATCGTTTGAGCAACATCTCAAAAGTGACGCGAGGATTATCCGGATGCAAAACCCGCGATAACTCTTGTGTCGTCCACGGTTGAGGAATATGACCAATAAAGCTGAACTCAGTATTGCTATCTCTCGCAATATTTTCAGGAAAATAGGTTTCAACACAGGTACCGGGCGGCATCCAATCCAGATACCCGCCAGGATTAAAATTTACCAGCCATCCAGGGTCCAAGGCATAGGTAATATCGCTACCGGTAATGTCACTTTCACATCGACCCTGCATATCCACTACCCAGGAAATATGCAAAATATTCAGCTCGTGCAATATCGGAATTTCATCCTTGACCCGGTTCATTTCAAAAATAGCACACGGTTTTTTCTCCCTGACCCAGTCCCTTATTTCCGTCTCGTTCAATAGTTTGCAAGCCCCGCTGACTAATAACCCCTGCTTTTGAAACGCTAAACCTATAAAGCCGAACAGCCGCCGATGAAACGCACTTTCGGTGGGCATGAAAATAGAAATATGCTTAATCATTCCTGTAATATCTGACTTATTTAACGACTATCCAGTCTGCTTCTGAATCCTCTTTGTAAAATAGCTTAGGCGGTTGGAACTGCATATCGCCAAAAATCTCGCGCTTCACCACCTGAGTTAGCATAGCTAATGGATTCATCTATTTTCTCAAGAGAATAATACTCCCGCGCTGGCTTTCCGAAATGATCGGTTACTTTATCCAAGGACATAATCTGGCAAAACGTGCAGGCCTGACAAATAGGATTTCCCGGCTCGGTCACTTTTCGCTTATAACTGGCGTAAGTATCGGAAGCTATCAGCCCTTCCAGACCGTTTTCGAATATATTGCCTAATTTCTGTTTGCCATAGCAAGTCCACAGATCACCGGCATGATTGACGTATAATCTGTCCTGATATCCGGTACAGTGTTCGCGCCGCAACAAGCCGACGCCGACTTTAAAAATACTGTCATCAAAATGCATAGCTTTTGGATGGCACTCCACAAGTTTTCTGACCCGCGCCACAGTCTCTATCGCCTTCGGAATATCGTAAATCAGCAGTTCTCCAACCAAGTCGTTATTAGGTTGCCGTAGCTCCAAAAAACCAATGCGAAACGAGCAAAAACCGTTATCGAGTAGATAGCGCGCAAGGTCCGGCAACTCATCCAAATTACAGCGCATGGCAACAGCGTTACTGGCTAAATGCGGAGTACTAGAATTCAAGCGCAATTTAGCCTCGTTGATTAAATCTATAGCCCTGGAAATTTCGCTAAACCCCAGGCCGCCACGGATTTTGCGCACCGTAGCGTCGTTGACGCCGTCGACCGAGAGCGACAACAGCATCAATCCGGATTTAACCAGTTTCTCGGCATCGGCGGCAGTTCTAATCAATTTGGCATTAGTCTGTACCGACACTTTGGCACCCATATCGCTTAAATATCCGACGATTTCGAATAAATCCGGATTGATATACGGTTCGCTACCGTCGCCAATATGAATTTGACCGAAATAATCGAAACCCGATTTCAAATTTTTAACTTGAGCAGCGGACATCACTCGGAATTTTTTCAACTTATCGTGAAAAGTACACATGGCACAACTGATATTGCAGCCCAGTGATATTTCCAGATGTAAGTTTGGCAAGGGTTTAACCCCCAATAACTCGCCAAACTCTTGACCACTCATCAACATGCCATTACTCCGCTATCCTGAAATACACTAACCGACTAATTAGCACCGAATCGATTACATATAGCATCCAAAACCCGCCCTGAAATAGCCTGATAAGAAAATAAACCGACAGTTTTTTGATAGGCTCGCTCGGCGATTTTCCTGCGTATTTCGCCGTTGGCTAGATAATACTTAACCTTCTCGACGAGATCGGCTTCATCGTTGTAATAGGCCACTTCATGCTCGTCATAGTAATCGGCTAGTGGCGCGCCATCTTTATAGATGGCCCGGGACAGCATGAATGCGCCAGCCGCCATTATTTCCAAAGCATGCATATGTAGCGTAGTCCCCGGACTGCCGTTAAAACAGATTTTCGAGCAATTCATTAGGTGGTTAATAAATTCGCCGTTGTCGGCAACACCTTTGGCATAAGGCGCAAACCGGTCAAATCTGTCCCAATTTCTGCCATAGAGCGCCAATTTAATATCCAAATCGGCATCGATCAACGCGGCAATCGGTGCCGTTTTCATTCTCAGCAAATAGTCAAAATGAAACCGGGTAGCGCTTCCGGCCAGCAATAAATTCACTGCCGCAGCGTCCACCAAAACACCTTGGCTTTTCAACAACGCCACAATGGCGGAAAAGCCGTCGCTTTGACTATCTACTCTGAGTTGATGAAACTGGTTGGCCGACAATCCTTGCAGATACTCGATTACGCATCGGTAGATGTCGACTAATTCGGCACGCTCGAATTTTCCCTGATCCAATAGCGCAGTTTCATGATGATCGAAACACCAATGCTCGGAGGGAACACTTTCAAACGCTAGAAACGTCCGTTCCGCATCGACTAAATGACTGATCACCAGAAAGTCGTATTCGAAAACGTTGGTCCGCTGCGGATGATAATAATGATCGTTAAATCCCACAGGCAGATACTCGGCCGGAAAATCTTTGAATAAAGATCCACCGTTCATTGCCAGCCAATGTTGAGAAAACATGAAGGTAAAATCCATTTTAGTCATCGTCAGTGTGTTACCGGTGATATTGGGCAACATATCCTGTATCCAGTTTACAAATGGCACGGACTCGGGAATGCCAGCAAACTCATGCCGAAAATGATCTATGGTCAGGATAATGTCCGGCTTGAAATAATTAATCTCGTCTAGCAAATGCTCGATATTGCTCAAGTAATAATTTTCAGTTTCGCTACATAACCGGATCGTCGCGCCCAAACGCTCGAAACCGTCAAGCCAGTCGCGCATGCAGTATTTGAGAAAACTGGAGAAACGCGAGATATACCCCAGCACGCGCAATTGGCCGGCGTGTTCCGGACTAAATTTCCGCCGCCACTCATCTGCGGTTATACCGCGATAGTAATCGGCAATTTGCTGCAAATTTACAAGATGCCGCTCGGCTTTATCTTGCTTGGCTGCCATGGATAATTGATAAACTCGCTCTGCGCCAATCGGCGCTTGCGGATCGAGATTGAACAACACGTCCGGTACGGCGGCTTCGAATTTTGAAAACTCGACAAATAAATCGGCCTCGGCATGTTCATCGTGATAAATGCGCACACGCGGGGCAAGTAATAGAGGCCGTAAATCATGCAATAGCAGATTCAATAGCCATATTTCCGGCTTGGCTTCGATCAGATAAACTGGTACTTCAAATTCTGCCATCTCAGTAATCGGTAGAGCGGTCGCGTTAAATGCTGCCAATAACTCGTAACCAGAACCCAAGCCCACCAAAGCATAGCAGCAGGTATTTTCGCGGGTCATCTCGGCAACATTGTTCTCGATCAAGCCTTTATGCTCAAGCAGTGCAATATTATCGAGCCGATAGCTTTCTTTGCCATCCGTCTCCACCGAAATCCGCCAATATTCACCGGCGATAGCTTGCTCGACCGTGATGACTATCTGCTGCCGCGGCCAGGCGGCCAGTAAGGCTTGGCCTAACTCAGGGCGGTATTCGGCCAGGCACAACAGATTGTTTTGCAGATTGGCAAGACAGGTTTGCTGCGCAGACTCCAAGCTACTGATTAGCAATACGTTCTCGCCAAAAAGTGCGGGCAAAACTGCTACCGGTTCCGACTCCAGTTCGCTGACATGCTCAGCATTACTCAGCGCGCGTAAATCGGTTAAATCGATTAAACGCCGGACTGCGGCCTTATACGTAAACTGTCGGGCCAGGCCCTCCGGCGGCTTGGCCGGCTGCAAGCGCTGACGCAGGATATTTTGCAATTCTTCGGCTGTTTTGAAGAACAGACAATACTCGTCCCAATGCGGCGGCTCGGCGACATCCCGGCAATCGTATACCAGCGGAATACAGCCGCAGGCGGCTACTTCGGCAAGGCGCTGGGAGTTGATTTCGAAAGGATGGCAAACCAAGGCATAGCGCGCCGAACGATAAACATCCGCCACCGCCACGCCATGTTGCAACTCGCCGCGATAATACGCCGCCACCTCGGCGTCCTGACCCCAATAGCGGCCATAAACATCCACCTGCAAACCGGGGGCGGAGGCTGTTTCCGGCATGCTGCCTGCCGCGACATTGGCACATCCCTGTGCGGCGGTCGCTTCCGGCATCGTGCCTCCCGCAACACCAGCACATCCCTGTGCGGCGCATAACCATTTCACGGCATAGTCGCGGATTACGTAATGCAGCAGCTTCCAGAATACGAACTCATAGCTTAAAGAACTAGCTGCGGCGATTTGAGTAACAGTCGCTTCGTCAAAGCGGCCACCTTGCTCCATAACCGCGAGTAGTGCGGCCAACGCCTGTTTATGCTGACTGTTTTCCGGATCAATCACCGGCAAATAGGAACTGCCGACAAACACAATTTTGTCTGTCCGGGCGGTTTGGCGGTCGCCATGGAATATATCATCGTCGATCACGAAATGTAGACGCTCCACTTTCGACGCCCCGCATTGCTCCAGATAGCGGTCGAACAGCGGCGAAATCGACAAATTGAAATCCCGATCTCGCCATTTTAACGGTTGCCGATTCTTCAGCTGCGGCATCAAATCTTGCCACCACACCAGATTGACGATGTCATCGTGCATGAAGCTATTATTCAAACTGTTGACATAAAAACAGGCATGCGGATCGAAGCTGATATATTTTTCCAGCATATCCACCATATTGCTGCCTTCCATTTCATTGTCTTGAACATAAAGCAGCACATCCCAACCCAGATCAGCAAAAGCCTTGGCTACGCCCCGCGAGCTGTATTGCATGACCGTAGTCAAACGGCTGGTAGGAATAAAAATCCTGGGCGGTCTATTGCAGACTAGCCGGGGTTTTAAGGTTTTGGCTTTGTTCAATAGCTGCTGAAGTAAGATCCGGCGCTGACGTTCGACCGCACTACGAACAGTGGCAATATCTTGTTTGAGCTCGGCTTTAACGTCGTCGTCCAATCCTTCCGGAATCTCTACATTCTCCGGGAACCGCATGCGAGAACGAATAAAAAAATCCTGCAAATCCGGTAGTTCCAGATGGATCAGATTCTCAAAACCATGCGCGGGCAATTCGCCTCGGTAATAACAAACCTGCAAGCCATCGATAGTCGGATGATCGCAAGCCACCCGATTGCGCTGCTTTGCCACATTCAGCGCCTGTAGCGGATCTATAAAATAGGTATCGAAATGTACATAGTCCGGCACCCTATATTGACTGCGGTATTGCGAGACTTCCTCAATCACATCCGCCGGCATGTCATTGAATTGCACGGCACCGTCTTGAGACATCGCAATGAGTTGGGGTATCGGCAATTGGTTATGGGAAAAAAATTCGACAAATTTATCGGCGGGAACCTGGATAAAATTCGGTAGGACGATGTCGGTAAGCAAGCCGTCGTAATAGCAATATTGCAGGCGCTCAACACCATTGGCATCACGCAGCCATTGTTGCTTGGCCGCTTCGGCGTAAGCATCCTGGATATCCAGAAAAAATATGTCTGCCAACGCCGAGGTCATCAAAGCGTCCGTGTCGATCAAATAAAATTGATGTGTTCCGGCGGGTTTTTTAAATCCCACAGAAACTTGTTCACATAATCCTGCCGGCAGCCGATCGCGCAGTCTTTATGCACATCCACCGACTCGGCCACATCTTTATGCACCTGCCAGTAACGTTCGCTAGTGGCGACCAAATCGTAAAAAGAGTCGGTGTGTAGATCACCGATGTAAAAGCGCTCTTTATTGAAAAACGGCCCGCAGGGATAGATTTTGCCGTTACCGGAAATCTGCAGCAAAAACGGAGTGCCGAAACATTGGTCGTATTTTCGAAAGCCGTCTTTGTACAAATTGGTTTCGCCCGCTGCATTGATCTTGTTCCATTTGGCTTGGACCACGTAGGTGTCGGTGCTCAGGGCTTCCGCTTGTTTCAGGACGTCGCCGATTTTTAGGTAGGCGTCGTAATCGATGCCGATCTCCTTGTATTCAGAGTCTGAACAATGCTTGATCACGAAATAATCCACGCCTAATTCGGCGCCCAGCTTGGCCTCGGCCAATACTTCGTCAAAGCATTCCGGGATTAACACCATCTGCAAACCCAGCGTACATTTGTAATTGTTTTCTTTCTTGATTTTCACCAGTTCGCGGATCTTGTCGATCAGCAAATGAAAATTGACTTCTTTGGATTGGTGCACCCGACGAAAGCCCTCCGGTGTCCCGGCGGATAGATTGAAGCGGATATAGCTCATATTTTTCAGTAAGTCGTGGGCCCGATCCATATCCAGCAATAAGCCATTGGTAGCCATCGCGGTATCGATACCCAATTCACCCGCCAACACGGTGGCATCGTAGAGGGTCGGGTTTAATGTCGGTTCGCCGTCGCCGATGAATCCCAAGGAGCGCACGCCCAACTTGCCGCAGTCGCGGACAAAGTTCAACAAAGCATCCCGGCCAATCATGGTGCCCTTGGTCATGTTCTGTACCACCGCGTAGCAATACAAACAGGCGGTATTGCAAAATTTGGTCAGCCCCATATCTATATGCACCGGCGCAAAGCGTTGGCCGTTTTGCCAAGCCTGCACTCTATCTAAATGATGCATCATTTTGTGGCCGTCGAAGCGGAAGCGTTCTCTCTGCGTGCGAAAACTGGGGCCGGTGAACTGGTTCGGAACATGTTGTTCATGCTCGCTGCCGGCTTCCAGACGAATGATGCCTTCCTGGTCGTCGTGGGAAATGCTCTGCAATTTCTGTCCGGGCAATTTGGCCAACTGGCTGGTATCGATTACCTGATAGTCATTTGATAACGCACTGCGATCGACGATGTTATTCGACGTACGTAGTTTATGTCCGGGTTGACTGAACATCGGCACATTGTCGGGTATATCGGTTACGGCGCTGTTGCCGAAACGATTGGTTTGTTCACTTTTAGCCATGGTCTGATGCTCTTTTTTATACGTTAAAACGGGCCGACAAAGCTGCGGTCGGGTTGATCTTTAGGCAAATCGGATTGCAAATCCCTGTTCACCGACTCTATTAATTCGGGTTTATCCAACATTGCCAAAACAGCAGAGGCGATTTGCTCGGCCCCCGGATAATAGTGGTTGGCTGCAAAATGCGAGGTCGGTACCGGATGGTTGGGATAAGCAATCAAACGCGGCACTTGTTGCAAACGATGCCCATGGGTTAACACGAGCTTCGACAAAAGCTGATGTCCCATCGACGCCATTTCAGGCGCGCAGTCGGCTATTACCAATTTACCGCCGGTTTTAGCCAACGATGCGGCAACACTCTCTATATCCAAGGTGCTGACGCAACGCATATCCAGTACTTCGGCGTCGATACCATATGAAGCCAGCACAGTGGCGGCTTTCAAGGCTTCGATGCTCATGTGCGAAAACGCGGCTACGGTAATGTCAGTACCCTGCCGCAGCAAGGCCGCGCCCGATAAAGTCGATAGCCCCTGCTGTTTATCGACCTCGCCTTGGATGTGGTGCAGCCAGCGGTGTTCGATAAACAGCACAGGGTTGTTATCGGCAATCGCCGCCAACATAAAGTGGTAGGCATCGCCGGCAGTAGTCGGCATCACCACTTTCAAGCCCGGCACTTGCGCGAACATAGCTTGCAGACTTTGCGAATGTTGCGGCCCCTGCCCCCAGCCGCGACCGATAATCACTCGAATCACCAACGGAACTTGCTGCTGACCGTCGAACATGTAATGCCACTTCGCGGCGTTATTGACTAATTGATCGACCGACAACAAGGCAAAATCGATACGCTGATGCACCAGCACCGGTCGCATACCGGCCAGGGCCGCGCCAATGCAGATGCCGGTCATGCCGTTCTCGGCCAGCGGCATATCCAGCACACGCTGCGGGCCGTACTTTTCCTGTAAGCCTTGGGTAGTACCAAAGATGGTTTTTGGATCGGGCACGCCCTCACCGATTAACAGCATTTCCGGAAATTTGGCCAACGCATCGTCCAAGGCTTCGCGGATGGCTTCACCGTAAGTCATCATGCTCACATCACGCATACAGATGCTGCCTCATACTGTCGATCGTTGGGTGAGTACCTTCCAAAGCCGACGCAAACGCTTGTTCAATTTCCTCAGCCAACTGGCTTTCCATCTGCGCAAGTTCGGCGTCATTGCTCAATTGCAATCCGAGTAACATCTGCCGGGTTTGCAGCAAGGGACAACGCAATTTCCACTCCGCCAGCTCGCCGGGGCTGCGGTAACCCAAGTCGTCATCTTCGTTGGGTCCGCAATGCTCCGGCCATCGATGGGTATGCAATTCCAAAAACTGCGGCCCCAACCCATTCCGGGCGTTGGTCACTGCTGTTTGCGCCAACTGAAAGACTTCATCGACCCGATTACCATCGCCGCTAACCGCAGTTAAACCATGGGCAGTGGCAATTTTGTGAATATCACGTTTGGGCTGACGTTCCGCCAACGGCGTCATTACCGAGTATTGGTTGTTCTCGCAGATAAACAGTAAAGGAAGTTGCTTTAGAACTGCGAAATTCAGGGTTTCGTGCATCACCCCTTCCTCAAAACAACCGTCACCGAAGAAAATCACCACCACGTTGGTCGCTTCCGGCATCCTGCCTCCCGCGACACTTGCATATCCCTGTGCGGCGTCGGATTTTTTCATCTGCTCGGCCCAGGCATAACCGGCGGCTAATGGCACGGTACCGCCGACAATGGGCGTGGACGCAATAAATCCGGCGTCCAAGTCGGTCAGATGCATGGAGCCGCCCCGACCACCGCAGCAGCCTTCGGCAAAGCCATACAACTCCGCCAATAGACGCGGCAGATCGCCGCCTTTGGCCAAGTAGTGGCCGTGGCCGCGATGATTGCTGAACGCCTTGTCTTGCACCGTCAAATGCGCGCAAACACCCACTGCGATGGCTTCTTCGCCGATGCAAAGGTGAGTTGGGCAACGCATTTGCTGCTCGGCATAGCGCCGGGCAATCGCTTCCTCGGCGCGGCGGATGCGCAGCATTTGATAATACAAGTGCTTCAAGTTGGCAGATGCGGGACTCATGACGGTCATTTCAACAAGGTGGTAATGTATTTGAATAAAGCCACGGCTCGCACCGGCTCGCGGTTACAGACGATCTGCACGTCCAACGCGGCAGCGGCGCTGCCGGCAAACAAGGCTTGCTCCGGCGACAACCCGCCCCCCAAACACAAGCCGGCCACGGACAGAAAAGCATCACCGGCGCCGATCCGATCCACCACTTTGGATGATAGGGCGGGAATTTTGTACGCGGTCTTGCTAGGGTCCAGCATCAAAGCACCTTTGGTTCCGCGGGTGATAGCGATATGCCCGGCATGTAATTTATCTGCCAGTTGTGCCGCCAATTCCTCGATGACGCCTCCCCTATCATGCGTCGCCAAACGTAACTCCGGCTCGTTCAAGGACAAGAAATCGGCTTTCGGGTAGCGGGTGATCAAATGATAACCGCGGTTACCACTGTTGACCTGCGCGTTGACGGCCAGAAATTTGGCCTTTGCGGATAACGCCGCCACCATTTCGCTGGAAATAAAGCCGTTGCCAAAATCAGGGACGATCACTACATCGTAATCCTGTAAATGCTTCTCCAACCAAGTGACGATTTTGCGGTTAGTCTCGGCCGGCAAGGGTGCATCATTGTAAAAATACACCTCAAACAACTTGGCAATGTCAGCGTCGACATAGCGGCGCTTGACGATGGTCGGCCGATCTTGGCTGAAGAAAAACACCGGATCTATGCCGGGATTCAGATTCGTGCGAATAAAATCTTCGTGGCTTTTGGTGGCGCCCAGGCCGGACAGCAAGGTCACATTGTGGGCGAATTCCGCAACGTGATTCGCCACGGCGATCGCACCACCGGCAAAGCGTTCGTAGTCGTTGTATTTCACCGAAAACACATTACCCTTGCCGGTCTGCCCCAGGGGCGAGGTGTAATGGTATTCGTCAACAATTGCCTCGCCAACCACCAGCACATTCAAACCGCTCAAGGCCTTGAGCTTGTCGATAATCTCGTTGGCGCCGACCGTTTCCTTGAATTGATCGAGGTACGCGGAAATTTCCGGGGAAAACACCTCAAAATATTCGTTCAATAAGCGTGTCGAACTCGACGTTAATTCATCGGTAAAGTAAATCTTGCCGCCATGCCGTTCCACCGCGTCTTTTTCGTGTTGGATATTGCCGGTGAGATCGTCGCTGGTGCTTTTGTAATCGCTGCCCTTCACATACAAATCGGGTTTGACCTGATCCAATACCTCCACCGCGGTAATCGCATGATTGATCGCCACACTATCCACACAAGCCAGAGCCGCGATGTTTTCAGCACGCAAATATTGATTGAACACCGGCCGCCCAGGGCCTTTATTGACGTATTCGTCGGCGGTGACGCTAACCAATAAGGCATCGGCCTGCCTTGCACCGCTTTGCAAATGACGGATATGGCCAATGTGCAGTAAATCGAAGGTACCGTGGCATAAAGCTACGGTTTTGCCTTGCGCTTTCAGTTCGGCCGCACGCTGAGCGAGTTGTTCGATAGAAACGATTTTTTCCGTGGACATGAGCTTATTTCCTGAGCAAATGATCGGTTATGTGGTGCAACACGAAGAGATGCCCTAACTCGACCATGCCGTAATGACTGCTATCCAACCAGCAATTCCAGCGTCCCAATTTCCGCAGGGGATTGTCGGCCTTAAAACCACTGAGCGTCATCACCGGCAAGCCCTTGGCATTGGCCGCTAATACCGCATTGACGATATTCAAGGATTGTCCGGAACTGCTGATAGCAATCAATAAATCGTCGGGATTGGCAAACGCGGTGATTTGTTTGGCAAAAGCCTGTTCGTAACCGAAGTCGTTGGTAAAACAAGTCAAGGGCGCGGCTTCGTGCAGGGTCAAGGCGCACAAGCCGCCGACATTACGCAAGTCGGTGATCACATGACTGGCAATGGCCGCGCTGCCGCCGTTGCCCAACACCATGATCTTGGCCTGCTGCTCGCGGACTCTGGCAAATTCGGCCAGCAGTTGCTGAATCACCGTTTCGCCGTCCAAGGTTTGACTTTGCGCGTCGGTAAAGACGCTGTTGTTTAGCAAAGTCGCAAAATCCGCTGCCGCTTGTCTGATAGCCATGGGCTTCTCCCTACTTATCCAGGTATTTAAACCAATCGGCGGTGGCGTCGGCTATGGAAGCCGAGGTCCACAGCGGGGCGTTTTGCCAGTAATCGATGTGCTCCAGCATATTGCCCACACCCTGCTCGAAACTAACTTGCGGTTGCCAGCCAAGTTTTGTCTTGATTTTACGGGTATCGGCAAAGGTGCAATCGGGTTCGCCGGGCCGTTTGGGAATGTATTCGATGGGGCCGCCCAACAATCCCACCAACTGGTTGACGCTGTAGGTGCCGCCGCTGCCGACATTCATAATCTCGCCGCGCAGTTCGGATTCGGCAGCCGCAATAAAGGCGTTGGCGACATCGGTGACATAGGTAAAGTCGCGGGTCTGGGTGCCGTCGCCAACCACGGTGAAGGGTTTACCGTTAAGTTTTTGCGCCAGAAACACGCCAAACACCGCCCCATAGGCGCCAGTCGTGCGGGCATGCGGGCCATAGACATTGAATAAGCGCAGAGACACAGCGGGTAAGTCATAGAGTTGCGCCCAGTGCATCACCAGCTCCTCGCCCAAATATTTGGTCAAGGCATAAGGATATTGCGGCTGAACGGGTGCGGATTCCGGCGTAGGAAACTGTTCTGGGATGCCGTAGCACGACGATGACGCGGCATAGACAAAACGCTTGATACCGGCGGCGCGGGCCGCTTCCAGCACATTGAAGGTGCCGCTAACATTGGTTTCGTAATAAGCGCACGGTTGCTCGATGGACGGTACGATGTCGGCCAGACCGGCCAAGTGAAATACCCAGTCGATACCTGCAAATAATGGCGCGATGGTTTCGGCGTCGCGAATATCGGCCTGATTAAATTCAAAATGCTCCTGACCGAGCAAATCGGCAATGGTTTCTTTACGGCCGCCAACCAGACTGTCGATCACGCTGACCTGGTGGCCTTGCCGCCAAAGCTCGCGGCTTAAATGACTGCCAATAAACCCCGCGCCGCCGGTAACCAATACTTTCATGCGTCTGTCCTAGATAAAGTTGATATGGGCCGGCTGGTTGGCCGTGAGTTTGTCCAGATATTGATTGACCGCTTCCATCCGGCAGTTTTTACGGCATTGGCTGATATCCAAGTCCTGGGTGATGTACTGCCAGTTCTGCCGACGTTTCTCGCCTTCCCAAATGGCTTGAAACGATTGCTGATGGATATTGCCGTAAGCAAAGCGTTGATCGGTCAAATAGGCACTGCAACCGTAGACTTCACCGTCAGCCATGATATAGCCCCAAAAATACGGGGTGGCATGGCAGGTTTTGTAACGCTCGGTTTCCGATTGGCTGTAGTTCTTCATGGTCTGTTCGCGAAATACCACGTTAAAGCCGTCGCCATTGAATTGGGCCAGTTCCTCGGCCATGCCCAACAGATTGTCGTAACGCAGGCTTTCGTAGCGGCGGGTTTCGCTGAATAAATGTTGGGAGTAAGGTTTGACGACCAGATAATCCAAACCGACATCGCGGCAGATTTTTGCCAGCGCGGTTACTTCGTGCTGATTTTCCGGCAACAATAGAATTTGTGCGCCCAGAGTACAGCACAATTGCTGGGATTTTTTATGTTCGACCGCGCGGCGCAGATTGTTAAGAACTAAGTCAAAGTCGGACGCTTTGGTTTGATGAATCGCCGCATAATTTTCGGCGCTGCCGGCATTCAAGGAGACTTTGATCCAGGATACCAACGGCAACGATTGCTCGACAAAGCGCTGATTCATCAAGGTACCGTTGGTGGTGAAAGACACATCGATACCGGCGTCGAAAGTCCATTTGACGATGTCGTTAATGTCCTTATGCAGCATCGGCTCGCCTTCCCCAGCGTACATGATGCTTTTCACGCCGAGCCGGCCCATCTCGACCAAGCGTTCCGCCAGAATTTTGACATCCAACCGCTGCGCTTTATAGCCAATGTAATCCACCGCGCAAAATGTGCAGCGATGGTTACAGGCACCTACCGGCGACACCTCCATATAGATTGGATATACGGCTTTCGCTTGCTGCCAATCGTGCCTGCCATCCAACCATTGCGCCACCCGCTGCGGGTGATACACCAGTTTATGACTGTCTATGCCGTATTTGTCTGCCATGTTTTTGTCGTTTAATGTGCTTTCGGAGTGAAAAACCGCTATAGAACTGGATAAAGCGATTTCTATGCCAATAACCGGTTCAGGTAACGTGCCGCTGTTGATTGTTATATCGGCATCACAAAGCTTAGCATTAAACAATTAGTTTCAAGCCTGGAGGTAACGCTTCGCCGAAGACTTGCTTTTCCTGTTGTTCATCCAACTGTTTGAATTCGGCGACCATGTCTATCCAGGAAACTGGGGATTTAGCTTGTTTGAGTTTGTCTATCACCTGCTCCCGCAGGCTATCGTCGATATCCCGAGCCCGGTCGTCGCAACGCCTGGCCAACAAGGTGGCGGCAAAGCCGGCCTGGGTTAGCTTTTTCCAGTCAGCTTTCAATAGCTGTTGCAGCCAGACTTCGGCCGTCGCAGATGGAATTACCTGATGATTGTTACCGTGAAACAAAATCCGCCCGCCGATACGTCCGACCGCCCACCAACTTTGCTCGGGTTCGCCGGCTTTTTCCAGACGCTTGAGCAACCATTCGCCAAGCTGGGTTTTATCGGTAATCGTCAATCGCTCCAGCGCGGCCGCCAGCCGCACCATATCTTCGTAACCTCGTGTCGCCAGTTGCTTCACGACGCCGGGTTGGCGCGCGGCAGCCGGATTGATGAATTTGGCGATGTCGTTAAAGATGCGTTGCTGGGCATCGGCATTCAAGCCGCCGGCAACGCGCCGCCACAAGGTCCACCATTCGGCCCAGTTCTGTTTTTCGTTAACGAATTGCAAGCCTTCGGCATACAACTTCCAGAGCTGTTCTACCCGCCAATCGTCGAGCGGATAGCCAAAGCCCGGACGCAAACAAAAGCCGGTCAAACTTAACCAGAGGCGTTCGTGCTGTTCACTACGCCGCCGGTATTTACTGCCTTCCAGCAAGGCCGTAAACAATTCGCGCAGCAATGGGGTTTGCCAGGAGCCCCGCGGTGCGGCGAGAACGTTTTCCAGATCGGCGCGCAAGGTTTTTACTGCTTGCGGATCGACTTGTTTGGATTTGGCTCCGAATACGGCCTGGATTTTTTCCAGCGCTTGCGGCAATTGGTTAGGTAATTCGGCATTGACGGCAGCTTGCGCCTTTTTGCGAATTTGAAACTCTACATCCCAACGCAGAGTGGAATCTGCCACCGCCACACACTGCAATTGCAAAGTACCGACTTCTGTATAAGTAGCCAGCAATTGCACCTCCACTTCACATTTCTGCTGGCCTTCGAATGCCACTGCCAACGGAGGCAAGCTGTGAAAACGTTCGTCATCGAGCTCGACAATGTCGCCGGGTTGGTAAGCACCATCCCCGCTACTGGACAGCAAATGAAAACGCACCGGTTGTCCCACCCTGAGAGCGAATTGCCGATCGCTCAACAGAATCTCATGACCTTCCTCGCTACCTTTTGGCAGGATACAAACCCCACGGCCTGCCTGCTTATTATTGCCGCTTGTAGCGTTGAGGGTATCGACCAGCAGAAAGTAACTCCGTGCAGCACCGCCGCCGATTTTCAATTTCTTGTCGCGGCGGGCAATGGCGTAACTCACCGCGCCGTAAGCAACCGCCAATTCCGGATGATTATTATCCAGCAATAATGGCGCTTGCCCGCCACGCCAACCGGCTAATAAATCAATCAAGCGTTGCACCATGGCCGGACTGCGAAACACGCCGCCGTTCAGCAATAATGCGTCGGGGACTATTTGATGCTCTGTGTCCGCGCAGCCCAGCGCCGCTTGTGCCGCTTGCGCATGCAACTGCAAAAAAGCGGCAATATGCTTGCTGATAGCAGGCTCCGCCGCGTAGGGCAAGCCAAACTCCACCACGCCGCTACGCTTTCTATCCGGCAGGTCTTGCAAGCCTGACATAGGTAAAAAGCCATCCAAGGCAATTTCCTTAACTTCCTCCCTGTTTAGCGTGGTGCTTTTAGTGCCGCCGATCAACCTGGAACCACCACCCAATAAGGTCACAGCAACGTGTTCGGGCGCATCTGCAGCCAAAAGTTGCTCTTTGGCGATCCGGCATTGCTCCAGTAATTGCGACAGATCGGCGGTGGAGAGTTTTTTATCGCCGGCTCGCAAGCGGCTTTCCGCTAAATGCGCCAGAGCCAGATCAATGTTGTCGCCACCCAACATCAGGTGGTCACCGACACCTATGCGCGTCAGCTGAGGTTCCTCTGAGCCCTGCTCAATCTTGATCAAGGTCAAATCGGTAGTACCGCCGCCGACATCGCAAACCAGTAATAGCCGGCTACCGGCCAGACTGGCTTTGATGGTACCGGCATGCCGGCGTAGCCAGTCATAACAGACCGCTTGCGGCTCTTCCAGTAACCTGACACCGCTCAAGCCGGCCATCTTTGCCGCTTCCAGGGTTAAGGATCGCGCGGACTCGTCGAAGGAGGCTGGCACCGTAATCACAACTTCCTGGCAGGCAAGTGGCGCAGAGGGAAAACGCTGCTCCCAAACGGAACAGACGTGTCGCAAATAACTAGCACTTGCTTCCAGCGGCGAGACTTTAAATACTGATTCGTCGCTTCCCCAAGGCAAAATAGCCGCGCTGTGATCAACGGCGGTGTGCGACAACCAACTCTTGGCGCTGGTAACCAAACGGCCTTGTGACTTAGCCCCCAACAGACGCGCCGCTTCACCGAGCACAGCGCCACTTTCCTGGGTTAAAAACCCTGCCTCGGCGCTTATTTCCCCGAGCGCGGGGTGGTAACGCACCGACGGCAATAATGGCTTGGCATTCACTTCCCCTGGTGCGATCAGCTGAGGAATTTCGAACAGGTGAATAGCTTTCGCCGGATCGTTGGCGTCGGAGTACGCGACGACCGTGTGAGTGGTGCCCAGATCGATTCCGACTGAGTAAGTAGCAGCGCTGTTTTTCAAAGGTACTAAATCTAATTGTTCTAATAATGTTATGCCGTCTGCCACTTATCGAAGCAAACTAGCGAATGGGATATTTTAATCGGCTTTCTGATCGGACACTCTCGTTTTTCTCGATCACGCTTTATCCAAACAATTACCGCCAATTGAAATAAAACGTCAGCAAAGAACATTCTTTCGACGTGTTTCGAATAAAATGCTTGCGCGGCTAATCTTTGCGATGTTACTTTTCGCCTACGGCAACTGTCAGTTTATTGCATTACTGAACACCCCCAGCAAGAGCAAGGATTGGCACTGCATACTGCTCAAATCTGAATCTAGACCAAGAAAACTACAGCGATTATTAACCAATTTAGCGAGTTAAATTCATGTTTATTAAACCATCCGCATTAGCTGGCGTCGTGTTGCTGGCCGCCAGCCAATCAGCCGACGCTGTCGTCATCACTTTTGACTATACCTACGATGGCGGCTTTTTCTCCGGCAGCAATTCAAGTAGACGAGACATCCTGGATGCCGCTGGCGGCTTTTTGGGAAGCATCTTGACCGACAGCTTGACAGCTATCTCATCCGGCGGTGGCAATAATTTCAGCGCGGTATTTAATCGTCCGGATACTGGCGCAGAGACTACATTAAGCAATTTCAGCGTTGCAGCCGACACACTCACCGTGTTTGTTGGCGGACAGACCATGGGCGCCGGCAACTTGGGCTATGGCGGCTACGGCGGTTACAACGTCAGTGGAACCCAAGATTTTTTGAACAATGCGACACAGCGCGGCCAATCCAATGCTACCTCCGGCCCGTCGGCAACCGATTTTGCACCGTGGGGCGGTCAATTGTCCTTCAGCAGCTCGGCAAACTGGTATTTCGACGCCGATCTTTCAACCACAGAAGCCTTCAGCGGCAACGATTTTTATTCGGTGGCGCTGCACGAGTTAGGCCATTTATTAGGTCTGGGGAGTTCGGACTCTTGGGATAATAAAATATCAGGCTCTAGCTTTACCGGGGCCAATGCAGTAGCGGTCTATGGCGGCAATGTAACGCTGGAAGGGGATAAGGTTCATTGGTTAGACGGTACCAAAAGCACTGTAAACGGCATTGAGCAAGAAACCGCAATGGACCCAACTATACGCGTCGGCACACGCAAAGTGTTTACGCAACTCGATCTCGCTGCACTGAAAGATGTGGGCTGGCAAGTTTCTGTGACCGCTGTGCCGGTTCCTTCGGCCGTTTGGTTGTTCGGCTCTGCTTTACTAGGCTTTATAGCAAGCAAACGTAAGCAAATTTGAGTTTCTAGCAAATTCATCACTGTCGCGCCGGATAAGCCAAATGGCTAATAAATCCGGCGCGATAAAGCGATTAAAACCTATTGACTGACACCTGATAAAAACGGCACGAAACTGACCCGCTCTATCACCTCATCCTCAAAACCCTGCTCCGTGCGGGTTATCCGATGCAATTCCTGCATCCCTTCCAGACCGACCGGAATCACCATCACTCCCCCTACGGCCATTTGCTCAAGCAATGCTTCCGGAATTTCCGCCGGAGCGGCAGCGGCTAAAATCCCATCGTATGGTGCATGTTCAGGCCAACCCCACCCGCCATCGCTATGCTTAAAGCCGACGGTCTTGATATTCAACTCCCACAACGTATCTCTAGCTTTTTTCATCAACGGCGCGATCCGCTCCACCGAATAAACTTGCTCTACCAGCCTGGCTAGTATTGCGGTTTGATATCCGCAACCCGTACCGATTTCCAGCACCTTGTGCAGCGCACCTTTTTCCAACAGCAATTCAGTCATTTTGGCGACAATATACGGCTGAGATATAGTTTGATTGTGGCCGATCGGCAAAGCAGTATCCTCGTAAGCGCGACTCTCCAAAGCTTCGTCGACAAAAATATGCCGCGGCGTGTCAGCCATTACCGCCAAGATTTTGCTGTTGTAGATACCTTGCTCGCGCAACCGAGAAATCATGCGCTCTCTGGTCCGCCGCGAAGTCATGCCTATACCCTGAATGCGCCGACTCATACGAGCGCCTCCATTGCCAGCCAATCGCGTAACCCCTCTAATCGTTCGTAACGCGTCAAATCCAGCTGCAACGGCGTCACTGACACATAACCGTTTCTTATCGCATCGAAATCGGTACCGGGCCCGGCGTCTTGTTCGCTACCGGGCGGCCCTACCCAGTAAATAATGTGCCCGCGCGGGTCCTGCGAGCGTATCACTGCTTCCGCTTTGTGCCGTTGCCCGAGGCGGGTAGATTGATAGCCTTTTAACTCGGCAATCGGTAAATCGGGCACGTTCACGTTTAATAAAGTATCTTCCGGTAATGGCTGAGCCAGGATTTTTTGCATTAACGTCACGGCTACATGTGCTGCCGTCTCAAAATGTTTGGGATCGCTGGACGCCAAAGATATGGCGACAGCCGGCAAGCCCAGAAAACGCCCCTCAGTGGCGGCGGCCACAGTGCCTGAATAAAGCACATCGTCTCCAAGATTGGCGCCATGATTGATTCCGGCAAATACCATATCTGGTTCTTGCGCCAATAAGCCGGTAATCGCCAGATGAACGCAATCCGTCGGCGTACCATCCACCCTAACAAAACCGTTGTCGCATTGAGTGACCCGTAAGGGCATGTCCAAGGTTAAAGAGTTGCTTGCGGCACTCCGGTTTTTATCCGGTGCCACTACCGACACATCGGCGTAAAGACGCAGAGCCTCAGCCAGCGTATTAATGCCCAGAGCCAAATAACCATCGTCGTTGCTGATAAGTATGTGCATACCGCTGTGAAACGCTTTAAAATTCCCGCATAGTAGCAAAAAAACCGCAAAACCAGCAGCTTACGTGACAAAAAAAACCAATCCCTCAGACGACGCACTCTTGTTTCGGAATACAATCGGCACAGTCACACCGATAGACACCAATACGGTGATTCTTAAGCCTGATAAAAAACCGCGGCCAATACCCTTATTCAAACCGTTGGAGCAGGTCGACCCTCTGCAAAAGGATGTTGAGGGCAGCTTGGAAACCTTGTTTCAAGAAGACAAGATTGCTTTCCTGGTACCTGGCATGCAAAAAAACGTACTCAGAAAGCTTCGTAAGGGATATTACGGTTTGGATGCCGATATCGATCTACATGGCTTAAACAGTCGCGACGCGCAGCAGCAACTACTGCGCTTTTTACACTATTGTGTTGAGGACGGTTTTCGCTGCGTACTAATTATCCATGGTAAGGGCTACAACTCCCCGAACAATCAACCAGTGTTAAAAAATGACATTAATCTCTGGCTACGCCAACATAAAGACGTACTAGCGTTTTGCTCCGCCCCATCCAAAGTTGGCGGAACGGGTGCATTGCTCGTGCTATTACGTTTGTCAGAAAAATTTGTTACGTCCGAAGAGGAGTATTAGATAGATCGGCCCTGGCATCCCCCTCTCCGCTAAACCAATTCATCTACCCGTCGATTACACACCCAAACCTGTCCCGCCGGACCCTTATTGCACTAATATTTCGTTTTGCCTTGACTTGCTCAACTTGTTGCTCTAGTTTTTCAAGTATTGCTCTTCCAATTTTTTGAGAATAACATTCAGCGCCATGACGACAACTCACCTTCAGCGAACTCCCGGCCTGCAACACAAAGTAAAGCCTGAAGGAGATATTCAGCAATGAGCCTTAACGTCGGGATCGTCGGCTTAGGCAGAATCGGCCGCGGGGTATTAAGAGGAAATTTCACGCATACGAAAGGCGGCAGATTCGATATTCGAGTGGTATGCGACGTAATGGCAATAGACCACGTCGCCTATCTGCTGGCTAACGATAGCACCTACGGTCGCCCTCCGTTTCACGTGGATTGCGATGGCGACGACCTGATTATTGATGGTAAAAGAGTTCACTATCAAAGGGTGGACCGGCGGCGCAGTTCGCCCGATGATGACAGCTTTGGCATATTGCGCCGATTTAATCTTGATGTCTTATTTGACGCTACCGGCACCGCCACCATCCATGATTTCCGTTCATTAATAACACAGGATGTCGCAAAAAAAGTCCTCTGCACATGGAATGTGAGTGGTTGCGATATCAGTCTGGTATTCGGTGTAAATAATTCAGCATACGATCCAGGGCACCACGACGTCATCTCCGCCAGCACATGCACAGGCAATGCACTGGTTCCTATCTGTCATGTGCTTGATCAGCACATCGGTATCGATTACGCCCGAGCCATCACCATCCATCCGCAACTTTCGGATCAACGTGTACTGGATGGTTATCACGCATCATCCCAACTTGGTAGAGGGTGTGCGACTTCAATTATCCCAACCAGCACTAACGTCGGCAAATCCACGACATTGGTATTACCGCAACTCGAAGGCAAATTGGAGGCGATGTCATACAGAGTGCCAACTGCGATTGTCTCTGTCATTGATTTGACGGCCACTCTTTCTCGAAAAACGTCGCAGGAAGAATGCGTAGAGCTGTTTGAAGATTACGCCAGCAAACAATTGGCAGGTATCATTCATTGCGACTACGGCGCATGGGGCCATCAGAAGGCTAGCATCGATTATATGGAAACTGAATATTCTTCAATCTTACTGATGCATCATCTCACTGTCAGCCAAGGCCGCCAACTCGGCTTGTCTTTGATGCATGACAATGAACATGCATATTGCTGCCGCGTACTAGACGTATTAGGGGTTTTACAAAACTAGCGTAGCAAGCTGGCAAAAGTCCTAATACACTCTGATCGAGTTATGGCGGAATGAACCAAAAAATAGCAAGCTTTGCAGCGGAGTCTTCACCTAACGCAACAATTTTAATCCTTGGCAGCATTCCTGGGAAAGCTTCTCTTGCCGCCCATCAATATTACGCACATCCGCGTAATCATTTTTGGCCTATCATAACCGAGCTTCTGGCAATAGATCCTGCCAGCCCATACTCAGCGAGAATCGAATCCTTAAAATTAGCCGGCATAGCACTATGGGATGTAGTCAAGTCATGCTATAGGCACAACAGTAGTCTCGATACAAAAATAGACAAAAACAGTATTGTTACGAATGATTTTCCAGGTTTTTTCCTAACCCACCCAAATATTACGCATTTATTTTTTAACGGTTTAACTGCGGAAAAAACGTTTCAAAAGCATGTTCAACCTTATATTGGCACAGATCGGTTAATATACCATCGATTACCCTCTACAAGCCCGGCGCATGCGGCGATGTCATTTCAAGAAAAACTGGAAAGTTGGCGCATATTGACAAAGGTATTAGCAAAAACCTTGTGCGTATAAAAATGAGAGATACTTCGGAATCAAGCCAAAATAATCAGTGCCAGAAATATATTCTAGGAATTTAAATTAACACTGGAAGGCGAAATTGAAAGGGTCAAACAGAAACGGCAGATTAGCTGTCCAGCTAAAATCTGCCGCCTAAAAGCCGTAGGTTGAAAACCTGACTAGGTTTATTCTTCTGTTTGAATTGGTTCCGGTCTGTCTACCAATTCAACATATGCCATAGGCGCATCATCGCCAGACCGAAACCCGCATTTAATAATCCTTAAATACCCACCGTTTCTGGACTGGTATCTTGGTCCAAGTTCGTTAAATAATTTAGTTACAACATCTCTATCACGTAGTTTAGAGAAAGCCTGCCGGCGTTTTGCAACCGAATCAATTTTAGATAGCGTAATCAAAGGCTCGGCGATTACACGTAACTCTTTAGCCTTAGGTAAAGTAGTCTTGATTAATTCGTGTCTAAACAGCGAGCACGCCATGTTACTAAATAGCGCTTTTCTGTGGCTACTATTTTTATTTAACTGTCTTCCAGATTTACGGTGTCTCATTTTTCAAATGCCTTATATTCAAATTCCAGCTTGCGATTGATCAGCCAGATTTTCAGGTGGCCAGTTTTCCAACCGCATACCCAATGACAGACCTTTAATTGCAAGAATATCTTTAATTTCTGTTAACGATTTCTTACCTAAATTCGGTGTCCTCAACAGCTCTACTTCAGTGCGTTGTATCAGATCACCAATATAGAAAATATTTTCTGCCTTTAGGCAGTTGGCAGAACGGACCGTCAACTCCAAATCATCTACTGGGCGCAACAAAACAGGGTCGAACGACTCCTCTTCAATAGCCACCTCTTCATGTATCTGTTCGTTAACTTTTTCGAAATCAACAAAAACTGATAATTGATCATGAAGAATAGAAGCAGCTAGCTTGATTGCCTGCTCAGGATCAACAGTGCCGTTTGTCTCTAATTCGATAACAAGCCTGTCAAGGTTAGTGCGCTGTTCTACACGGGTACTTTCTACATGATAAGCAACTTTCACTATAGGGCTAAACGCTGCATCGACCATTAATACGCCGACAGGAGCATCGTCATACATCTCTTTCCTCAGACTGGCAGGGACATATCCTCTACCTCTCTCGACTTTAATTTTGATGTTGAGCGAACAATCCTGGTTATTAATGTTTGCTATTATCAGATCGGGGTTTACCAACTCTACGTTATGAGGCAGATCAATATCCCGAGCAGTGACAACACCAACACCGTTTTTTGACAGCGTGAGAGTTACCTCGTCCTTAGAATGGACGACGACAGCTAGTTTTTTAAGGTTCAGTATGATGTCTATAACATCTTCTTGAACACCCTCTATAGTAGTGAATTCATGCAATACACCTTCAATAGAGATTTCCGTGACTGCGCAACCTGGAATTGAAGACAGCATAACCCGTCTCAAAGCATTGCCTAAAGAATGCCCAAAGCCGCGCTCCAGAGGTTCGATAACGATTCTCGAGTGGTTGGCCGATTCGTTTATCACCTCGACAAGTCTAGGCTTCAGTAGGCCAACAATAGAACTCTGCATAATTTAAATCCTGGACTTATTTATTACTTAGAATAAAGCTCAACAACCAGCTGTTCATTGATGTCAGAGCCTAAATCTACGCGGTCAGGCACAGACTTGAATGTTCCACTCATCTCTTTCGAATTCACTTCGACCCAAACTGGAAAACCGTACTGTTCTGTCACGACCAGTGAGTCTTTAATACGCTGTTGGCTCTTGGCTTTTTCTCTGATCTTGATTATGTCGCCAGCAGCTACTTGATAAGAAGGTATATTAATTAACCTATCATTTACCAAAATCGCTTTATGAGACACTAACTGCCTGGCTTCCGCGCGAGTAGCCGCGTAACCCATGCGGTAAACGACGTTATCTAAACGTGACTCCAAGAAGTCAAGGAGATTCTGGCCGGTAGCGCCTTTTTGTAGATCAGCAGCTTTATAATAATTCCGGAATTGTTTTTCTAACACTCCGTATATGCGACGCAAGCGCTGTTTGGCGCGGAGCTGCATAGCATAATCAGAATTCCTTGTACGCTTAGCGCCATGTTGACCAGGTCTTTGTTCCAATTTACATTTGCTTTCCAGAGACTTCCCTCTGCTTTTCAAAAATAAATCAGTACCTTCCCTACGACTCAGCTTGCAAGCAGGACCAAGATATCTTGCCATTAATTTTACTCCACTATCCTAAACACGACGTTTTTTGGGGGGGCGACAGCCATTATGAGGTATAGGCGTCACATCCACGATATTTGAAATTTTGAATCCCATGCTGTTCAAGGAGCGAACAGCGGATTCCCTACCAGGCCCAGGCCCTTTTATCATGACATCCAGATTCTTCATACCGTATTCCTGGGCTACAGCTCCAGCTTTCTCGGCAGCCACCTGCGCTGCAAAAGGCGTACTTTTACGTGAGCCACGAAAACCGGATCCACCAGATGTTGCCCAAGATAACGCGTTACCTTTTCTGTCTGTAATAGTAACGATTGTATTGTTAAAGGAAGCATGAACATGAACGATACCGTCCGCGACTTCTTTCTTAATACGCTTTTTAACTCGATTCTGGGTTGCCATCAAAAATGCCTATCTAGATGTTTTTATTTAGTAACTGACTTACGCGGACCTTTACGAGTCCGAGCATTTGTTCTGGTTCTTTGGCCTCTCAATGGCAAGCCGCGGCGATGCCGGATACCACGATAGCAACCTAGATCCATTAATCTTTTTATATTCATCGAAACTTCCCTACGAAGATCACCTTCTACAGTCATCGCAGAAATAACCTTACGTATCGACTCCACTTGATCCTCAGAAAGGTCTCGAATCTTGACGGTTGGCTGCACCCCAACTTCATCGCAGATATTTCTAGCAGTTTGCCTGCCAATTCCATAGATAGCAGTCAATGCTATCTCCGCATGCTTATGGTCAGCCACGTTTATACCGGCAATACGAGCCATTCAAATACTCCAAAAACAGTACTATAAGGTTAAACAGGGGATTATATCACCCTGCAAAATAAATCACAAAAACAAATCAGCCTTGACGCTGTTTATGCCTGCCATCTTTGCAGATAACGCGTACAACGCCATTTCTTTTAATTACTTTACAACTTTTGCATATGGCTTTTATTGAAGCTCGTACTTTCACGGCAAACTCCTAGAAATTTTAAGATTTTTTCAAATTAGCTTTTTTCATCAAGCCTTCATATTGCTGTGACATTAAATGCGTCTGCATTTGAGAGATAAAGTCCATCACAACAACCACAATGATTAATAAGGAGGTACCACCAAAGGAAAACGGCACGTTCCAATAAACAATTAAAAACTCAGGCAACAAACAGATAAGGGTGATGTACACAGCACCTATCAGAGTAAGACGAGTCATAACCTTGTCGATATAGCTCGTCGTGTGAGCACCCGGCCTAATCCCTGGGAGATAGGCACCTGACTTTTTAAGGTTTTCTGCGGTTTCTTTTGAATTAAAGACCAAAGCGGTATAAAAAAAACAAAAGAACACTATCGCCAACGCATAACACAAAACGTATATAGGTTGACCCGGGGAAAGCACAGAAGAAATATCCTGGAGCCATGAGAAGCCATCAACATTTCCGAACCACCCTGCTATTGTGGCGGGGAATAGAATAATGCTTGAAGCAAAAATAGGAGGGATCACGCCTGCCATATTCAACTTAAGCGGCAAAAATGAACTCTGCCCTGAATATACTTTATTACCTTGCTGCCGTTTTGGGTAATTAATGGTTATCCTTCTTTGCCCTCTTTCGACAAAAACAACGATACCAGTGACCACTACAGACAAAGCGAACAGTACGACAATAAACGCACCATTCATTTCCCCGGTACGAGCCAATTCTAGCGTTCCACCGATAGCGGAAGGTAATCCAGACACGATACCAGCGAAAATAATTAGCGATATACCGTTACCAATACCCCGCTCAGTAACCTGCTCCCCGAGCCACATTAAAAATATGGTTCCAGTAACTAATGTAATGGTTGTAATCAGTACAAAACTTACACCGGGCTGGATAACAACAGCTAGCCCACCAGCGGTTTGATTTTGCAGTGCAACAGAAATGCCTATCGATTGGAACATGGCCAAAACAACAGTACCGTAACGAGTATACTGGGAAATTTTTCTACGCCCGGACTCCCCTTCTTTTTTCAGCTGCTCCATAGCAGGAATGACGATAGTCATAAGCTGCATAATGATAGAAGCCGAAATGTAAGGCATTATACCCAGCGCAAAAAGGCTCAAACGCATCAAAGCCCCACCCGAAAACATGTTAAACATGTTTAAGATAGAACCGGACTGTTGCTCAAACATTATTGACAACGCTTTTGGATCAATTCCTGGAACAGGAATATGTGCACCAATTCTGTATACAACAAATGCGCCTAAAACAAATAACAATCTAGACTTAAGCTCACCGAACCGAAATGTGCCGGCTGAAACATCAACTCCTTTAGCACTCACTTAAGCCTCGACTTTGCCACCAGCAGCTTCAATAGTTAATTTTGCACCAGCCGTTACACCGATTCCTTTTAAAGTTAAAGATCGAGAAACAGCTCCAGTGTTAACTACCTTAACTTTTTTCGAAAACGCAGGAATGATGTTTTGGCTAATCAATAACTGAATGTCGATAATTTCGGCTTGGAGGACATCTATTTCTGCCAAACGAACCTCTGCAGTAAATTTTTTAGTCCTGGAAGTAAAACCGACTTTTGGCAGCCTGCGTTGCAAAGGCATCTGTCCACCTTCAAAACCCACCTTATGAAAACCGCCAGAACGGGCCTTCTGACCTTTGTGGCCTCTACCGCAAGTTTTACCGTCCGTAGATCCTATGCCTCGCCCAACGCGCTTCGCTTTTTTTCTTGCGCCGCACGCAGCTTGTATTGTGTTCAGATACATTAAACTTCCTCAACTTTTAGCATATACGCGATCTTATTGATCATTCCGCGATTTTCAGGGGTATCGATAACTTCAACAACCTGTCTAATTCTGCTCAGACCCAATCCTTTCAAACATTGCTGATGACTCTTTAAGCGACCATTTTTACTTTTAGTCATCATTACGCTTAATTTTTTGCCACTCATATTTGCTTTACCCTGTTATTTGATCAACAGTTAAACCGCGCTTTGCTGCGATTTTCTTAGCATCATGCATTGCAGTTAAACCATTAATTGTCGCACGCACAACATTGATCGGGTTACTTGTGCCGATACACTTAGCCAACACATTATGCACACCGACGACTTCAAATACTGCACGCATAGCGCCACCGGCGATAATACCCGTACCTTCTGAAGCAGGCTGCATATATACCTTAGCGGCGCCAGTGTTCGACATTATTGAATATTGTAATGTGCCCTCTTTCAGAGCTACTTTGCGCATATTCTTTCTGGCTTGCTCGAGCGATTTTTGAATCGCCACAGGCACTTCTCTGGCTTTGGACACGCCATAACCAACACGCCCATCGCCATCACCAACAACTGTCAGTGCAGCAAAACCAAAAACTCGACCGCCTTTTACAACTTTTGCAACACGTCTAACAGAAACTAATTTTTCCTGCAATCCGTCTGTACTACCTTGAGATGGTGCTGTTGCCATGCTATTCCCCTAAAACTTCAAGCCAGCTTCACGTGCAGCGTCCGCTAACGCTTTTACGCGGCCATGATATTTAAACCCAGAGCGATCAAACGCAACTTCCGTTACACCTGCCGCTATAGCTCTTTCAGCAACAATACGACCAACCTCGGTAGCGGCCTTAATATTACTTGTATTACTAAGACCTGCCTTAACATCAGCTTGTAATGTAGATGCCGCAGCTAGGGTAGCAGTGCCATCAGCACTAAGCACCTGCGCATAAATATGCTGGGAAGTTCTATGTATAGTAAGTCTGTTTACATTTAACTTTTTGATTTTGCAGCGCAGTCTTAGCGCTCTTTTTAATCTTGAAGACTTCTTATCCATCACTTCACCTATTTCTTTTTGGCTTCTTTTCTAGCCACGTATTCGTCAGCTATTCTCACACCCTTCCCCTTGTAAGGCTCGGGCGGGCGAAAAGCTCTGATCTCAGATGCGACTTGGCCGACTTTCTGTTTATCGTTGCTCTTCACATGCAATTCTGTTTGGGTTGGCGCTTCAACAGTTACGCCCTCGGGAATTAAATATTCAACAGGATTTGAATAACCCAAGGACAGTGTTAAAAGATTATCTTTAACTTGCGCTCTATAGCCTACCCCTACCAGCAGCATCTTTTTGACGAAGCCTTCAGAGACCCCTTTCACCATATTATTAATTGAAGCTCTGGCAGTACCAGCGTGGGCCTTAGCTCCTTTTACGCTATCGTCCCATTTAACTCTGATTACGTTGGATTCGATTTCAAGATCAACAGCATCACAAAGATCAAACGCAAGTTGACCTAGTTTGCCGTTAACTATCATTTGCTTGCCGTCAACCTTCACATCAACACCTGATGGCAAAGTTATAGGCGCGTTCGCTACTCTAGACATGATATACCTCTTAAATTAGCAGACTGTGCATATGACTTCGCCGCCATGCCCAATAGCACGCGCAGCACGATCTGTCATCACACCATTAGAGGTTGAAACTATAGCTATGCCTAAACCGCCTAACACTTTGGGCAACTCGTCTTTAGACTTGTAAATTCTAAGACCGGGACGGCTAACTCGCTTAACGCTCTCAATGACAGGGACTCCGTTGTAATATTTTAACTCAACGGTCATTTCTGTATGGCAACCGGTAACTTCAGTTTTAAAATCGGTAATATATCCCTCTTCTTTCAAAACCTTCGCAATAGCGAGCTTCAACTTGGATGAAGGGATTTTTACACTTTTCTTTCCTGCAGATTGACCATTTCTAATTCTGGTTAGCATATCTGCTATTGGATCTGTCATACTCATTTTCTATTCTCCAAAACTTAAACAGAACTACCAGCTGGCCTTTGATAAACCAGGCACGTCGCCACGCATGGTCGCTTCTCTTAACTTATTTCTGCTAAGACCGAATTTTCTGTAATATCCATGAGGTCGACCGGTCAGCTTACACCTGTTACGTAATCTGGATTGACTGGAATCTCTGGGTAATTTTTGAAGTTGAATTTGAGCATTCTCTTTTTCTTCAAAAGAGCTATTTGGAGATCTAATTACTTCCTTCAATTGGTTTCTTTTTGCCTGATATTTTTTAATCAGACCTTCACGCTTTACTTCGCGTGCAATCATTGATTTTTTTGCCATGTCGATACGCTCTAGTTTTTAAATGGAAAATTGAATAATTTCAACAGTGCCAAACCTTCTTCGTCAGTTTTAGCGGTTGTTGTAATACAAATATCCATACCACGGAGCGCATCGATCTTGTCATAATCTATTTCAGGAAAAATAATTTGTTCTTTAATTCCCATTGAATAGTTACCACGACCGTCGAAGCTCTTAGAGCTCATACCTCGAAAATCCCTAATTCTAGGTATTGAGATCGTAATCAATCTATCCAAAAACTCGTACATCTTATCGGCACGCAAAGTGACTTTGCAACCGATGGGCATGTCATCACGAATTTTAAATCCGGCAATAGATTTTCTTGCCAACGTAACCACCGCTTTTTGTCCTGATATCTTTTCCATATCAGAAACAGCAGACTGTAGGACTTTCTTATCTGCGATAGCTCCACCAACACCCATATTGAGAGTTATTTTGGTAAGCTTTGGGACTTGCATTATTGTTTTGTAGCCAAATTGCTCCTGCATCGCTGGAACAATTTCAGATTTATATTTACTTTGTAGTCTAGCCATAGCCTTATTACCTTAGAGACCAACGTTTTCGTTAGTGGATTTAAAATATCTGACTTTTTTTCCATCATCTAGAATTCTAAAACCAACTCTGTCGCCTTTTTTAGTTTTTGGGTTAAATAAAGCAACGTTCGAAATGTCAATGGGCATGTTCTTATCAACAATACCACCAGAAACACCCAGATTCGGATTACCTCGCTGGTGCTTCTTTACTAAGTTAATACCTTCGACTAGTAGCTTGTTATCTTCAAGCACCTTAATTACTTTCCCTAGTTTACCCTTATCTTTTCCTACTATCACGATGACTTCATCGCCTTGCTTAATCTTTTGCATCTTTGGGCCTCTACCTATAATACTTCTGGCGCTAGAGATATAATCTTCATGAACTTATCGCCTCTTAATTCACGAGTAACCGGCCCAAAGATACGAGTACCAATTGGTTGTAGTTGGTTATTTAAAATTACTGCTGCGTTGCCGTCAAAACGAATAACTGAACCATCAGCCCTACGAACACCTTTACGAGTCCTTACAACTAATGCGTTATATACATCGCCTTTTTTAACCCTAGTACGCGGCATGGCGTCTTTGACGCTTACCTTGATGATGTCACCAATGCCAGCGTAGCGGCGGTGCGAACCTCCAAGAACCTTGATACACATGACCTTTTTTGCACCACTGTTATCGGCGACGTCAAGGCTAGTTTGCATCTGAATCATTTTTAAAATCCCAACTAAAATTATTGATTATCTATTGGAAGCTTCTAACACTTCCAATAGTTTGAACGCCTTATTTTTAGAAATAGGGCGACACGATGTAATCGAAACTACATCGCCTTCTTGACATATATTGTTTTCATCGTGAACGAGAAGCTTAGTGGATCGCTTAATGTACTTTCCATATACGGGATGCTTAACCAGCCGCTCCACCAAAACAGACGCAGTCTTATCCATTTTGTTGCTAACTACCCGACCAGTTACTTTACGTACAGTATCTAGATTTTCGCTCATATCTATACTCTTACCATTTCATTCAGAATAGTATTAATGCGAGCAATATCTCGCCTAACCTGCTTTATTTGACTTGGCTTGCTAAGCTGTCCAGTTCCTTTTTGCATTCTTAAATTGAACTGTTCGCGAGACAACTCCAAAAGACTGGAATTCAACTCTTCTTTTGTTTTGCTTCTTAAATCTTTCGCTTTCATTACATTATTGTCCGTGCAGAGAAAGTCGTTTTCACCGGCAGCTTGGCAGCGGCTAACTCAAAAGCCTCTCTTGCCAACTCTTCAGAAACGCCCTCAATTTCAAACAGCATCGTGCCTGGTTTAATTTGTGCAACCCAGTATTCTACACTACCTTTACCTTTACCCATACGAACTTCTAATGGTTTTTTAGTAATAGGCTTGTCTGGGAAAATCCTTATCCAGATTTTTCCGCCACGCTTTACGTGCCGACTTATCGCCCTTCTGGCTGCCTCAATCTGGCGGGCGGTCATTCTACCACGGCTAATAGATTTTAAACCATATTCTCCGAAGCTAACTGAGGAGCCGCGCAATGCGGTACCGTTATTTCTACCGGTATGCTGTTTACGAAATTTTGTTCTTTTTGGCTGAAGCATCTCTTATATACTCCTTCAACTATTTTTTTGAGTCGGCGTTTAAAGACGCTGCATGCGCATCCATATCAAACACCTCACCCTTAAATATCCAAACCTTTATACCGATAATTCCGTAAGTGGTTTTGGCTTCAGCGGTTCCGTAGTCAATATCCGCACGTAACGTGTGAAGAGGCACACGGCCTTCGCGATACCATTCCGTTCTGGCAATCTCAGCTCCGTTTAACCTACCGGCTACGGTGATTTTTATACCTTCGGCACCCAACCTCATCGTGTTAGTTACAGCCCGCTTCATCGCGCGACGATACATAATACGTTTTTCTAGCTGCTGAGCTATACTCTCAGCAACTAAATAGGCATCAAGCTCCGGCTTCCGAATCTCTTCGACGTTCAGCTGAACAGGCACACCCATCATTGCGGATATACTCTGTCTCAATACGTCTATATCCTCACCCTTTTTACCGATCACAATGCCAGGGCGCGCAGTATGCACTGTTATGTTGGCGTTATTCGCAGGTCTATTGATTTGCACTCTGCTAACAGACGCATGAGCCAGTTTTTGCTTTATGTATTCCCTAACCTTCAAATCCTGCAACAGAAACACAGGGTAATTCTGGCTATTTGCATACCATCTCGAAGTCCAATCTTTAACTATCCCGAGACGAATCCCAGTGGGATGTACCTTTTGTCCCATTTGCTACCTCTATTTCTCTGCTACTTTAATTGTTATATGACAAGTTCTTTTCAGGATGTGGTTCGCACGCCCTTTTGCCCTTGCGCTAACTCTCTTTAACGTCCTGCCTTCATTAACGAATACGGTCGAAACCTTCAACTCATCAACATCAGCACTTTCGTTATGTTCCGCATTAGCTATTGCCGACTCTAGAACTTTTTTGATTATCGCAGCAGCTTTCTTAGAGCTGAAACTCAGCAAATTCAATGCTTTTTCAACAGGTAACCCGCGTATTTGATCCCCTACAAGCCGTGCTTTTTGCGCAGAGAGAGGAGCATTACTTAATTTAGCCGAAACTTCCACATTCACTCCTTATCTTGATTTCTTGTCTGCTATATGGCCTTTATAAGTCCTTGTAGGGGAGAACTCACCCAGCTTATGTCCGACCATATTTTCTGAAATCAATACCGGCACATGCTGTTTGCCATTATGCACGGCTATGGTCAATCCCAACATATCAGGGCTGATCATTGACCTTCTAGACCAGGTTTTAATCGGTTTCCTATTATTAGCTCTCACTGCTTCTTCAACTTTTTTTAGCAAGTGATGATCTATAAATGGACCTTTTTTAATTGAACGTGGCACGTCAGATACCTCTTATTTTTGCTTACGGCGTCTGACAATCATATTGTCAGTACGTTTGTTTTTTCGAGTTTTATAGCCTTTTGTTGGCGTTCCCCAAGGAGACACAGGATGTCTACCACCCGAGGTCCTACCTTCACCACCACCATGAGGATGGTCTACAGGATTCATCGCCACACCCCTTACAGTTGGCCTAACACCGCGCCATCTTTTGGCACCGGCCTTTCCCAATGAAATAAGATTGTGCTCAGAGTTGGAGACTTCGCCGACTACACCTTTGCAATCAGATGGCACCTTTCTCATCTCGCCAGAACGGAGACGAATAGTAACGTATGCGCCATCTTTAGCAACCAATTGAACAGAGGTTCCAGCGCTTCTTGCAATTTGAGCACCTTTTCCGGGCTTCAGCTCGATACAATGAATTGTGGTACCCAAAGGCATATTCCGCAGAGGCATACAATTTCCAGGCTTAACCGGAGTTGTTTCTGCGCTCAATATCTCTTGACCGACCTCGATGCCTTTTGGCGCGATTATATATTTGCGATCGCCATCTTTAAAAAGAATCAACGCTATATTCGCAGTTCTGTTCGGATCGTATTCGATACGCTCAACTAGCGCGGGAATATCAGTTTTGTCGCGTTTAAAGTCTACTATCCGATAGAACTTTTTGTGTCCACCACCAATATGGCGAGTCGTTATTCTACCCAGATTGTTACGACCACCGGTGTTGCTCTTTTTGTCAAGTAGTTGTGCAAATGGCTTACCCTTATGCAAATCATTATTTTGTACACGCACTACAAACCGAGAACCCGGAGATGTCGGTTTTGATTTTAGAATAGCCATGCTCTTCTACCGCTCCTTATTTGCTTAAAGTATTATGCTGTCGCTAATTCGATGTTATGACCAGGCTGAAGCTTTACATATGCCTTTTTCCAGTCAGATCGCTTACCCAGTGTACGTCCGAATCGTTTAATTTTTCCTTTAACATTCAGAACGCGAACGGCGGCTACTTCAACACCAAACATAAATTCAACTGCATTTTTAATCTGCAATTTCGTCGCAGATTTTTTTACTTTGAATACAAATTGATTATTTTGGTCAGCAGCATTGGAGCTTTTTTCTGACACAATTGGCGCATACAGAACACTTGCTAGTTTAATTTGCTCAATACTCATGCCAAACGCTCCTCAATCTGTTTCAGCGCTGTTGCTGTCGCAATTACCTTGTCAGCGGAAACCAAAGAAACTGGATCTACACTACTTGGAGTAACTACCGCTATGTAAGGAATATTTCTAGCTGCAAGAATTAAATTCTCGTTTAAGTCATCCGCAACCACTAACAATCTTTTTGCATCGATACCTTTTATCTTGCTCAGAAAGTCTTTTGTTTTTGGCGTTGCAGGCGTAATGTCATTACACACAGCCAATCTACCCTGCCTTAACAACTCTGAGAAAATAGATCTAATTCCAACCTTATACATCTTTTTATTCAGCTTCTGATCAAACGATCTAGGTTGGGCTGCAAACGTGACACCACCTGTGCGCCATATTGGACTTCTGGTTGTTCCCGCACGCGCACGACCCGTACCTTTTTGACGGAATGGCTTAGCACCTCCACCACTTACCGCAGCCCGGTTTTTTTGGCCTTTAGTACCAGCCCTTGCTGCAGAAAGATATTTTGTTACCAGCTGATGCACCAGCGTTTCATTAAAATCTTGCCCGAAGACTGCCTCGGAAACATCAAGCGCCTGTGCAGAATCTTGACTATTGATTGCAGGTATTTGCAAAGTCATAAATTAACCCTTATTTAACATTTTTACTGCTGGGGTGATAACCACATCGCCACCCTTGGCACCAGGTACCGCGCCTCTGACTAAAATCAGGTTCCGCTCTGCATCTACAGCATGGATCGTCAAATTCTGTATTGTAGTTTTGACCGCCCCCATATGTCCGCACATTTTCTTACCTTTAAATACGCGACCGGGGGTTTGGTTCATACCGCTCGAACCAGGCACCCGATGGGACCGCGAGTTACCATGCGTCGCATCTTGAGTTCTGAAATTATGACGTTTAACTGTACCGGCAAAACCTTTACCAATACTGGTACCAGAGACATCGACTACCTGCCCAGCCTCAAACACATTAACTTTTAACTCTGCTCCTGCGGAAAATTCGGCTGCCTCGCTTTCGCTGAGCCTGAACTCCCACAAACCACGACCTGCGGTGACATTGGCAGATGCGTAATGCCCAGCCATTGCTTTGTTGACTTTTGAAGACTTAACATCACCCGCCGCTACCTGAATAGCGCGATAACCATCAGTTTCAACGCTCTTCACCTGAATGACTCTGTTGGAGTCAATATGGAGCACGGTAACAGGTACCGAAGAGCCATCTTCGCAAAAAATTCGGGTCATACCACATTTACGACCAATAAGACCTATTGACATCTGCCAATCCCTCTAAATTATAACTTGCTGCTATTTAAGCTTAATTTGAACATCGACCCCAGCCGCCAGATCCAACTTCATCAGGGCGTCAACAGTCTTATCGGTTGGCTCAACGATATCAAGCAACCTTTTGTAAGTTCTCAGTTCATATTGATCACGAGCATCTTTATTAACATGCGGTGAAATCAATACAGTAAAACGTTCTTTTCTAGTAGGCAAAGGGATAGGACCTTTTACTTGGGCACCTGTTCTCTTCGCTGTTTCTACTATCTCACCCGCCGACTGATCAATCAATTTATGATCAAACGCTTTTAATTGGATTCTGATAGTTTGATTAGCCATCTTGATTACTCGATAATAGAAGCA
>NZ_LUUG01000058.1 GCF_001644035.1 Methylomonas methanica
CAAATTAATCAGAATACGCATTGGGTTTGGATTTAGTATTTTGTTGCTGAATTAGTGTGGCGATTTGTCCGCGCAAGTCGGCGGCTTCGCCTTCTGCTTTTTTGGCGTCGGCTTTGGCTTCTTTGATTTGGGCGGTCAGTGTGGTGACCTGCCCTACCAGGCTGGCGGCTTCGCCTTCTGCTTTTTTGGCATCCGCTTTGGCGTCTTTGAGTTGCGCCTTTAGCGCGTCCGCTTCGCGGCTCGCGGTATCAAACGCGATTTGCTGGCTGGTAATTTGGTGTCGGGCGCTGTTTAGTTCTTTGGTCGCGGCCTCTTGTTGTTTTTCGAGGTGATCAATCCGCGCTTCCGCACGGGTTGTCCTATCCGTCATGGCTTCCAGTTTGGCGTTGGCTACGGCTGCGGCTTGCTCTGCGGCTTGTTTGGTGGTTTGCAGGTGTTCATTCTGTTGTCTGAGTCGCTCTATTTCCTGCTTTTGCTCTTTGAGCTTTTCGTCACTCGCTTCCTGTTTATTCCGCCCTTGCGCAACTTCGATCCTGGCCTGTTCGGCGGCGTGACGTTCGCGGGCCAATTCGGCCGTCATGCGTTCAATTTCGGTCGCGCGTTCTGCGGCCATCGCGGTGGCTTGGTCGCGGTCGGTGGTGACGATGGTTAGCTGGTTGATCAGTTCGTCGCGTTCGTCTTCGAGTTGTTCACCAGTTGCGGACAGTTCGGCGGCGTCGGCTTGGGCTTGTACAAGTCTGCCCTCAATTTCCGAGCGTGCCGTTGCTGCGGCTTTTTCGATTTCCGCCGCGATGGCCGCGGTTAGGGTGGCGGGTAGTTCCGGGGCGGTGGCGGCGGCTTGCGGCCTGGCGTCTCGCCAGGTTGCTAGATGGCGCTGGATGGTGTTGGGGCTACCGGTGGTTAGTCGATCCCGTATAGAGCGGATGCTAGGTTGTTGGCCAGTGCTGCCAAGGATGGCGTCGGCGACTTGTGCGACTTGTTCGTATGTTATGCCTTGACGTGCCATGGTCGGTTTCTCCTGTTGGTGTATTCTGTAACATATCATAACATAACCGTTATGTATTGTAATGTTATGATACATAAAAAAGGCCGGAACGACGTGTTTAGTTTCAAATGTCGCTACAGGGTTGCAACATCTTAAAAAAGTATCTACAATGTGGCTACATTCCATATCAGCTACACGCAAAGAGGTGAACAATGAATATATCTACCCTTACTAACGCCATCCGCGCCCTCATCAGCGTGTTTATTGGCCTCACTGGTTTAGTTGCCTATCTGTACGAATTAATGCCTGGAACGTTCATGCAGTACCGCCCGGTTTTATTTGTCGCGTATTGTTTGACGGTAAGCGGGATTGTCTGGTTGTACATCATTGGGTATGCGCGATGCCGTACTTTTGCAGGCACCGCCTTGCAACATTTAGACGCCATTCAAGAAGCTATTTCATCGACGAAGAAAGGCGAAAACGAGGGGCAAAATGCACACTGAAATTAAGAAGTGGGGTAATAGTGCCGTGGTCCGATTGCCGGCGGCGATGCTTGCACGGTTAAAGCTGGAGGTTGGCTCGCCGGTCGAGCTTACTGCTGACAACGGCGGGTTTCGTATTGTGCCAACCACTGCTAAGCCTGTTTTTAAGCTGGAGGATTTGGTAGCGGGCATTACTGACGAGAACCGGCATGAGTGTATCGAGTGGGGACCGGACGTGGGACGCGAGGGGGATTACTAGTGGCTGTGTCGTATGTACCTGAGCGCGGCGACTTGGTTTGGATCGCGTTCGATCCGCAAGCGGGGCATGAGCAGGCGGGGCGTCGCCCCGGCCTGGTTATTACGCCACGTACTTATAACGCCAAGGCGGGGCTGGCGTTGATTTGTCCGGTGACAAGCCAGGTTAAGGGCTATCCGTTCGAGGTCGCTTTGCCGGTCGGGGGCCGCGTAACTGGCGTGGTGTTGGCGGATCAGGTTCGAAGTCTGGATTGGGCCGCGCGTCAGGCCGAAAAGGCGTCTAAGGTGGGCGACGTGGTGTTAGCCGAAGTGCTGGCTAAGATCGAGGCTTTAATTCAGTAAAATAATGGTGTGCATATGTCTTCTATTTCTAACGCAAAGTGCTTGGAATTATTGGTTGCGTGTTTATTTGTTCTAGCGTTTGCCTGGCCGGCCTTTACGGGTGTTTCCGTACTTGGTCTATGGGATCAATTGAGCAAAAATATGAGGTCACTGATTGAGTTGAGCATTTTCATTGGTATCGGTGCGATATGCGTGTATGGACATTCTGAAGCTTAGCTATTTGATAGGCGTTTACGATCCCGCTAATGACGATACCTGGCCTTGGCATTTTCAATACGAGTACGGCCAGTATCTTTCCGCTAAACGTCGTGTTTGCGGTCGGGCGCGGGCGGCGGAATTTGCTACTGAGAAAGAGGCGAGGGATTTTTATTTTCTTTGGAAGCATGCGCGGGCTTTTAAGTTCGAACTGATCCCGGTGCAGTATTGGGTGACTGGGCCTGACCCGGTTTATCCGCCGGAACATCCACGGTCGATTCTAAGGGCTATTTTGGCGCATGAGCCGCATTCGGTAAGGGTTACGGCATCGTTTTGGTTTTATGATCAGGATATTCCTACGCTGTATTCAGCCAAAACCCTTAAGAAGCACCGCGAGGCGCTCCTTAAATATGGCATTGATATTGATCAGCCCAGGCCTGCTCACTTGGAAATAAAGCCAGAACAGCCGGTTATTCAGGAGCCTGAAAAGCATGGGCTTAGGATTGTTAAGTGATCGGACTAATTCGAGGCGACCGTGACTGAATATCTATTATTCATGGGTTCATATTTCCAAACACTTACCAATAGTGAATTAGTGGCAATTCTTGTTATCTTGCCAATGGCGTTTACTGTATGCCATGAAGCCGGGCATTACTATGCTGCATATTTATGCGGTGTCGGTAGCGACGAATTTGCGTTAGGGAGAGGGCCGACAATTCTGCGCATTCCAGTATCGTCTGTTGGTTGCAATTTCGCATTCCGGTTGTTCCCGTTTGGCGGCCGTGTCACTTATGGTGAAGGTTACTGGTTATTGAGCTATGCGAAATGTGCGTTATTAGCCGCAGCCGGGTGGCTTGCTGATGTCGTTTTGTGGTTGATGTGTTATTCGATGCAAGTTTTTATCGATACATCTGAGCCTATTTACACATTCATTTTTTTTGTTATTTCAGTGCGTGTTTGCACCGGGCTTTTGCCGGTCACGAGTGACGGTAGAAATACGGTTTACTATCTCTATCTAGCTATCACTAGTCGCAGCGACAAGCACTAGGTTGAGTTCGAGGCGTATTTGTCTAGTATGAATCTTTTATGCCTTACAACAGTAAGCCGGAACCCCAGAAAATTTTGTTAATGTCATTCGATTATTTGTTTTGTTATACGGGGCATTTTTGCTTCGCTTCCGCTACTCAAAAAACGGGATGCCCACTC